>NZ_JAYGQU010000014.1:0-52769 GCF_035012985.1 Polynucleobacter sp. MG-28-Ekke-A2 | reverse complement strand
CCGCTTAAGACCGCCTGACTTTAGAAACTCTTTAACTACCTTTAGCTTGAACTGCTTGCTGTACTTGCTCATAAAACAAAACCCCCTTGGTTGGACATAGCGTCCAACTTTTGGGGGTCAGTTCAGAAGGTGGCTTTTTTAACGACAAAATTAACTATTCAGTTAATTAAGCAACTTTACGGCTTTTAGCAGCTGGCTTAGCAACAGCGTATTGACCTTGAATGTTTGCCAAAGCAGCATCAACACTCTTCTCAAAGTTAGCAAATGCGTCAGTTGCAGATGCGCGAACTTGGTCAAACTGTTGGAGTGAAGAATCAAATGCAGTTTTGAATGCAGAAACAAAAGCTTCAGAACCAGCAGGAGCTGTCTTAGTAGCTTCTTTAACAAACTTAACCAAATCCGCACGTGCGTCATTGATAGAAGCGTCAACTACTTGAGCAACTTCTTTGTTACCGTTGCGAACTACTTGGTTTACTTTAGCTTGGTATGCAGCAGCATATTTAGCAGCTTCTTGAGCAGCTTCTGGCTGAGCTAATTTAGCCAATTGTTGTGGGTCCTTGATTGCCAACAATTGTGAGCTTGTATCTTGAGCAGCAACTAAAGCATCTTTAGCGGCAGCTTGGTTGATTTCAGCTAATTCTTGAGCGCTCTCAACAGCAACTTGTGCCAAATGTTTAGCAGTTTCGATTGCTTTAGCTTGTGCAGAAGCGAGTTGGTCGTTTAATTGAGTTTGAAACATGATTAATCCTTACTTTGTTTAATGGGTTGAATTTATTGCAATGCACCATTTTAAGTTTGCTATTTTATAAATGCAAGGTATTTTTGTTGCAAAGCAACATATATTTGAGAAACCTTGATTTCAAGCGTTTAAATGGGGGTTTATTCCCAAGATATTATGATTAGTAGTATCAAAAATTGATACTAAGAGCTTTACCTGAACCCTCGTTTCTTAGCTATTTGCTGCCTGATAAACCCCGCATTAGGAGCCATGATGGGCAATATTACAAATCTAGCTCTTTTAGAGTACGTGCAATAACCAATCTTTGCACTTCACTGGTGCCCTCATAAATCTGAGTAATGCGGGCATCGCGGTAATAACGCTCAACCGGATAGTCCTCAAGGTATCCATATCCACCGTATATCTGAATTGCTTTTGAGCATACAGATTCGGACATCTCCGATGCGTATAACTTCGCTTGTGATGCCTCAGATAAACAAGGCAACCCTCGCTCTTTCATGCTCGCAGCCTGCAGTATTAATAAACGCGCAGCATTAATTTGCGTTTGCATATCTGCCAAAAAATTAGCAACACTTTGATGGTCGATTAATGGCACCCCAAACTGAATTCGCTCCTTTGAATATTTCAAAGCGGACTCAAATGCTGCTCTGGCGATTCCCAAAGCTTGTGCAGCGATGCCAATACGACCACCCTCAAGATTAGATAATGCAATAGCGAGACCTTTACCTCTCGGGCCAAGTAAATTCCCTTCAGTAATAACGCAATTATCCAATGTGATCGCACAGGTATCTGAGCCGCGTATTCCTAACTTTTTCTCTACACGGTTCACAATAAATCCTGGAGTATCTGTCGGCACCAAGAAGGCTGATATCCCCTTTTTTCCTAACTCTGGATCGGTAACAGCAAACACAATCGCTAATTTAGCTCTCTTGCCATTACTCACAAATTGCTTTGAGCCATTTAACGTCCAAGAACCATCTTTAAGAACTGCTTTTGTTCTTAGATTATTTGCTTCAGAACCAGCCTGGGGTTCAGTTAAGCAAAAGCAACCAATAGCTCGGCCTGATGCTAACTCACCCAACCAGGTCTTTTTCTGTTCTTCAGAACCGTAATTTAATATAGGGCCGCAGCCAACAGAATTATGAATACTCATAATGGCGCCAACCGCCCCATCACCTGCAGAGATTTCTTCCACAGCAAGCGCGTAAGAAACATAGTCCACGTTAGCTCCACCCCACTCCTCTGGAACTACCATGCCCATGAGCCCAAGCTCGCCCATTTGCGCGATAACAGCATCATCAATCCAACCCTCATGATCCCAGCGCTCTCCATTAGGCGCAAGCTCATTCTTGGCAAAATCTTTTGCCATATCTTGAACCATGACTTGTTCTTCAGTTAGCTCGAGAAATGACATGAATAGATCCTTGTAATGATTAAATCTTTGGTAGCGATGGGAACAAGCTTTGTATCTTTTGCTCAGTTAACTCAGGTAATGTGTAAGCCCATTGAGGTGAATTATCTTTATCAATAATCAATGCTCGAATGCCTTCGATAAAATCACCCACTTCAATCCATCTGGCACCTAGCGCAAGCTCCATAGCAAAGCACTCTGAAATCGTGAGCTTCCTACCCCTATGAATTGTTTCGCGAGCACCAACCATCGCTAAAGGAGAACGCTGTTTCATGAGCGCTGCAGTCTCGCGAATCCATGCCGGGCCATCTACTGCTGCACGATCGAGTCCTGCAATAATATCAACAACACTATTTAGGGAAAAAATAGTGTCAATCACTTGACGTCTCTCTGCTAAAGGTGGGTTAATAGGTGCATTACGGGCGCCTAAGTCCAGCAGAATTTTTTTGACTTGTTCTGCGGCAGAACCATTGCTACTAAGTGTTTCTAATTTTTCCAAAAATGCATTGATATGCTCAGAAGCCAATATCCAGTCCCCTAGATTGGCATACAGAGCATCTTCACCATTCAAGGTTACGCCTGTAAGCGCCAAGTAATCGCCTAGACTACCTGGACACTTTGATAGGAAATGGCTACCACCCACATCTGGAAAGAATCCAATTGCCACTTCTGGCATCGAAATTTTAGAGCGCTCCGTGAGCACTCTAAAGCTAGCGCCCTGGGAGATCCCCATGCCACCACCCATAACATAACCATTCATTAATGCGATGTAAGGTTTTGGATAGCTATAGATATATTCATTTAGAGCATATTCGTCTTTAAAAAAGTGAGTGTGTTCATCGCTTCCTGAGGTAATACTTTCATAAAGACTACGAATATCGCCGCCAGCACAAAAGGCTTTCTCACCTTCACCCCTCACCAATACCGCCAGAACTTCGGAATCCTTTTCCCAATCTTTCAGAGCCTTATACATCAATTGAATCATGGGATAACTCAATGCATTTAAGGCTTTTGGACGGTTTAGGGTAATCAGGCCTAAACCATTTTTTTTCTGAAAAAGAATTTCATCGCTCATCAGATATCTCTCGAGTAAAGCTTATTTCTTAGTAAACATTTTAATAATGGCGGAAAAGTCTAAGCCACCATGACCCTGCATGCTAAATGTTTGGTAGATCTGCTGAGCCAAACTTCCAAGAGGCACAGGCTGCTTAGAAAGCTTCGCAGCCTCGGTAGCCAAGCCAAGATCTTTGAGCATGAGGTCAGAACCAAAGCCACCGGTATAACCCCTTGAGGACGGGACATTCTCTAATACACCTGGATAAGGGTTGTAAGTGTCTGAACTCCAGCAACGCCCACTAGAGGTATTAATAATTCCGGCCAATACTTTTGGGTCCATACCTAAGGAAACACCAAGCGCCATAGCCTCAGCAGTGCCTATCATAGAGATACCTAAGAGCATATTGTTAGCTACTTTAGCAACTTGACCATTACCAGCGCCGCCACAGTACACAATATTCTTACCCATAGCTTGGAGCAGAGGTTTCATTTGATTAAAGATCGGCTCCTCACCACCAACCATAAAGGTGAGAGTGCCGGCCTCAGCGCCACCAGTACCACCGGATACTGGGGCATCCAACATCAATGCACCTTTATCACCTGCTACCTTTGCTACTTCACGTGCAGACATTGGGTCAATGGTTGAAGAATCAATCAATACGACTCCCTTGACGTTTGCAGAGAGAAGTCCGTCGTTACCCAGGTAGACAGATTTCACATGCTGCGCTGCTGGAAGCATAGTGATAACCGCATCTACACCGCCAGCTAAAACAGCTGCTGGAGTTGCAGCAGCTGTGGCACGATCTTGACCATGCTGCACTAATGCATCCACATTACCCTGAACCACATCAAAAACAACCAAGTCATGGCCAGCCTTCAGCAGATTGCGCGCCATTGGAGCACCCATATTACCTAAGCCAATAAATCCTAATTTCATATTTGACCTTTTACTATTTATTTATCTTTGAATACTGGAGGACGTTTTTCAGAAAACGCATTCATACCTTCTTTTTGGTCTTCGGTAGCAAACGTTGAGTGAAATAAGCGTCTCTCAAAATGAATGCCTTCATTCAGCGATACTTCATACGCTCTATTGACAGCATCTTTAGCCATCATGGCGATTGGAAGTGACATTGAGGCAATCTTTTCAGCCGTCTTTAATGCATCAGCCACCAATTGATCTGCTGGCACGATGCGAGTGACTAAGCCCGCTCTCTCTGCCTCTACAGCATCCATCATGCGACCTGTTAGAACCATCTCCATCGCTTTAGATTTGCCAACCACACGGGTTAAACGTTGTGTACCGCCAGCACCGGGAATGGTGCCAATAGTAATTTCAGGCTGGCCAAACTTGGCATTGTCAGCAGCAATAATAAAATCACACATCATTGCTAGCTCGCAACCGCCACCAAGCGCATATCCAGCCACTGCTGCAATCGTTGGCTTACGAAAATTAGTGATTCTTTCCCAAGTAGCGGTAATAAAGTCAGACTTGTAAACGTCCATATAAGTCCAATCTTTCATGACCTTAATATCTGCTCCAGCTGCAAACGCTTTTTCACTTCCCGTCAATACCACTGCAGCAATCTTAGGATTATTCTCAATGGCATCTAAGGCATCTCCCAACTCTCTGGTGAGATCAGGGCTAAGCGCATTCAGTGCCTTGGGGCGATTAAGTGTAATGAGCGCCACTTTGCCATGGATGCTAACGATAATATTTTCATATGTCATATCAATGCCTTACTTCAAGCTAATGGTTGTATTTACACCTGCAGAAGCAGTGCTGTCATCAAACCAACGGGCGGTAACTGTTTTTGTTTGGGTATAGAAAGCAATGACCTGTTTACCATATGGACCCAAGTCGCCTAACTTTGAGGCACGTGAACCAGTGAAAGAGAACATTGGGACAGGGACTGGAATGGGAACGTTAATGCCCACTTGTCCAACATCGATTTCTTCCTGGAATTTACGAGCAGTCGCGCCGGACTGGGTAAAGATTGCTGTGCCATTGCCATTTGGATTCTGGTTAATCATAGCGATAGCTTCATCAATATCTTTTGCAAAGCTCAGGCATAGTACTGGACCAAAAATCTCTTGATCATAAATAGTCATGCCAGGCTTCACATCAGAAAAAATAGTAGGTCCAACAAAATTTCCATTCTCATAGCCAGCCACTTTGACTGATCTGCCATCTAGTTCCAGCTTCGCTTCAGCAACACCTTTATCAATTAAGCCACTTACACGGTTATAAGCGGCTTGTGAAACTAACGGCCCCACGTCTGTGCCTGGCTCAACACCAGCATGTACTTTTAAAGTTTTAGATTTTTCTACCAAATCAGCAACCCAATTTTTGGCATCGCCAACCATGATGGCTACAGAGATAGCCATACAACGCTGACCAGCAGCTCCGAATGAAGCACCGAGCAAGCTATTTAAGGTCTGCTCCTTGTTAGCATCTGGCATGATGATGGCGTGATTCTTTGCACCCATCATGCACTGAACTCGCTTACCACTCAAGGTGGCACGGTTATAGACATGAGTACCTACACGGGTTGAGCCCACAAAGGAAACAGCCTTGATATCAGGATGATCACAGATTCCGTTTACAACAGATTCACCACCATGAATTACGTTGAGAACGCCCGCAGGAATACCTGCCTCTGCTGCTAATTCGACTAAACGCATCGTCACCATTGGATCCTGCTCTGAAGGCTTCAACACAAAAGAATTACCCGTCACAATGGCCATTGGAAACATCCACAAAGGAATCATGGCTGGGAAATTAAATGGCGTAATACCGGCACAAACTCCGATCGGCTGTAAGAGGCTATATGTATCTACACCTCCAGCAACGTTATTGGCAAAATCACCCAATTGCAGATTACCAATTGCAGCAGCATGCTCAACTACCTCTAGGCCACGGAAAACATCTCCCTCGGCATCAGCCAATGTTTTTCCTTGTTCGGCCGTCAAAATAGCGGCTAACTCTTTCATATTTTCGCGAATGAGCTGCTGATACTTTAAAAAAATGCGGGCTCTCGCACCGATTGAGGTCTTCTTCCAGGTAGCAAACGCTTTATGTGCGCTAGCGACAGCTGCATTGACTTCATCGGCTGTTGCAAAAGGTACGCGAGCTAACACTTCTTGCGTTGCTGGATTGACAATATCTCGCCATTCCGTTGTTTTTGACTGGACTAACTTGCCATCAATAAATAAAGGGATATTGGGAGGAGTGGTTGTCATAAGGATTTCCTTTGAGTAATAGTTGAAAGTACACGCTTTTATAAGTGAGATAAAGGATATATGCATAAAAATGTATTAACAACACTATATTTTGCAACTTCAATCTGCAATAATGCACATCAATATTCACTGAGAAACGGAATAATTTCCCATGAATTCAATGAATTGGGATCACTTACAGTACTTTTTGGCCTTAGCCAAGGATGGCAAACTAGTCGTTGCTGCTAGGTCTTTAGGGGTAAACCACACCACTGTTTCACGGCGAATTCAGGCCTTGGAGCGAGATTTAGGCGTCCAACTCTTTAACCGCAGTAATGCAGGCTTTGAATTAACCGAAGCCGGTTTACAACTTCAGGAAATTGCTCACAAGGTAGAAGGGCAAATCACGGGGATTAATAAAAACATCTCCTCTGAGAATACCGAAGTCAGTGGAACGGTCCGTGTTGGAGCCACTGAAGGATTTGGCAGCTATGTTATTGGCCCCATCCTACACAAGCTTGGCAAAAAATTTCCTCGTCTTTCTATTGATCTCCTATCACTTCCACGTATCGTGAATTTATCCCGACGTGAGGCTGATATTGCCATTGCACTGCAACGGCCAACGCGAGGACCTTATCTAGTTACCAAACTAAGGGACTATCAGCTGCAGTTGTACGCATCCCCCGATTACCTGCTGACTAACCCTGAAATCTCTAGTAGAAGTGATTTAGATAAACAAACATTTATTAGCTATGTCGACGACCTACTCTTCAGTAAAGAGCTGAGCTATCTCGATGAAATTTGTAAACCAAAACAAATTTCATTTCGAAGCACCAGTATTCAGTCCCAACTTGAAGCTGCTCGCTCTGGATTGGGTGTTGCAGTCCTTCCTAGCTTCATGGTAAATAATGACTCTAATTTAAAACCAATCCTTCCCCACGAAATTCAAATTATTCGCAGTTTTTGGATGATCATGCCCAATGAATATAAAAAGATTGAGCGCATGAATCTAGTTTGGGATAGCCTTAAAAAAGAAGCTGGGGTATAAACAAAAACCCGACCATTTCTGATCGGGTTTCTGATTTGTTGCAGACTAAAGAATCTTAGTCAATCTTCTTAGTCACGTGCGTAGATATCCACGTCTTTGGTTTCTTTAACAAATAGCGTACCGATCACCAATGTCACCGCAGCGATGATGATTGGGTACCAGAGACCATAGTAAATGTTACCGTTTTGCGCTACCAAGGCAAACGAGATCGTTGGCAATAAGCCACCGAACCAACCGTTACCAATGTGATATGGCAAAGACATTGAGGTGTAACGAATGCGGGTTGGGAACATCTCAACCAACATCGCAGCAATTGGGCCGTAACTAATAGTCGCCAAGATCACCAAGATACTCAACAAAATAAGCAGCATCACATAATTCATTTGTGCTGGATCGGCTTTAGTTGGATAGCCCGCAGCATTCAACGCATCACGAATCGCCTTCTTAAACTCGGCATCCTTTGCTTTGGCTTCAGCTGGATCAATTCCTTTAGAGGTATAGCCAGCAATCTCTGTATCGCCAATTTTCACAACAGCAACCGATCCAGCGGGAGCTGGAACGGTAGTGTAGCTTGCAGAGTTCGAAGCCATCACTTGTTTTGCAATATCACAAGAGCTGGTGAACTTCGCTGTACCAGTTGGGTTGAACTGGAAAGTACATTCATTCACATCAGCAGTAATCGTTGCTGGTGCGGTTGCCATGGCCTTTTCTAATGCTGGATTAGCAAAGTGGGTTAAACCATTAAACAAGGAAACTGGTGTGTTCGGGATATACAAAATGACGGCGAGTAATAATCCACCCAAAATGACAACTTTACGACCAATTTTGTCTGACAAGCTGCCGAAGATCACGAAAAATGGTGTACCGATAACCAATGAACCAGCAATCAACAAGTTCGCAGTTTTAGGATCTACTTTCAACACCTGTGTGAGGTAGAACAAAGCGTAGAACTGACCGGTATACCAAATAACCGCTTGACCAGCAACCAGACCAAACAAGGCCAAGAGTACCACCTTCAGGTTTTTCCATTGAGCAAATGACTCTGTCAAAGGTGCTTTAGACAGCTTGCCTTCTTCTTTCATCTTCTTAAATGCTGGTGACTCACTCATGGATAAACGTATGTAAACGGAAACCGCTAACAAGATGATGGATAGCAAAAATGGGACACGCCAACCCCAAACATCAAAGTCTGGACCCGTAAATTCACGTGTGAACAAAATCACCAGTAAGGATAAGAACAAGCCAAGAGTAGCGGTTGTCTGAATCCAGGAGGTGTATGCACCGCGCTTGCCATGAGGAGCATGCTCGGCAACATAAGTAGCAGCGCCGCCATACTCACCACCCAAAGCCAAACCTTGCAGCATACGCAAAGAAATTAAGATCACTGGAGCAGCAACGCCGATCGATGCATAGTTCGGCAAACAACCAACAATAAAGGTTGCTCCACCCATAATGAGAATCGTAACCAAGAAGGTATATTTACGACCAATCAAATCGCCTAAGCGACCAAACACCAACGCACCAAATGGTCGCACGATGAAACCAGCGGCAAACGCTAACAAAGCGAAAATAAACGCGGAGCCAGCATCAAGGCCAGAGAAAAACTGCTTAGCAATAATTGCTGCAAGTGAACCGTAAAGGAAAAAATCGTACCACTCAAAAACCGTACCCAAAGAGGAAGCAAGAATAACTTTGCGCTCTTCAGCGGTCATTGGGGCCGCTTTAATGGATGTTGACATCAGTAGCTCCTAACTATTTATGTAAATAAAACAACCCATAGATTATCTATTCAATTTTTAGGATAAATAGCGATGCTAGGGAAACTCCTAATGTCTGATATCTAGGGTAATCCCGTAGCTTTAACTTTTAGCCAAACCACTTACACTCGGCTATACCCATTTGACGGATTAAATTAGTTCTATACCAAGGAAAGTTATGTCATACCAAGAATTTCACAAGTCTTCAATTGAGAACCCTGCACAATTTTGGGCGGAGCAGGCCAAATTGATTGACTGGAAAACGCCTTTTACAGAAGTGCTAGATTACTCGACCCCACCATTTGCAAAATGGTTTAAGGGCGGGCTTACTAATTTATGCCATAACGCAATTGATCGTCATCTCGCAACCCGAGGAGACCAAGTCGCTTTAATAGCCGTTTCCACAGAAACCAATCAAGAGAAAACATATACCTACAAAGAGCTCTATACCGAAGTCAATCGGATGGCGGCCATTCTCAAAGACAATGGCGTCAATAAAGGCGATCGAGTTCTTATTTATATGCCCATGATTGCTGAGGCAGCCTTTGCCATGCTGGCATGTGCACGTCTGGGTGCTATCCACTCAGTAGTTTTTGGTGGGTTTGCATCTCATAGCTTAGCTACCCGTATTGATGATGCTGAACCAGTAGTGATTGTGACAGCAGAGTCCGGCATGCGTGCGGGAAAAACGGTTCCCTATAAACCGCTCCTGGATGAAGCAATCGAAATTGCTAAGTTCAAGCCTAGCAAAGTCTTAATTGTTGATCGTGGTTTAACCCCGTTTAGCCGTGTTGCTGAAAGAGACCTTGATTACGCTACAGAATATCAAAAACATCTTAATAGTGAAGTTCCAGTGGAATGGGTTGATTCGACTCATCCATCCTATATCCTTTACACATCAGGCACGACAGGAAAACCGAAAGGTATTCAGAGAGATACCGGTGGTCACGCAGTTGCACTTGCTGCTTCAATGAAATATATTTTTTGCGGCAATCCTGGCGAGGCTATGTTTACTGCCTCTGACGTAGGTTGGGCAGTGGGTCATAGCTACACTATTTATGGCCCCTTGATAAACGGTATGAGTTCCATCATGTATGAAGGAACGCCTTTGCGTCCTGATCCTGGAATTTGGTGGTCTCTGGTTGAAAAATACAAAGTGACTGTCATGTTTACTGCGCCGACTGCTATTCGTGTATTAAAAAAACAAGATCCAGAATACTTAAGTAAATATGATTTATCTTCATTACGCTTATTATTTTTAGCGGGTGAGCCATTAGATGAGCCTACTGCTCATTGGATTCATGAGGGTATTAAGAAACCGATTGTGGATAACTATTGGCAGACAGAAACGGGTTGGCCAATGATGGCAATACAACGGGGTGTGGAAGTCATGCCGCATAAATTTGGATCTCCTGGCGTACCGGTATTTGGCTACAACATCAAACTCCTTGATGAAAGTACAGGTGAAGAACTTGGTGCAGATAAAAAAGGGGTAGTAGTGATTGAAGGTCCGCTACCTCCGGGCTGCATGCAGACAGTTTGGGGTGACGATAAGCGCTTTGTTAGCACCTACTGGGAAACTGTTCCTGGTCGACTAACCTACTCCACGTTTGACTGGGGCATTAAAGATAAAGATGGCTACTTCTTTATCTTAGGTCGAACAGATGATGTGATTAATGTTGCGGGGCATCGTCTGGGAACTCGTGAGATCGAGGAATGTTTATCTAGTCACCCTAATATTGCCGAGGTTGCTGTAGTTGGTATTGAAGACCAACTCAAAGGTCAGGTTCCAATTGGTTTTGTTATCACAAAAGATGGTAAGAACTCTCCAGAGATAGAAGCTGAGTTAATGAAAATCGTTGACTCTAAGTTGGGAGCGCTCGCTAGACCGGCAAAAATTTATATTGTCAATCTGTTACCTAAGACTCGCTCAGGAAAAATTGTGCGTCGTGCTCTGCAAGCGATATCTGAAGGCCGTGACCCTGGGGATATCAGCACCATGGAAGACAAGACAGTTTTAGAGCAAATTCAAGCAATTATTGATCTAAAAAAATAATTTCTAAACGCTTTAATCAATAATGCCAACCCTAGGGCTGGCATTTTCTTTTCTGAATTTATGAAGATATACCGCTAGCTCGTACTTTATGAAGCTTCTGATAACTATCGATCAAACGATGATGCCTATCTAACCCCTCTAACCTCATGCTCGTTGGCGTTAAACCGTAGAAACGCACGCTGCCATCGATTGAACCTAAAACGGCATCCATCCTAGCATCACCATACATACGACGGAAGTTCGATTCATAGTCTGACATCTCTAATTCATCATCTAGGTGAACTTCAAGGGCAGCATCTAGGGCTTGGTAAAACAATTTACGCTCTACTGTATTGTCGTTGTACTGAAGAAAGGCGCCCACTAGCTCATGTGCTTCCTCAAATTGCTTTAGCGCAAGATGTATCAATAGCTTTAACTCCAAAACAGTAAGTTGGCCCCAAACGGTATTCTCATCAAACTCAATGCCAATTAATGTGGCGATGTCGCCATACTCATCTAGCTCGTTATTTTCCAAACGATCTAGAAGTGCAGTTAAGCTAGCATCGTCTAGTTGGGATAAATTGAGAATATCCTTGCGGAACAGTAAAGACTTATTAGTGTTATCCCAAATCAAATCTTCAATTGGGTAGATCTCAGAGTAGCCGGGCACTAAGATTCGACAAGCTGTTGCGCCCAGCTGATCATAGACAGCTACATAAGCCGCTTTGCCAATCTCTTTTAGAATGCCAAACAGAGTTTGGACTTCTTTAATATTCGAATCCTCACCCTTGCTAGAGAAATCCCACTCTACAAATTCATAATCTGATTTGGCGCTGAAGAAACGCCAGGACACAATGCCGCTGGAATCAATAAAGTGTTCAACAAAGTTGTTGGACTCAGTCACCGCCTCGCTGGCAAAGGTGGGTGGGGGCAAATCATTCAGACCTTCTAAGCTGCGACCTTGCAATAACTCAGTCAAACTTCTCTCTAAGGCAACTTCAAGACTTGGATGAGCGCCAAAAGAGGCAAAGACTCCTCCTGTTCTTGGGTTCATTAAGGTAACGCACATGACTGGGTAGACACCACCGAGTGATGCATCTTTAACTAATACTGGGAAGCCCTGCTCCTCCAGACTCTGAATACCAGCCAGAATGCCGGGATACTTCGCGAGCACTTCCTGCGGCACATCCGGCAATGCAATTTCGCTTTCTAGAATCTCACGCTTTACTGCTCGCTCAAAAATTTCTGACAAGCACTGTACCTGGGCTTCGGCTAAGGTATTGCCAGCACTCATACCATTACTGACGAATAGATTCTCAATCAGATTGGATGGAAAATATACAGTCTCGCCGTCAGATTGCCGTATATAGGGCAATGAGCAGATACCACGCTCTACATTACCGGAATTGGTATCCACTAGATGCGAAGCCTTTAGCTCTCCATCTGGGTTATAAATGTTTTGAGAGTATTCATCCAAAATTTCAGTGGGCAATGCATCTTTCTTGCCAGGTTTAAACCAACGCTCATTGGGGTAATGCACAAACTCTGCATTAGCAATATCCTCACCCCAGTAAGCGCCGGCATAGAAATGGTTATTACTCAAGCGCTCGATATATTCGCCCAAAGCAGAAGCTAAAGCACTTTCTTTGGTTGCGCCCTTACCATTGGTAAAGCACATCGGGGAGTGCGCATCACGTATATGCAATGACCATACATTCGGAATCAGGTTGCGCCATGAAGCGATTTCGATCTTAATTCCTAGATTTGCCAAAAGACTCGACATATTGGCAATGGTTTGCTCCAGGGGTAGATCTTTACCCAGAATATGAGTACTAGTGCTAACGTCAGGCCTTAAGGTCAATAGACTTTGGGCATCAGCGTCAAGATTGGCAACTTGCTCGATAACAAAATCGGGGCCTTCCTGAACCACCTTCTTAACCGTACAACGCTCAATTGAGCGCAGAATACCTTGTCGATCAGTTGCTGAAATATCGGTCGGCAACTCAACTTGAATTTTAAAGATTTGTTTGTAGCGATTCTCTGGATCAACAATATTGTTTTGTGAGAGGCGAATATTCTCAGTAGAAATATTACGGGTTTCACAGTACAGCTTTACAAAGTAAGCTGCGCATAAAGCAGATGAGGCTAAGAAGTAATCAAAAGGTCCTGGTGCAGAACCATCACCCTTATATCGAATAGGCTGGTCAGCAATTACTGTGAAGTCATCGAACTTTGCTTCTAAACGAAGCTTATCGAGAAAGTTGACTTTAATTTCCATGGGGATGATTCCAAAATAGCGAAAAAAATGTTGTGAACACCATTATCCATCTCAACGCCATCTGCAGAATGTCTTAAAAGCTAAGTCAGCCACATTTGGCGATATATGCCATCCCGGTCATGATCTTGGGTTTGCTTAGCCACACTAAAAGGTCTACCCCCTCTAGGATCAGTGCCCTTGCCGGCAATATATAGCCAGTTGCCTTGATTGCTATAAACATCGTAGTCAATCAATTGATATTCAAACCAGGCACAACCCGCCTGCCAATCACCCCTCATGTCATAAATCCAATAGCTCGCCACAATTTGACGCATACGATTGGATAGATAGCCCGTTTTTTTCAATTCACGCATGCCAGCATCTATCAGTGATTCCCCAGTAGTACCAGATGACCATTTGATGAATTTTTCACTATCAAACTGGTTGCCAGGTAATTTACTTAAACCTTTGGAGTGATAGAGTCTTTTGTCATACTTGAAATGCAAAAACCGGAAGTAGTCTCTCCAGAGTAATTCAAACCAAAACCAGTAAGTTCCATCATTTGCTCCATGGCAAGATTCATAATCCGCTAATTGCTTTGCAATAGAACCCGCAGAGCAACAACCTTGCGCTAGCCATAGAGAGAATTTGCTGGAGTAATCTATACCAATCAGCTCATTACGTGTTTGCCTGTAGGTATCAGGAAGACGTCGCTCAAAATACTGCTGGATATGGGTATGAGCACTCCGCTCCCCGCCTCGAAACTTACTGCCACTAAATGTAGTGTTACTGTCAAATGCATTAATAGGGGGTATTTCGATAGCAGGTAATGAAGGAATGCTCTTGGGAGAATCAACAGGGGCAGAAAATCTTAAACCTCTCTTTTCAACTTGCTGACGAAATTGAGTAAAGACATCTGGCATCTCTTGCAATGGAAATGGTAAGGATTGAGCATCCAACATACTAGATTGCCATACTGGATTCACCCTAAAACCAGCACCACTTAATAGCGCCACTTGCTCCAACTCTTCAGGCGCTTGAATTTGCTCACAATAAATACGATCTGCTTGAGTCTGAGCTTTTAATTTCTCAAATACATGCAAGACATCACCGGTGACCTCATATAGGTCCGATCCCAGTTCTCGTAGCTGACTGCGCAATTCCTGAAGAGATTGATCCAAAAATACCCGACGATGCTCCCCTACCCTCGGAAATCCCCATGCAGTATCTTGCTCTAAGTTGGGCTGATGAATATAGACTGGTAGCAGATGATCTGCTGACTTACACGCCTGTAAAAATGATGGGTTATCCGCTAGGCGGAGATCATTTCTAAACCAATAGATTGCAGTTGTCATTTATCTACACCAATCCGAATCACTTGATTTCTATAGGCACCCGATAGCGCCTTTTTGACTATCTTATAGATGTCGAGATCAAACTCCACTTCACCCGACTGTGCCAACTCATAAAGCTCATCCTGATTAATGGCAGTGCCCAAATAGCACCATTTATCGACCACAATCATCTCGCCACCCTCTTTAATGGCAATGGCTCCAGAATATGGCCAAACCTGAACCTTAAAGAGGTCCATGGCTGTTTTTAACTGTAAATTATGTAAGGCGATAGGGGTAATGTTGATGCAGGTTCCACTGCATTGCTTTACTTGATAGCCAAAGCAAGATTTACCCTCAATACGCTTCTCCAAGCCAAGCAAGGCTTCGCATAAATGGTGTTTTTTTGCCAATGCCTTTAAATAAGCATGCGCCTCTCGCTTGCTATAGAACAAGCCGTATAAATTATCTTGCAAACCAGGAGCCAAATGATGATGAGTTACTAAAGAAGGTGTCAGAACACCACTAACATCCTCCTCTAAGCTCCAGGCACAAAGATCCTTTGATCTACGTAGCTTAATATTCAGAGAAGGCATACGCTCTTTTATCAATCTCGACTCAAGAATTAAAGCGCCTAGCTCTCCACTCGTCTCGATCCAATCAATATCGCGAACCTGCAAAGAAAGTTTCATTTCTTTACGTTGCGTTAAAGCACCCTGAAAATGCCCCATCACCCTGCTCCGCAAGGAAATACTTTTGCCAATATAAAGAGGGGTCTTATTTTCTCCATAAAAGATATAGCAACCTGGGCCATCGGGTATGGAGTCAATTACACCCTGGTCTATGTTAGGGGGAAGACTAGCATTGCCAATGAGTTGGTTTATCGCCTCATTTAACTTTTCTTGCCCAAACTTTGACTCACACACACGCCAAAATTGAAGCAATAAATCAGCATCCCCTAGTGCACGATGTCTAGCACTAACCTTTAGTCCATGCGTACTAATGATGGTGTCGAGATTATGACGTGGCTGATCTGGGAAAAGTAATCGAGATAGCTTTACGGTACATAAAACTTTAGGCTTAAAGTCAATGCCAACCCTCTTAAAAGAGGTCTTGATAAAACCATAATCAAAGCGAGCGTTATGAGCGACAAATATTTTTCCCTCAAGCTCTTTTTTTAAATCTTCAGCCAACTCAGAAAAACAAGGCCGCCCTTGGACCATTGATGGAGAAATGCCAGTCAGTCTTTGAATATTTTGTGGGATATAGGTTTGAGGATCAATCAACTTTTCCCACATCTGAACCTGATTACCCGCTAGGGTTTTAATTCCAATTTCAGTAATGCGGTCACGATCGAAATGAGACCCTGTGGTTTCAATATCTACAAAAGCTAAATCTGGGTAAGGGCCACGCTGACTGTTCACGCTAGAACCGTTAATTCCATTTAGCTTGCAGATGAAACTCTATTCAGATAGTCAGCAAAACTAAAAATAGAGTTTGGCCCGCGAGGCACATCCTCAACTTTTTTAAAGCTTGTTTTAACAACCTTTTGAGTTTCGCCTTTTTTCTTTTTTTCGTGACTAGGGGTAGCTTGCTTTTCTATTGGCAAGTATGGCTTTCGCTCCGGCGCAGTTTGAACCTCACTAAAGCGTGGAATGTAATCTTTGATAGCAGAGGCTAGCGTCACATTAGAGATGCAGCTCATCATGTAGGTTTCAAGTGATTGATAGAGCTCTTTAGCAATATCCGATACCTCCACTTTTTTCTTCTTAATTAGGTTCATTGCTAGAACGATATCCTTGATGGTAATAATTCTAGGATCCTTTGAAAGTTGATACCCGCCTGCCCGACCTCTAACTGCAGTCACAAGACCCGACTCCCTTAGTGGACGCAGCAAAAGTTCGATACGACTGACTGATATATGCTGTCTTTTTGCTATCTCTGGAGCAGGGACAAGCTGCCCATTAGCTGAATGGCTTGCAATATCTACGAGGGTATTGAGAGCTACCCTGACTGCTTTGGTGACTTCCATGGGAGTTTCGGCATAAAAGTTAGATTGAGGCTAGTATGAAACTGATCCGAAAAGTGTGCTGCAGCGCATTAATTAACCCTATCTAACTTATGGTTGAAATAACTAGACCCCAGCATCCCCTTACCCATCGGCTACTTCGCTTTCTAGCCTGCATTCTGGCCGGCGGATTCATTTCTCAAGCCATAAGCTGCCTAGCGGCTTATTTATCAATTAGTGATTCACAAGCTGCGGGTATGGTGGCGCACATAGTAGTTCAGCAACTTTCCTACTACTTTTTAGGATGTGCGTTCGCAATCTTAAGCATTGCCAACATTCTCATTAAAAGGGGTTCGTCTCCACTTAAGAATATCCGCCTACCTTTACTAATACTGATGATGGCAGTTGCAGTGGTAAGCTTTCTTCTCATACCGCGCATGGATTACTTGAGGGAAACAGCGCTAATAGATGGCATGCCGGTCATGCTCTCGCCGTTTGCCAGCTACTTTCAGATATTGAATATCTTGGTGCTGATGCTGCTGTTAACGCAGATCATTGCTAGCGTCCTGGTGGCATGGCGCCTGGCTAAATCAGAATCAACCTAGATGCGCTCGAATCACAGCAATCAAGGGTATCTGCTGCTCTGGTCTTAGAAACTGTCCCAACTCTATACGTAGGCTTGATTGGCTTATGTGAAAGACCTTTGACCCTTCCGAGGGCATTTCAATTTTGGCCCACTGCGTATTCAGTTCATACACAGTCTCTTTGTAGCCAATGAATTTTTTGACCAAAAGACGCTTGCCATCAATCTCAATCGTTTCACAATCTAAAGCATGTCTACAGTAGATTAGAAATCCGACTGTTACTGCAAAAAGCTCTAAGGCTGTAAAAATGGGAATGACCCATACTCCAGCTAAGAAGAACCCAGTTGCGACTGTCAGCGAGAGACAAACTAGAACAATATAGAACTTGAGGAGCTGCTTAGGAGTCAGCGCGCAGTTTCTGCGCATTTGCCAGCGCTTCATATTGATGTAGTTCTGGAAATAACTAGTGAGAGCCTATTGGCCTTTACTACGCTCTTGAGATTTAGCTAACTGGTCGGCGCTTCTTTGTTGAAAATCCACCATGGAGTGATACCCCATTTGATAACAAGGGCAATGCTTACCCAGAATCCAGCGAGCGAGTTTGATGCGTAGTTTTTGGACCATTTTTTACCTCTGATTGGTGAACCTCAAATGTAAACGGAAAACGCATTTATTGCTGAGCGCAGATTAAAACTGGGGGGGATTTACCGCGAGATTCGCATCAGCAAAAATTATTCAAATCCATTAAATTGATTAGATGACTAATTTAGACTCCACCACTCGAAAAATACCGCTATTCCCACTAGGAACCGTACTGTTTCCAGACGGCGTAATTGCCCTCAAGATCTTTGAGGCACGCTACCTCGACATGATTAAGACATGCTTGCGTGAAAAAACAGAGTTTGGCGTTGTTAGCATCATGAAAGACCAGGACTCCAAAGGAGATTCGCCTCTTGTTTTTTCCCAAATCGGAACTCTAGCCCTAATTGAAGATTTTGACCCCATTCAACCCGCCTTATATATGACTAGGTCATCAGGAACGCAGCGCTTTAGACTTCTTCATAGCCAACAAGAATCTAATGGCCTGTGGATTGGTGAAGTTGAGCTTCTAGCGAATGATCCCATTACCCCTATCCCTGAAGAACATCAAAAGGTCGTGAAATTATTGAATGAAATTATTTCAGTGATTCAGAGTGAAGATTTATTAGAAGAGTCCCCATTTAAGAAGCCCTTCAAGATCGATGACTGCGGCTGGGTATCAAATCGCCTTGCAGAACTATTACCCATCTCCCTGGCCCAAAAGAACCATTTGCTAGCCCAAACCAATCCCAGAATCAGACTCGATCTGGTTACTGAAATTATTGAAGACGATGGCTTAAGCAATCTCATGCTGCACTAAATCCATGCTTGATGAGCTTATTCGCAAAACGATTCGTGAAATGGTGGGCGGTGGTGGGCCCCCGGTTGCCTTTCTAACGCCACCAGGCGATCGTGGCCTCTTTGGCCCGGAATCTATTGCCTGGAAAGTACATGCGGACTTTATCTCGATGATGATTGGCGGCATTAGCTCACTGATCATGCAAGCCCTCCATCCTCAGGCTTTAGCAGGGGTTTGGGATCATTCTAGCTTTAGAGAGGATCTTAAGGGCCGGCTTGGTAGAACGGCATTCTTCATCGCCGCTACCACTTATGGATCAACCGAGATGGCAGAAAAAGTTATTGAAAAGGTTAATCAGATTCATGAAAAAATTCATGGCTTTGATGAGTTTGGAAAGCCCTATTCAGCCACCGATCCACATCTACTGGCTTGGGTTCATCTCACAGAAACACATAGTTTTATGCAGGCTTTTGAAGACTATCGGAAAGAGAAATTAAGTCCACAGGATAGAGATCAATACTTTGTTGAAATGAAATCGCTTGGAGAAAGAATGGGTGCTCATAATTTACCTACTACCTACGCCAAAACAGATGACGCGATTAAGAGCTACATTCCTGAGCTTTACTTTGGGGAGCGTGCAAAAAGTATCCTTGCTTTGCTCGAGAACTTTCCTAGCAAGCTTGCTGCAAAGCCGTTTATCAAACTGATTACTCGCGCTGGCTATCTGAATCTTCCAGATTGGGTCTACCCCTTTATCAAGAGGCCTACCCCTAACCTGATTGAGCGTTTAGCAGTGAAAAAGAGTGTCGATTTAATTGCGATACCCATTCGTGAGGCCCTTAAAGATGGGGTGGCCGCCCACTCACTCCGTAGAGTTTATGGATGATTTTTTTAGAAAGATATCATGATCACTAATTACCTAATATCAGGCATGGTTGGCATCATGCTTTTCTTTACTGTCGTAGTAGCTCCGACTGTTTTTAAGGTTCTCCCCGTTGAATGGTCTAGCAAGTATGTTCGGAATTTTTTTCCCAAGTACTATGCCTGCCTGGGCTTAATAACCGCTGCCTGTATTTTTACCGCGCCTGACGGAGCTAGCAAGATCTTATTGGCAATCTGTGCACTCCTCTTTGCCTTTACCCTCTTCCATCTGACTGGAAAAATTAATGATGCCAAAGATCAGGGGCAAGTTCGTCGTTTTCATTTATTGCATGGTGCAAGCGTTGTTATCAACCTATTTCAGTTGATTATTTTTATTTATCTTTTAGTCAAACTGTCATGAATATACGGATTACTCGGATTGGGGATTAACCTTATTTGGATCTGACTCCCCAACCTTATCTTGCTTGATTGGTAAATTTAAACTGGGGGCGGACATTTTTTCGCCATCCCAAACTTGGCCACACCAACACTCACCTGCATCATTAATGATGCATACACCTGAGCCACAGCAACGCTTATCTGGAGTCTTCATAAATTAGCCTAATCAAAAAATTGAAATTAAGACTATTCTAGGGTTTTTATGAAACTAGCGCTTAATCTTGCAACCGGTAAATGATGCAAAGCACTTTATTTGAAACCTCCCGCGGTGATCATGCCGTAGATATATTGCTAAAGGATGGGGGCGCTCGCTACTACCCCAAGGTATTTACCGAACAAGATTGCAAGGCATTGATGAACCGGCTTCAGACCTCACTTAAATGGGAGCCAGAACAACTCATGATGTTTGGGAAGTTAGTGACTACTCGGCGTAAAGTTGCTTGGGTTGGGGATCCTCAGTGCAGCTATACCTATTCTGGGGTAAAAAAGATCCCGCAAGCATGGACGTCTGAGCTCGTCTTGATTAAAGAAAAGCTAGAAGAAATATCACAAGCCCAATTTAATTCTTGCTTACTCAATCTCTACCATGATGGAAGCGATGGCATGGGTTGGCATAGTGATAATGAAAAAGAGCTTGATCCCTTATCACCCATTGCATCCCTCAGTCTTGGGGCGCAGCGCAAATTTGCCTTTCGCCATAAAAAGGACAAAGAAACGATTTCTCTTTTTTTAGAGAATGGTAGCGCCCTCATCATGCGTCCACCCACTCAAGAATTTTGGCAACACGCTTTGCTGAAAACAAAAATCGTATCCGATATGCGCATTAATCTGACCTTTCGAAAAATAGCTCTTTGTGATGAATAAGCTCAAACCAAAACTATCTGTAGCAATCATAGGTGCAGGCTTAGCAGGCCTTAGTTGTGCCGATAGATTGCAAACGCTAGGCTTTCAAGTCCATGTTTATGAAAAGAGTCGCGGACCAAGCGGTCGAATGAGCACTCGTCATGGTGAAGGTTGGTCGGCAGATCATGGGGCTCAATATTTCACAGCAAGAGATCCAGTGTTTATTGAAGCGCTCAATACATGGATTAAGGCAGGCGTAGCCGCCAACTGGAATCCACGCTTATCTATATATGAAGGTGAGCAATGGCGAGAGGGGAATTCCACCGAGCATCGCTATGTGGGTGTGCCTGCCATGAACTCACCCGGTCAATATTTAGCCAAGACCATATCTATTGAGTTTAATCAGACTATCGATAAAATTTACCGGCAAGATGGGAAATGGTTTCTCCATGGCCTAGAGAATGGTGAAATTACCCAATCCTTTGATTACTTAGTATTAGCGATTCCTTCACCTCAGAGCTACGCTCTTGCCAAATTAGTAGACCACTCCATTGGAGCAATTTGCTCTAGCGTAAATATGCAAGGCTGTTGGACGGTGATGGCACGGTTCTCAGATAAAGAGAATATGCCATTTGATGCCGCCTTCATTAATGGTGAAATCATTAGCTGGATCTCTCGGAATAATTCCAAGCCTGGACGCACTGGCCAAGAGGCCTGGACAATACATGCAAACCCCCAATGGAGTCAGCAATGGATTGAGCTAAATAAAGAGGAGGCTAGCAAGCGAATCCTAGAATCCGCAAAGAAGCTTGGACTTAATTGTCAGAATGCTGAAATTTCTATTCATCGCTGGCGTTACGCAAGCGGAGCAATTAATACAGAAATGGGATTTATTCTGAATGAAGGTAGCAAGCTCAATCTGTGTGGCGACTGGCTCAATGGTGGCAGAGTTGAGGGAGCCTGGTTAAGTGGCTACAAACTAGCAAATGCAATGAATATTTCAGCAGAAACGAACCCATAAGGACCGTATTATGTCGACTAAGGCATCTATCGAATTACGAGATCTAAAACTACAAACTCAGATTGGCACGTATAAAACTGGTGACATCATCCCTGATAATCATGTATTGGATCTCACGCTTTGGATTGACTCGAATCTCGTGTTTATTTCTGAGGACAATATGAGCAATGTCTTTGATTACGACCCTCTGGTACTTGAGATTACAAGGCTAGCCAGTGATTGTCATTATGAAACTCAGGAAAGACTGATGAGTAGAATCACCGAAGCCTGCGCTAGCTATCCTCAAATCCAATCACTAGAAATCGGCCTTAGAAAATCACCCGTTCGCAATAACTCGGGCTCACTCGGCCTTAGACTAAATCTGGATCAGGCAGCCTTATCAAAGTTGAGAAGCTAGACTTTACTCAATACACCAAATCAACGGAAGATTAGCCATGAATTTCATTAATACCTTGATCTCCACATTAGCAAGCATCGCGCTTGGTCTTTTCCCTCTGTTAGCGAATGCTAATTTAGCGAGTGATTTAAATGATGGGCAGCATGTACTCCTCATACGACACGCAGATGCTCCTGGCTATGGTGATCCTAAGGGCTATCAACTAGATAAATGCGCTACCCAAAGAAATCTGGGTGACTATGGTAAGAAACAAGCTGTCATCATAGGGGATTGGCTTAAAAGCCAGGGAATTATTTCCGCAAACGTCATTAGCAGTCAGTGGTGTCGTTGCATAGATACAGCCAAACTACTGAATAAAGGACCTGTTCAGATCTCGCCAGCCCTTGGCTCATTCTTTGATGACATGAGTCTTGAAAAGCAGCAAACAAAAGAGTTGGAGAAACTCATTCAGTCCAAACTCAACGGTAATAACAATGCGCCACTGATTCTAGTAACTCACCACGTCAATATACAAGCCTATACAGGCAAAGTAGTGAATGTAGGGGACATGGTTCTAGTAAAGGTCAATAAGCATGGTCAGCATTTATCTCACCAAATGTACCCTAGCCCCTAGACTTAGTAAGAGGCTCGCTTAGCACCGCTAGTATTGCCATCCTCTTGCAGGTGTCCAGTTTTCACAAAGATAGTGCAGCCCTCTTTGCTAAACGGTTGATGCAGGCTCATATGAGGACTTCTGATCCAAGAACCAGCAGGATAGCGTCCGTGTTCATCTTCAAATACCCCATCAACTACAAAGATTTCTTCGCCACCGTAATGCTTATGGGGATTGAAGTACGTTTGCGGCGCCCAACGCACTAAGGTTGAGCCGCTACCTTGCTGCATGAGTGGCATCACATGAAGTCCAGGGACCATGCCCTGATACCAAGGAGCAGTTTTGGTATCAATTACTTCTCTCACCACCTGATCTAGGCCAAGATGTCGCAACTTCACAAAAAGCGTACAGCCAGTTTTACTAAATGGCGCATGAGAAGATCCCGGGGGATTCATCAGATAAGTACCAGCAGGGTAGTCACCAGTCTCATCACTAAAGACTCCATCTAACACCAGGATCTCTTCACCGAATTCATGGGTATGGGTTTTAAATTGGGTTCCCGGTTGATAGCGCACAATAGAAGTCGCTTTTGCCACCTCATCGCCTATGCGATCAAGCATGCGTCGCTCAACCCCTGGCTCAGGACTGGGGACCCAAGGCAAGTCATGGTGGTCTATGACAATTCTCTTGCTGTAATCTGAGTTGATATTCACTTGGTTAATTTCGCATATGTAAAGACCCATAAGCATAGCAAGCTATTGGGGTAAGCGCTTAAAGGACAAAGGTGCATACAAACCCTTTTATGGGAACTGCGATAAAGTCTATTTAATACCCTGAAATTTCTTATCGCTTTGAAAAGGCATCATGAGCTTACTTCCCAATCCATTTAGCGCACTCGTCATCGGAGCATCGGGAACTATTGGCTCCCATTTTGTCAAACTTTTGGAGAATCATCCATCTTGCTCCAAGATCATTGGCATCCATCGTAATTCCCCTCATGCAATTGACTACTCTCAACCTGAGACTATTGAAGCCTCCGCAAGCAGTCTGGCTGAGCTGGGTCCTTTTCAACTAATCATCAACACTATTGGTGTGTTGCACTCAGAACAATGGATGCCTGAGAAGAAATTAGATGATTTGAATTCAACTCAACTGGCCGAGATGTTCAATACAAACGCCATTGGTCCAGCTCTAACAATCAAGCATTTCTCAAAACTCTTGGACCCAAAGCATGGGGTTATGGCAACCCTCTCTGCTAAGGTAGGCAGCATTGAAGATAATCGACTGGGTGGTTGGTATAGCTATAGAGCTTCAAAAGCCGCGCTCAATATGATCATTAAAACGGCCTCTATCGAATTTGCAAGAACGAAACCCAATATTGCTTTGATTGCCCTTCACCCCGGCACCGTGAACTCTGGTTTATCACAACCTTTTCGCGGTCAGCAAATCGGCAGGGATCCTTTAGAAGCTGTGACTGATATGTTCAACGTCCTTGCGAATGTCAATAAGGAAGATTCAGGCAGCTTTCTGACATACTCAGGTGAAAAATTGCCTTGGTAGCAATCAGAACCCACCTACATTCATCTCCCTATAACACTTATAAGCGACTGTGGATTACTCAGTTACTTGAACGCCCTTCCAAAAAGCGATATATCCAGCAATATTATTTGCAGCCGATTTAGGTTCAGGGTAGTACCATGCAGCATCTTTATTTGATTGACCATTGACATCTACATCGTAGTAGCTAGCAGTGCCTTTCCAAGAGCACACAGTATTTTTTTCTGATTTCTTAAAAAACTGCATATTTAAGCTAGCAGATGGAAAGTAATGATTGCCCTCTACCACAATAGTTGCGTTTGAATCAGCCAAAACTTCGTTATTCCAAATAGCTTTCATACCATCTCCTTGTGAAGATTTAGCATAAAGCAAATATTAACTTTATGCTGTATAAAGATTGACGACTTTAATGTTTATTCTGTCATCAAAAATTCATGCAAATACCGACTTCTTCAGCAAATACTGCCACAATTGATCATGATTTTATTCCTGAGATCGAGTTGGGCTTACTGGCTGAGAACGCCTCTATTTCTCCAAAGTTTTTATACGACCCTTTAGGGTCACACCTCTTTACTGCCATTACCCTATTGCCAGAGTACTACCCAACCAATACTGAAAAAAATATTTTTATTCAGTACCGAGATCAAATTTCACAAGCAGTAGGTATTGGTGGCACCCTAATCGATTTAGGCGCTGGAAATTGCCAAAAAGCAGAATCCTTTTTTGAATCTCTAAAACCTTCAAACTACCTGGCGATTGATTTTTCATCTGGGTATTTGCAAGATGCTTTAAATAAACTTTCGGGAAAATATCCGCATATTCTGATGCAATGCATTGGTATGGATTTTTCCAAGAAACTTATCATTCCCGACTCCATTGCCACGACAAAAAGGACATTCTTTTATCCAGGCTCCAGCCTTGGAAATTTCCTCCCTTCGGAAGCACTTCATTTGCTGAGTCAAATCAAGAATCAAGCCAATGATGGCGGCTTGTTAATTGGTGTTGACTTGATGAAAGCAGATTCTGTGCTGATGGCAGCATATGATGACCCTCTAAAAGTAACGGCTGCTTTCAACCTTAATATTCTCCGGTCGATCAACTCGCATCTGAACTCTAATTTCAAGGTGGAACAATTCAGGCACAAGGTCAAAGTGAATCATGCGGATAATAGGGTTGAGCTGTATCTAGAGGCGCTCGAGAACGTGACAGTCTCCTGGCTAGGAAAATCTAGAACATTTAAAAAGGGTGAATTGATTCACACAGAGAATTCACACAAGTACACTATTGAATCTATCAAGCAATTACTGATAAGTGCTGGTTTTGAAACCACTCAAATCTGGACTGATCCCAAAAACTATTTCGCAGTGATATATGCAAAATAACCTTTCATATCAAGCGCCCTCTACAGACGAACTATTAGAGAAATTTCATAGTTCCAGAAAGTATTCTGTAGATCTGATTGCGAATTTGAGCTCAGAAGACTGCCAAGCACAGTCTATGGAAGATGCAAGTCCCGCTAAATGGCATTTAGCCCACGTCACTTGGTTCTATGAAGTAATGGTTCTAAGGGCCTTTGAAAAGAACTTTTCTTTTTGGAACCCTGAATTTGCTGTTTTATTTAATAGCTATTACAACGGGGTTGGGGATAAGCATCCACGCAGTAAACGCGGCTTATTAACGCGCCCTTCTCTACAGCAAGTACTCGAATGGCGTAAAAATATTGAAGATCGAGTGCAGAGTCTCTTAAAAGAAAATTTCTCTGAAGAGCTACTATGGCTAATACAGCTTGGAATAAACCATGAGCAGCAACATCAAGAGTTGCTGTTAACAGATATTCACCATCTTTTTTCTAACAACTCACTTTGGCCAACTTACACCCCTCAAAATAACGAGACCCCCTCAGTAGACCAGCCATTTGAATGGATCGAAGGAATTAGCGGCCTAGTTCAAACTGGCTATCAAGGTAATGGATTTCATTTTGATAATGAAGGTCCACAACATACCGCTCTGAATCAAACGCATTCGATAGGAAATCGACTAGTCAGTAATTCTGAGTGGCTACAATTTATTGAAGATGGTGGTTACGATAATTTTCAATGGTGGTTAGATGCCGGATGGGCATGGCTTAAAGCGGAAAAGATTTCTGCTCCACTGTATTGGAATAAAGATAGTCAAGTTCAGATCTTGCGCTTTTCGCTGAATGGCAATAACCCACTTGATCTGCAGGCGCCAGTATCGAATATTAGCTATTTTGAGGCAGATGCTTTTGCGCGCTGGGCCAGCCAAAATCTCGATGGCTTTGCTGGAGCCCGTCTACCCACTGAATTTGAATGGGAGGCATTTGCACAATCGCATTTTGCGTCTATCGATGATCTATTTGGCAAAGCCTGGCAATGGACTAGCAGTAACTACACTCCCTATCCTGGCTATAAGCCATGGGGCGGAATTGCTGGTGAGTACAACGGTAAATTTATGGTCAATCAGATCGTGCTTAAAGGAAGTTCAGCTTACACACCTAAGGGTCACTCAAGAATTACTTATCGAAATTTTTTCCCAACACATGCACGTTGGCAAATGACGGGCTTAAGGCTTGCTAAAGATGGCATTTGATTTTGATACACCTACCAATCGATTAAAGACGGACTCTATTCGCTGGGATATTGCTCACAGCAAAGAGGCCCTTCCTTTATGGGTGGCGGATATGGATTTTAAATCCCCGCCTTGTGTGATCCAGGCACTGAACGATAGAGTGCAACAAGGAATTTACGGTTATACCCATAGCCCCAATCAAATGAACAGGATGATTGCGGACTATTTGCAAGAACAACACCAATGGACCATAGATCCTGATTGGATTGTGATCCTCCCTAGCGTTGTTTCTGGACTTTATACAGCCGTTCAGCAACTCACCAACAAAGATGACGGCATTCTTGTTCCTAATCCTGTCTACCATCACTTAAGTCTTGCTTGCACTACTGCCAATAGATCAATTCAAGAAATGCCACTGGTATTGAAGGAGGGTCGCTGGGTTTTACCAAGCGATCAATTATCAGAGCTCGTTAATGCCAAGACAAAATTGGCCTTATTTTGCAACCCCCAAAATCCAGGCTCTACTGTATTTACTAAAGATGAGTTAAAAGAATTTGGCAATTTTTGTGTTCAAAATGATTTATGGATTTGTTCTGATGAGATTCACGCAGGTCTTGTGCTGGCTGCAGACAGAAAACATACCCCGCTTGCAAGCATCAGTAAGGAAATCTCAGAAAGGACTGTTACCTTAATGTCCTTAAATAAGACCTTTAACTTCCCTGGCATCGGCCTCGCTTGGGCTATTGCAGAAAACCCAGTCTTGCGTAATGCAATGCAGGCTGGCCTTCATCAAACCATTGCTCCGCCCTCTTTGTTTGCATATACAGCAACAATGGCAGCAATGAAGGAAGGTGAACCCTGGAGAAAAGCTTTAATTGAATACTTGAGAAAAAACCGAGATTTGATTCAAGAAAGAATTGGCAGCATAACCAGATTAAGCCTAGATAAAATGGAAGGCAGCTATTTGGCCTGGATTAATTGCACTGAACTGAAGAACCAAAACCCCTATCAACTCCTACTAGATGCTGGCTTAGCCACTTCACCAGGCATTCAATTTGGTAGAGATCAATTTGTCAGACTCAACTTTGGAACACAAAGAAGTCGATTAAATGACGCTTTAGATATTATTCAAAAGACCTGCTCATAAAAAAGATGAAACCAATTATTAAAATAGACTTTGTATCCGATATCGCCTGCCCTTGGTGTGCTGTTGGTCTTGGTAATCTTAAACAGGCAATGGAAGAGCTAAAGGATAATGTGGATTTTGAAGTTCACTTTCGTCCATTTGAGCTTAATCCAAATATGCCCCAGGGCGGTCAAGATGCCATTGAGCATCTCACTGAAAAGTATGGGTTAACAGTAGACCAGGTCAAAGTTAATCAAGCCAACATTAGAACTAAGGCTTTAGACGCTGGATTTGAGTTTCATCCAGAGGGTCGTAAACGGGTTTACAACACCTTTGATGCTCATCGCCTCCTCTATTGGGCAGCAAAGGAATATGATTTACAAAAGCAAGCCACCCTAAAAGCAGAATTACTCAACACCTACTTCTGTCTTGCGGTCAATTTAGATGATCAAAAAAATCTAATCGATGCAGTAACTCGTGCTGGCTTAGACCATCAAAGAGCGCAGGCAATTCTAAATGGCGATGAATTTACCAGCGAAGTCAGAGCAGAAGAAATGACCTATACAAAAGCAGGAATCAGCTCTGTTCCCTCGATCATTCTGAATGAGCAATACCTTTTACAAGGAGCGCAGCCTCCTGAATCATTCATCAATGCATTTGAGCAATTAATTCAGAAAATCTAAAAAAATATCTGCCCTTGCTATTAAGGCGCAGGCTTAGTAATGGCATTGGAATGCATTGTGATTGCTGACTGAGCCAGCAGTCTTCCATGAATTATTGAGCTCACTCCAATGGTGACTGCTGTACCAGTCAACACCACTCCGTTAAAGGTAGATGTTGCTCCAACAGTAAGCGCAGTTTTAATTTGCCAAAAGACATTCTGAGGTAATGCACCACCAGTTAAAGAAATATTACTTGTTGCCCCAGTTGTAAGCCCTCCCGCAACCTGAATGATCCATACGTCATTTGGACCCCCATTAAGAGTTAAAGTACTATTGGCAGATAAATTTAGGTCCACAAGCGAGCTATAAAGGCCGGGTGCCAGCGTCAGGCCATCCAAATTAGAGCTAGCAAATATAATAGGGTTAGGCCTTCCAGCTGCATCACTGTATGCAGCCAACATGTCGTTAGATGTACTAGCGATGTAGTCTGGTGTAGGGCTCGCATAGTCGTAAGCATAAACATTACCAGTCACCTGAGGAGCTGTTGAATATGCTCCACCCGGAGGGAGCGTTAAGTTAAAGCCAGTAGTAATCGCAGTTGAAGTCACTCCTGGCCCAACACCAACATTCCCCGTAATCACCGAAGCCGGACTACTGGACATACCTGTACCCGCAAATAGGACAAAGGCTCCAGCATTACCTAATGCTACTGGAGCTGGTCCAGCAGCAGCTACCGTTACCGTGACTGTATAAGTTGTGGTGGAGCCATCAGCTGCGGTCACAACATACTGGACTGGGTTGGTAAAGTTATTGATTGTGGCTCCACTCACTTGAGTGGTACTGCCAACAGCAACACTAGAACCTGTTGAAGAGAAGGTTGCAATTAAACCTGTTACCCCAGATCCGGAGGGCATAACTACAGCAATGGTTTTTCCTGTTTCGCTAATGACACCAGTAACACCTCCAAGGGCGAAGCTTGTTATGGCCTTTGAAGTTGTTGGGGCCACCGTTACCGTCACCGTATAAATTGCAGTAGAGCTATCCGCTGCAGTCACAACGTACTGGACTGGATTGGTGAAGTTATTCGCCGTCGTCCCACTGACTTGAACAGTGCTGCCAACGGCAACACTAGAACCTGTTGTAGAGAAGGTTGCGATTAAACCTGTTACCCCAGATCCGGAGGGCATAACTACGCTGATAGTCTTACTAGTTTCAGTAATGGTACCAACAACACTATCAAGGGAGAAGCTGGTTATGGCCTTTGAAGTTGTTGGGGCTACTGTTACCGTCACCGTATAAATTGCAGTAGAGCCATCCGCTGCAGTCACAGCGTACTGGACTGGGTTGGTAAAGTTATTTATAGTCGTTCCGCTGACTTGAGCAGTACTACCAATAGCAACACTAGAACCTGTTGTGGAGAAGGTTGCAATTAAATTCGTAATGACACTGCCGGAAGGCATGACTACGCCAATGGTTTTACCCGTCTCGCTAATCACACCAACAATACTATTGAGAGAGAAGCCAGTAATAGCCTTTGAGGTTGCTGGAGCCACCGTCACCGTTACTGTATAAGTTGTGGTGGATCCATCAGCTGCGGTCACAACATACCGGACTGGATTGGTAAAGTCATTCACAGTCGTCCCGCTGACTTGAGAGGTGCTACCAATGGCAACCTTTGAGCCTGTTGTGGAGAAGGTCGCAATTAAACCTGTTACTGCAAAGCCAGCTGGCATAACTACACCAATGGTTTTACCCGTCTCGCTAATCACACCAACAATACCATCAAGGGAAAAACCAGTGATCGCCTTTGAAGTTGTTGGGGCCACCGTTACCGTCACCGTATACGTTGCGGTAGAGCCATCAGCTGCAGTCACGACATACCGGACTGGATTAGCGAAGTTATTGATTGTGTTACCGCTTACTTGAGTATTGCTACCAACGGCAACACTAGAACCTGTTGTAGAGAAGGTTGCGATTAAATTCGTAATGACACTGCCAGAAGGCATGACTACGCTAATGGTCTTACCCGTTTCGCTAATGACGCCAACGACACTATTGAGGGAGAAGCTAGTAATAGCCTTTGCAGTTGCTGGAGCCACCGTTACCGTTACAGCATAAATTGCAGTGGAGCCATCAGCTGCAGTCACAACATACTGAACCGGATTGGTAAAGTTATTAATGGTTATCCCGCTGACTTGAGCAGTACTGCCAATGGCAACACTAGAACCTGTTGTGGAGAAGGTTGTAATTAAAGTCGTAATGGCACTGCCAGAAGGCATGACTACGCTAATAGTTTTTCCTGTTTCGCTAATGACGCCAACAACGCCATTCAGGGAGAAGGCTGAAATTCTTGAGGAGGAGCTTAGATTGGATCCGGCATTAGAGTCGACCCCACCCCCACTTCCACCCCCGCACCCTCCCAAGCAAATGCTTGTTATCAGAGCTATTGAGATGGAGAGGTATCTCCAATTACTACGTTTCGTTTTCAGATAAGTTTTGAATGATTTAATTAAATGCGTTACTCAAGACTCCAATCTAGGCGTATTAAATCAATTTGTATGTGCGGCACAGAACATAGACGCATTTATATCTATAGAGATTTGCTCCGGAAGATGTCTAGAGAAATCCTACACACTAGGCTTTATCAATAAAGGGGCTGTGAGCAGTCACTCACCCTACTTAATGACCACCTTGCTATGCTGCTCTTTATCAGGCTCAGGTCTTGTTCCGGATATATAGGCTTTGGCTGCACTGTAAACATATCTCAATGCCTGCATACCTGCGTTATCCCAAAACTCCCCTTCGTGGGCTGTAAATTTCAGAATAGCAATATTCGGATCAGACTTACCATTTGGAAACCATACTTTCCAAATTTCTTTCCACATCCCCTCGATTAATTCGCGATCTTTTAGAACGGCTAACTCGCCACTTACTGAGGCATATTTTCTAGCGCCTTGAAAGGTGACCAGGGCATGAGGGTTCGCATTAATTTCATCAACCTTAATCGAATTGATGTCAGTCACAAAGTAAGTTGTACACATTCCAACATCTAGGCGTGCAATGGCCATAGGACGCGCATGAATGCCATTGGGACTATGGGTTACCAACATCGCAACATCGAATTCGCTTACTAGATCAAATAAATCCTTGCTTGTGCTCTTATCCATTGCCACCAACCCCTGCCTTCAAGTATTAAAAAGTTTTATAGCTTTCCATCCTATAGAAATACAAGAGAAATACAGTGCGCTAACCAACATACCGTTTGGGATAAATCTCATATCTTCCAATATTGAAGACTTGTCCTTAAGCGTACAGACCAGATTTGCTTTATCGGATAGGGTGAACCTTGTTAATCAACAATCTATCTGAAAGGCGACACCCATGACATCAAATGGAATGTGCCCAGTTGCAAATGGCGCCAATACAAAATCTAGTGAGACTCCAATGGCTTGGTGGCCCAAGTCGCTTAATCTCGACATTCTTCATCAGCATGACACGAAGACCAATCCCATGGGACCGTCTTTTAACTATCGAGATGAATTAAAAAAACTAGATGTGTCTGCCTTAAAAAAGGATATGCATAGCCTGATCACTACTAGTCAAGATTGGTGGCCAGCAGACTGGGGACACTATGGGGGCCTGATGATTCGGATGGCATGGCACTCAGCAGGAACCTATCGCATTGCCGATGGTCGTGGAGGTGCAGGCAGCGGTAACCAACGCTTTGCGCCTATCAATTCATGGCCCGACAACGTTAACCTCGATAAAGCACGCCGACTCTTATGGCCTCTTAAAAAGAAATACGGCAATAAAGTCAGTTGGGCAGATTTAATGATCTTGGCCGGAACTATTGCATATGAATCCATGGGCCTGAAAACATTTGGCTTCTCATTTGGTCGCGAAGATATTTGGCAGCCAGAAAAAGATATCTACTGGGGCTCCGAAAAGGAATGGCTGAAAAAAACTGGTGGTGAAGGTAGTCGCTATTCAGGTGAACGAGATTTAGCCAACCCCTTAGCGGCAGTCATGATGGGCTTGATCTACGTAAACCCAGAGGGTGTAGATGGAAATCCTGACCCATTAAAAACTGCAAATGATATTCGAGTCACGTTTGCTCGTATGGCGATGAATGATGAAGAAACGGCAGCCCTTACTGCTGGTGGGCATACCGTAGGTAAGGCCCATGGCAATGGCAATGCAGCAAATTTAGGACCAGTACCTGAAGCGGCCCCAATAGATGAGCAAGGGCTTGGTTGGATTAACCATAAAACCAGAGGTATTGGCCGCGATACTGTTAGCAGCGGTATTGAAGGCGCTTGGACGGCGCACCCTACCCAATGGGATAACGGTTACTTTCACTCATTACTCAATTACGAATGGAAACTGACTAAAAGCCCTGCAGGCGCTTGGCAATACGAGCCCATTAACATCAAAGAAGAAGATAAGCCTGTCGATGTTGAGGATTCATCAATACGTTGCATGCCCATGATGACTGATGCTGATATTGGCATGAAGATGGATCCCGAGTATCGAAAAATTATAGAAAAGTTTTCTCAAGATCAGGCCTATTTTTCAGAAACATTTGCCAGAGCTTGGTTTAAGTTAACCCATCGTGACATGGGTCCCAAAGCTAGATACTTTGGACCAGATGTGCCAAAAGAAGAGCTCATTTGGCAAGACCCCGTGTCAACTGGTACCAAGGAATACGATATTGAATCTGTAAAAGCCAAGATCAGAGTCAACGATCTCTCGATTGGCGATATGGTGACAACGGCATGGGATAGTGCCCGCACCTATCGAGGATCAGATAAGCGTGGTGGTGCCAATGGCGCGCGTATTCGACTATCTCCGCAAAAAGACTGGATAGGTAATGAACCCAGCCGCTTAGCAAGAATACTCAGTGTCTATGAAAAAATTTCAAAAGACTCTGGTGTCAGCATTGCTGACATTATTGTTCTCGCTGGAAATATCGGTATTGAGCAAGCAGCTAAGGCAGGCGGGTTTGAAGTAAAGGTTCCATTTACCCCAGGTCGAGGCGATGCAACACAAGAAATGACGGATGTAGAGTCATTTGAGGTTCTTGAACCTTTGGCCGATGCTTATCGTAATTGGCAGAAAGAAAACTATGCAGTCACTCCAGAAGAGTTGCTTCTAGACCGAACTCAATTAATGGGCTTAACAGCTCAGGAAATGACAGTGCTTATTGGCGGTATGCGCGTACTTGGCACAAACTATGGCAGCACAACACATGGGGTATTCACAGATAGGGAAGGTGTACTGAGTAATGACTTCTTCATCAATCTCACTAATATGAATTACTCCTGGACACCGACCGGCCGCAATAGCTATGACGTCATTGATAGCAATACTAAAAAGACCAAGTGGACGGCCACACGAGTCGATTTAGTTTTTGGATCAAACTCCATTCTTCGGGCCTACTCAGAAGTTTATGCGCAAGATGACAACAAAGAAAAGTTTGTAAATGACTTTGTAGCGGCATGGGCCAAAGTAATGAACGCCGATATTTTTTGATAATTTTTCAGTCGCCTTAAAGAATATTTCAGCCCACCCAAAAACTAAATTTCCCCGGAGAATTGATGACCCTAACCGCTTGCTACGCAGCCCAATCTGATAAATCATTATTAGAGCCTTTCAAAATTGAGCGACGAAAACTTGGGGTGAACGATGTACAAATCGCCATTGAATTTTGTGGCGTCTGTCATACCGATATCCACTTCACAAAAAATGAATGGGGAGGCACTCACTATCCAGTGGTTCCAGGCCATGAAATTATTGGTAAAGTCACCGCGTTCGGTGCAGGGGTTACGCATCTAAAAATTGGCCAACGAGTGGGCGCTGGTTATATCGGTGGATCATGTGGAGTTTGCACTTCCTGTAAATCCAGCCTTGAACAGTACTGCCTAGAAGGTTTCTCAACCATCTTTAATAGCCCCTCAAAGGATCCGGGCGGGTTTAGCTTTGGTGGATACTCAAAAAGTATTGTGGTTGATAAGCATTTCGTATTGATTGTTCCAACAGGTTTAGATCCAGCGGGTGCCGCGCCTTTGCTCTGCGCAGGAATTACTACCTACTCACCATTAATGCATTGGGGCGTTAAGCCAGGAATGACGGTTGGCATTATCGGCCTTGGAGGCCTGGGTCATATGGGTGTGAAACTTGCGCACGCCATGGGAGCAAAAACTGTAATGATCACAACATCCAAAGATAAGGCTATGACTGCAATCAAACTGGGGGCTGATGAAGTGCTGATCTCTACAGATTTAGTTGCAATGCAGAGCATGGTGAATCAGTTTGATTTCTTACTAAATACTATTCCAGGGCCCCATGACTATAACCACTACATGAACTTACTCAAAGTGGATGGCTGCATGTGCATCGTTGGTTCTATTGGGCCTACTGCAGAACTCAATACCGAACCAATGGTCTATCGGCGTAGAACCATTGCAGGCTCTTTGGTCGGCGGCATTAAAGAAACTCAAGAAATGCTCTACTTTTGCGCCAAGCATCAGATCGTGGCGGATATAGAGCTGATCAAAATGGATCAAATCAATACCGCCTATGAACGAATCTTAAAAAACGATGTGAAATACCGCTTTGTTATTGATATGAGCAGCCTCAGCTAGCAACATGTTAGTACCGTAAATATATCGCTTTGTTCGCTAGCAAACAATTGAACCAAGAAATATGTATTACATTTAAAAGAGACTACTTTTATGTTCGCCAGGAGAAACAAATGCCGCTAAAAAAATCAATAAGTCCAGAAGCATTTAAGGAAAACATCAAAACAGAAATTAAAGCTGGCAAGCCGATGAAACAGGCTGTAGCAATTGCCTACTCTGAAGCTAGAGCAGCCAAGAAGGCAGCAAAAAGTCTTAAAAATTGAACAATATATCTTTTAGGAGAATTTCATGTCACATCAAGACCCAAGTCACTCACATCCACTAGATAAAAATCATGTACATCATCAAAGTACAGCCGAGCATTTTCATGGGAAAGCAGCCAATCATCATGAGCAAGCCATGAAAAGTCATTTAGAGGCGGCAAGGATGCACGAGTTAGGCAATCACGAGGCTTCTGCTACTCATGCGCTTGTGGCGCATGCTGACGCACTGAAGGCACTACAGAATAGTGAAGATGCGATTAATGAGCATGCCAATATTCAATCGGCAGTTCAGAGGCCATAATTACTGCTCATCCAAATCTAGACTTGAGGGGTAGCCTGCGGCATTTAGAGCATGAATCAAATCATCTGATTTATTTACAGTTCGGCTAACTTCAATACGGCCAGACTGGATATCTACATGAATACTTTGCACATCTTGTAATGCCTGAATCACCTTGGTGACTGCTTTGATGCAAGCCTGACTCTCCATGCCCTGCACGCTTATGTAAATTTCAGTCATTTTTTGAAGATATTTGCACAATAGGTAATAAATTCTCAAACGGTTTTAACAATCTTTCAAGCTCGGCAGTAATTTCTTGCCACAAGAGGCTGTGATGGGGTTTATCAGATTCTTTTGTATGCGACCTTTCTGCATCAGCCTTGGCAGATTTAATTAAGGCTACCAGGGATTCTCGTGCGGCTTTAATAGGAATTAACTGAGCCTTTATATCCATCTCCGGGTGAGTCGGTATCAGCTTTTCAGACTGGCGGCAAAATTCATCTATATGCTTAAGGCGCGCCTCATACAGAAGGATATTTTGATCTACCATTTCGTATTCTTGTTTCACTCTGTTTTCCTTTTTAAATTCTTTTATATGATCATTAAGTTTGCTACCAGGCGCAATGATTCACTGTACGTATATTTAAAAGTATTAATTTTCTTTAAAAAGGCTGACAATATTTTGACTCGCCCAAACCACCAAATCCTGATTTCCAATCTTATTTAATTCCGATCTAAGCGCCCCACTGAGAGTAATAATGCCGTCATGATCTAATACGTATGGAGGATTTTGATAGGGGTAGCACTTATCATCACCTGTTAAAGCAAGAACTATTTCCATTAACCTAATGGTGTTCTCTGTATGCAAGTTAGAGTGATACATTTATTACACCCCTTCCTAGTAGGTTGACTCATCGATTAGCTAGTCTATAAAGGGTTTATGAATTCGTCTGTATGCAATCAGACATATGAAAGATATATTCGATTGCACACAAACCGAGTAGCATCAAAAGAATAGCGACTTGGGAATTTCTCCCTAAGTCGTTGATTTCATAAGTAGACCCGCTAAGGCCTAGACTCTCCACAACAGAAGGGCGGTTTATGCCACATTAGCCAGTTTTCCAGAAGATCTTCCTTAGATTTGTTTTTTTAGTGTGGATAAAAATTGCTTAATTGACTTATTTTGAACATCATTTTCATTTGGAGCTGCACCCGCTCCTGATGAATGAGATTTTTCGAAGTAGCTTGATTTCTAATATCATTAGCACTTATGACAAACATCCTTTCCATTTCTCATCTTAATAAGACTTATCAATCCGGCTTCCAGGCCCTAAAAGATATTAATTTGGAGATATCTAAGGGTGAGATATTTGCCCTGCTTGGACAAAACGGCGCAGGAAAAACTACCTTAATTAGCATTATTTGCGGAATCGTGAGCCCCAGTAGCGGTCGGGTTTTGGTGGATGGTAAAAATATCATTAGCGATTACCGTGAGGCAAGAGAGTTAATTGGTCTTGTGCCTCAAGAGCTCTCTACCGACTCTTTTGAAACCGTCTGGAATACCGTAACATTTAGTCGAGGTTTATATGGAAAACCATCTAAGCCAGCATTCATTGAAAAGATCCTGAAGGACTTGTCCTTATGGGATAAACGTCACAACAAAATTATGACGCTATCTGGCGGCATGAAACGCCGAGTGATGATTGCAAAAGCGCTCTCTCATGAACCCAGCATCCTTTTTCTGGATGAGCCCACTGCAGGAGTTGATGTTAGCCTCAGAAAAGATATGTGGAATTTGGTCAAAATTCTGAAAGACAACGGCACTACCGTCATTCTCACGACTCACTATATTGAAGAGGCCGAAGAAATGGCTGATCGTATTGGTATTATTCGCAGCGGCGAGCTCATCATGGTGGACAATAAATTAGCGCTGATGAATAAACTAGGTAAAAAAGAGTTAACCCTTCAGCTACAAAGCCCGCTCCAGAGCCTGCCGAAGGAGTTGGATTTACCGAGTCTAAGTCTTTCAGAAGATAAATACGAGCTTACTTATCGCTTTGACTCCAAAGATGAAGATATTGATATTGCGCAGCTACTTCAAAAGATCACAAGCCTGGGCATTATCTTTAAGGACCTCCACACAAAACAGAGCTCACTAGAAGAAATCTTTGTAAATCTTGTTAACTCAAAGGCTGATACACATGAAGCTTAATTACTATGGTGTACGCGCTATTTATAAATTTGAAATGGCAAGAACACGGCGCACATTAATGCAAAGCATTATTGCCCCTGTTATATCGACTTCCTTGTACTTTATTGTTTTTGGATCTGCTATTGGTTCGCGTATGACTCAGATGGAGGGGATCTCCTATGGGGCATTTATCGTGCCTGGCCTCATCATGCTTTCACTGCTCACGCAAAGTATTTCTAATGCCTCATTTGGAATCTATTTTCCTAAATTTAGCGGAACTATTTATGAGATCCTCTCTGCGCCTATATCCCCATTAGAAATTGTGATGGGCTACGTTGGTGCTGCAGCAAGTAAATCGATTATTTTGGGCTTAATCATTCTGGCTACTGCTACTTTTTTTGTACCACTTCAAATAGATCATCCTTTGTGGATGCTATTTTATTTGGTGATCACGTCAATCACTTTCAGCATGATTGGTTTTATCATTGGCGTATGGGCAGATGGCTTTGAAAAACTCCAAGTGGTGCCTTTACTCATCATTACACCACTGACTTTCCTAGGTGGAAGCTTTTATTCGATCTCTGTTTTGCCATCCTTCTGGCAAAAAGTAGCCTTACTCAACCCAGTTGTGTATCTCATTAGCGGCTTTCGCTGGAGCTTTTACAGCATTGAGGACGTGTCGCTTTGGGTAAGCCTAGGAATGACAATGTCTTTTTTAGCAATATCAATTGCCGTTGTCATTTGGATCTTTAGAACCGGTTACCGTCTTAAGAAATAACCCCAAAAGATAAAACCCCCACCCTCTCGGCCGAGGGATTTGTTTTATCGATGCAGTACGTTTTGCATAGCGAAACCATACATTCCCTAGCCCTTCAGAACAATAAGCGGAGTCCATTACTTGAGTTTCCTAAAGGAATTTCATAAAGTGGGCTAAGCTGGGGACTGTTACGCAATTTAATCCCATCAACATTACTAAGATTAAAGTGATAACCATAGAACATCATTCGAAGACGTATGAATTTAAGACGCTTGATGAAGCAATGGATTGGGCTAAGCAGCTAGGCGAGTTTGTTACGATAAAATTTAACGGTCTAGAGATCGCGGGTAAGTTTGGGGTAGACGGCATCACTAGCGGTAAATTCTCAAATGGCGAGCCGTATACATGGAAAAAACGTCGGAGATATTAGGGCTCTGATTAATTGACACATTCTGCGCGATTAGATCTTAATTTTCTAATCACGAGTTCCCTAAGTCGTGAGCGCCATATAAAGTAGCGCTCAAAAAAACCACCCTAAGGTGGCTTATACAATTCTTAGTTACATGAGGCTGAGGATGCAGCTATATTCTCAATACTTAAGCTGCGCCCTAATTTCACCAGATTTATTTGTAGCGCTATGAACATTGAGATAAAGATTTCCGCTCTTCAGACTTTGGATCTGAGCCTCGGTTAATTTAGCACCTGCTGGAGCCGACCACACATTTTCTGCAGTTTTACTAAATGGAACAATTACCGGGCCATTTTGACCCATAGGGGCTTCGTGGATATGCGCCATAGTCCCCTCCATACCCATGGTAGTGATGGTTCCGGATACAGAGCCATCTGGAGCAACCATAATTGAACCCACTCCAGATGCAGAAGTCATAACTGGTGGCACCTCTTGAGACCCGGTTAGGGTTACTTTCATAGACTGTGCTGATACACCAAATGAGGCAATCCCAACACCCAATACCAAAGCAGCTTTAGCAAAAACATGATTAATCTTCATCTATATCTCCAATCGGGTTAGCGAATCCTCAGACTATCATACCCACAGGCATAAATCATGACAATTGATTCGCTTTATACGTATCTTTACCATCTGCCCTAGAATCACTTAGTACATAACATTTATATCTAGGCAAACCCGGATTTATTGACTTGAAATGCGTATTGAAATCGTAACGCCCGCACCCCCTGGCACCCTTCACGGAAACCGTATTACTGCTTTACGGTGGCATCAATTCTTGTCACGCCTCAATTACCAAAGCGCTATTACAGAGCAATGGTCTAAAAAGCCATGTGATGTTCTGATTGCACTACATGGACTACGAAGTCATGACTCTATTCAAAGGTATAAAAAAGCCTATCCCAATTATCCAGTCATATTAATCATGACTGGAACGGACATCTACCGAGACCTAAAAAACTCCACTAAAGTTATCAAGTCAATGGAGATGGCTGATGCGATTGTGGTTCTTCAACCAGATGCCATTCAATCCTTACCTAAGAAATTTCATCATAAAGTCCAAGTGATTTACCAGTCAGTAAAAGGCATCACTAGAAAGCCGCCACCAAAACGTCATTTTTTAGCCAGCATCATTGGCCATCTGCGGTCTGAAAAAGATCCCTTTTGTGCTGCGCAATGCCTATCTTTGCTGCCCTCAAACAGCAAGATTCAGCTGGTACAACTCGGCAAGGCAATGAGTCCTGAGTTTAAAAAGCAAGCACTCTCTATTGAAAAAAACGTTATGCGTTATCGATGGTTAGGCCAACTGAGTCACTCTAAAACGCTTCAGTGGCTCTCCCGCTCACACGTGATGATCATATCCAGCATTATGGAAGGTGGCGCCCATGTGGTATCTGAAGCTATTGCTATTGGCATCCCAGTAATTGCATCAGACATTCCAGGTAATCGAGGCTTACTGGGAGATGCCTACCCCGCCTACTATCCAGTAGGCGATAAAGTTGCTTTAAGCAAACTACTAACCAAGGCTGAAACCAATCCAGCCTTTTATGAAAAATTGTGCAGGGCGATTGCCTTGCGACAGAAGATCACCAAATCAGAATTAGAGCAAAAATCTATTCAAAAGCTCATTAAAAGCCTGATTAAATAATCAATCAGGCCCTATGCTGTCGCATAAGCTACCAAAAAGTAGCAATTTGGATCAGTCCAGGAGTGTACGGCTTTAAAACCGGCGCTCATTAAAAGAGATTCAAATTTTTCTTGCGTGTACTTATAGCTATTTTCAGTATGAATAAGCACACCGCTATCAAAACGCCTTTCGCCACCGGGGAACGAAACCAATTGATTCCGAGTAGATCGAAGATACATTTCGATTCGAGTAAGTTGCTCATTAAAAATTGCGTAGTGCTCCCAATTTTCTAAATTGAAATCCGTTTCAACTAGCCGGTTCAGGTGTAAAAGGATGTTTTTATTAAAAGCCGCAGTAATTCCAAGGGCATCGTTATAAGCTCGAGATAGAACTTCGCGATCCTTAACCAAATCAACCCCGATCAATAAACCCCCATCACCTTGGCAAACTTTCACAATATTTTTGAATAGTCCCAGCGCAGCATCTGGGTCAAAATTTCCAATGGAAGAGCCTGGATAAAAAAAGGTTTTCTTTCGACCCACCAAATCAGGAAACGCCATTTCTTCCTGTAAATCACAGGTTTGTGCCTGCATCTGAATTTTTGGAAATTCTTTTTGCAAGCCTGAGATAGCCTGCTCTAAAAATTCTTTTGAGATATCTAGCGCCCGATATTCTTTGGGTAATAGGGTGTCAAATAATGCGCTACCCTTTTCACAGTTACCAGCCCCTAAGTCCAACAAAACATCGCACTTTCCAATCGTCAAAGCTATTGCTTCGCCGTATTGCACCATGATTTGTTTTTCAGTTCGGGTTGGGTAATACTCTTCCAAAAAAGTAATTGCCTCAAATAAGTGCGAACCAATTTCATCATAGAAAAACTTTGGAGATATTGATGGCTGCTCTTGTGAAAGACCAGCAATAATTTCATCAGTTAATTTTTGATCGGGTAAATTATCTTGACTCACTTCAATATTCCTTTTTCATGTTACCTAATTTAGCCAAGACTGTGCATTTGCACTCTACGAAGCTTGTTGCTAATCATGTCTACAGCTATAACTAAGATAAGCATCGCTATGATCACCGTTGAGGCTTGCTGCTCATGCAATAAAGAGAGTTCGTAGTACAGAATTTGTCCAAGACCCCCTGCACCAACAAATCCTAATATCGTGGCCATACGTATATTCATTTCCCAACGATAAAGACTATAAGAGAGCAGTTGAGAATAAATCCCTGGTAAAGCCCCATAAATAAATGCTTGAGCATTACTTGCCCCAGCCAATCTCAGAGCTTGCGTTGCATTGGGAGAGTGATTTTCCAGGGTCTCGCCAAATAAACGCCCCAGCACTCCTGTGGTGTGCAAGGCGAGCGCTAGGGTTCCAGCAAATGGTCCTAAACCTACTGCTAGTACCATTAATACCGCCCAAACAAGCTCTGGCACCGAGCGCAAAAAATTTAAGAAAAAACGGGTTGCTACTTTTGCGCTACGACCAAACTGTCCAGCTGCTGGTAGCGCCAGAAAAAGGCTCGCAATTGCCGCTAATAAAGTGGCCAAGGCAGAAATGGCCAAGGTCTGCAATACACCACTCCACACCTTCTGTAAAAAAGATGGTGAGAGATCTGGTGGAAAAAAGCGTCCTGTATAAATAACAACATCACTCATAGCTTGTTTAGTAAACAAAGCCAGAGGATTAAATGAAAGATAAACAAAGCTCACCACAATAAAAAGCGCAATTAGCACAAGCGTAATGAGACACTTTAGACAAAATTCGCGAGCAGGATAGTGGTTCATGCGAGTTGCCGACGAATGATGAGACTGATGTAGTCAGCGAGTAAAACAAGCAGCAAAAATACGATGAGAATGGTAGATACTTCACCACCGTTGAGCATCTTCATTGACTGGTCCATAAGCTGTCCTAAGCCACCAGCACCTACAAAGCCCATGACAACCGAGGCCCTAACTGCGCATTCCCAGCGATAGATTGTGTAAGAGGCTAGCTCTTGTGAGGCGCCTGGCAATAACCCATATAAAAATGCATTGATACGGCCGCTACCTAACATTATTAGCGCTTTAGCAGGTAGGGTGTTTTCAGTCTCTAAGATTTCGGAATACACTTTTGCGAGCATGCCACCATAGGTAATAGCAATTGCTAGCACGCCTGCGATTGGGCCCAAACCAAACACTCTCACCAACAGCAAGGCCCATACAATTTCTGGAATACCTCTGAGTAATAACATCAGCATTCGGGCAAGATATCTACCGAGTTTCGCAATGCGATGACCAGAAGCAGGACCAATACGTGAAATCGATAGGCTATAAGTGATGATGAGGCCCAGTGGAATTGCCATCAGCATTGCCAGAGCAATGCCTGCAGTTGCCATGGCTAAAGTCTCTAAAGTAGCCTTAAACACTAGCGCTAAAAATGATGCCTGAAGATTGGGTGGGAAAAACTGAATTAAGAAGTTAGTAAAAACTTTGAGGTTGCTAGCTTCAAATAATGCAAATACATCAAACTGTGCCAATTGCATCATTGGCCATAAGATTGTTAATGCAATACACGTCACCACAAAACGCCTGAGCGCATCTGGATCCCTAAAATAGACCACTCTTTTCATGGTTATGGATTCGGACTGCCTTGTTTTGGCAGAATACCGCGTTCAGATGCATATAACTGTTGAAGCAAGCTCTCACTCACATCGGATGCTGGCAAGTCAAAAAAGACCTCCCCATCCTTCAGCCCAACAACTCTTGGGAACCACCGTAAAGCAATGTCTACTGCATGAAGGCTGGCCACAAAGCAAGCATCCCTGGTGCGAGCATCCTCTAAAAGGCGCTGAATCGTTAAATCAGAAAGAACAGGGTCCATTGCTGATACTGGCTCATCAGCCAGCAATAAATAAGGCTTCTGGTACAGCACGCGCGCGACACCCACTCTTTGCAATTGACCTCCAGACAGGCGGTCACAACGATCAAAGAGGCGGTCGGCGAGATCGAGTTTTTGCAGACATAACTGCGGACCCGCGATATCTACCGGATAGATTAATGACAGAAGAGATTTCCAGAGCGGCCACTGACCAAGACGACCAGCTAAGACGGCGGTAATCACTCTTTGTCTTGGTGGGATCGGAGCTGCTTGATGAACTAAGCCTATTTGAGAGCGTAAACGGCGTAATTGCCCTTTTGAAATCGCCCATGGATCAATGCCCAATACCGATATCGATCCAATACTAGGGCGCAGTGAAGTCGCTATCAAGTTAAGCAAGCTCGTCTTGCCAGAGCCAGATGATCCAATAATCGCAATTGATTCACCAGCTGAGGCGCTAATGTTGATATTTTTTAGCGCCTCTTTGCCATTGCTATGACTAAAACTAACTTGCTTAAATGCAAATGCTATTTTTTTCACTTAATCAAACCAGCACCAATTGCAGCCTTTTCAATTTCATCGTAGTTGGATGATTTAGTAGGAATATATTTGCTAGCCCTCTGAAGATCCATTAATTCTTTTTGAGCAGGATCATTGGCATTCAGCTTTAAAAAAGCATCGCTAATTTTTTTAGTTACCGCTGCATCCAAACCACCTCGTACGGTCCAGTTGTAATCATGGTACGTAGGCGTTGTATACAGAACTTTTACTTTTTCGGTATTAGGATTTTTAGCATCAGACAATTTATCCCAAACAGATGCATTTAAAGCGCCAGCATCTGCTTTACCGCTAGCAACAAATGCGACTGTTGCGTCATGGGCTCCAGAAAAAGCAATACTCTTAAAGTCTTTATCTGGGTTAATGCCTGCCTTCATTAGGTAAAAACGCGGCATTAAATGGCCTGAAGTAGATGATGGTGAACCAAAAGCAAAGGTCTTGCCCTTTAAATCTGTCAAAGTCTTTGCCGAGCTAGCCTCAGGAATAATAAATTTACTCGTAAATTTTTCATCTTCAAGACGCTGAATGATCGGCTTGACGGCGCCATTCGTACGAATTTTTGCTTGAATATAAGTAAAACCGCCTAACCATGCCATATCGATTTTATTTGTTGCCAGCGCCTCAACAACTGCGGCGTAGTCTGTCACGGGCGTAAATTCGACTTTCATGCCCGTCTCTTTAGAAAGATATTCGCCTAAAGGAAGAAATTTTCTTTGTAACTCAGTTGGTGATTCATCCGGAATCGCGGAGACACGTAAGACGGCTTGCGCCTGAGCTGGAAGCGTGAACATGCTAAAGCAAAGCGTTGCTAAAACAAGGCCGAGTGAAAATTTCAAAGTGTTTAGTTTCATATTGTTTGGATACTTTCTATTGAATTAAAGAAGTAGAGCTTAGGCTACAGAAACGCCTGAGCCCTGTACAAATTGACCTATTTTTTGAGCCTGGCTAAATCCATCTGCTCTGAGAATTTCTAATACCTGCTCGGTTGCTTCTGGACTGCAAGAGATTAATAAACCGCCACTTGTTTGAGGATCAGACAAGAGGTTTTGCTGCCACTCATTCAAATGAGAGGCCATCTCTATTTCATGACCATAACCCAGCCAGTTACGTGGTGATGCACCAGTAAAGATACCTTCTTTTACCAGCTTGACCGCCTCAGAAACTACTGGAATAGAGTCCCACTGAATCTGAGCTGAAAGCTTTGCTCCACGGCACAGTTCCAATAAGTGCCCTGCTAAGCCAAACCCTGTCACATCCGTAAGCGCATGCACGCTATCGAGTTGGGATAGCGCGACGCCAGGTTTATTCAACTTAGTCGTTAAGGCAATCATCTCCTGATAAGCAGAGTCAGAAAGCTGCTCTTTTTTCAGCGCAGCAGAAAGAATGCCTACACCCAAGGGCTTGCTAAGGATGATGCTATCGCCTAACTTTGCACCACTATTACGCTTTAGTTTTTTAGGGTCTACTACGCCAATGGCAACCAAGCCATAAATCGGCTCTACAGTATCAATCGAGTGGCCACCGGCAATCATAATCCCAGCTTCTGCACACACCGACTCACCGCCAGCAGTGATTTGCTGAATGACCTCCAAAGGAAGGACATTGATTGGCATGCCCAATAGCGCTAGGGCAAAAAGAGGTTGGGCACCCATAGCGTAAATATCTGAAATAGCATTCGTAGCTGCAATTCGCCCAAACTGATAGGGGTCATCGACAATCGGCATAAAGAAATCTGTGGTCGCCACGATCGCTTGATGTTCGTTGATTTGATAAACAGCGGCATCTTCATTGTTATCAGAGCCTGCCAGCAGTGCAGCAGGCATCTGGCGAATAGGGGAAGATTTCAGAATATCGCTCAAAACACCTGGAGCAATTTTGCAACCACAGCCCCCGCCGTGAGAGAGGGAGGTAAGACGACCGTTATATGTCATGTTGAAGAACTCAATTTAAAAGTAAGAGGATGGCAGCTAAGTATGTGAGCTTACCTAATTTATGCCAAACAGGTACGAAAGCCGCAAAAAAAATCACTGCGGGAAGGTAGATAAAAATTACGAAATTGGGGGCGACGCAGATAGTCAGGAGTAAATACACTCCAACCCTTCAAAACCCGATGTCTGCTATCAAACCATGGGGCCGAATAATCTTGATAAGGATCAGAACTAAAGCCCTCAAAAGGCTTAAAAGTACTACTAGTCCACTCCCATAAGCTGGATGGTTGCCATGGCTCACGCGCTGATGTCATTAAGACGCTAAGCTCATTTTCAGTAGGGAGTCGAACACCCTTCCATAAACAATACTGCTCAGCAGTATGGGCAGAGATATGTCTCACTGGAGCATTGAGATCCAGCTCTCGCCACCGATCAAAAAATCGCTCAAACCAGGCATTACCCTCTTTTTTCCAATATGCAGGTTGATGCTTAAAGCTTATTTCTGCATCATTTAGAGATCTTAAAAACTCTAAATATTCACCGTTACTAACTGCATGGCTTGAAATTGAAAAATCATGAGTCAATACATCATGCTGCCATTTCTCATTATCAAAAATAAAGCCCGTGCTTGGTGCTGACCCAAGCTGAAATTGGCACTGAGGAATATGGATATATCTTGACTCAAAATCATTGTGTTGGTCTTGACTAGCGCCAAGATCTTGCTCAAGAGGCCAGGCGTAACCTAAAGATTGCCACATATAAGCAAACGCTTCATTGTGCATATCTTCATGATAGAGAGCTAACTGAATAAAGTAAGCCTGCTCAGGACTCAAGGTTCCAGATCTGAGGATGATAAATGTACGCTCCATCACATCCGAAAAGTAATTCATCAAGATATCGATAGAGGGTATTTGTACCTGCCAGCGATCATCATGAATCATTTCAGAAGAATTAAATAAAGCATCTGCATGGGCTAAAAAGGAAGGATTAGATTCCATCCCTTTGCGATGAACCCAAAATTCGTGAAACCAAATCAGATGACCAAACTCCCAATGCGGGGGGTTTAATCCGGGCAATAAGGCGACTTTTTCCTGACCGTGATCAAGCTTACTAATAATGGTTTGTGTCACATGAGTCGAGCGCTCCAAATCTATTAGAAGCTTATTTGGCAATGGCCAAGGCTCGTAGCGCAGATAGTCAAACTGTGTCATTTGGATTTAGAAAATGAAGATCATCAATATTGCTGCACTAGTTAGGCAAGATCTCAAGTAATTCCTCAAAGGTTTTATACCCCATAATGGGCATGAAACTTCGCGGTGAAAAATTCTTCTCACTAATGAGCGTTGACCCCTGCATTTATCAGAAACAATATTGCTTAATTGACTAAGATCATCTAAATCTCGCATCTGACTTGGTGAGTTTCGGGGAAGCATTGCTACTGTCTTTTGATTTAGTAATATTAGTATTGGGCGTGATACGGTTGTTAATTAAATGAATTAACTTATATAAATGAATTTTATGCTCATTCTTACTTATCTTTTACAGTCTCAATTGATGCCTTAACTGTCGGAAAGACTAAAAACAAGGTATTTAGGCCCCTATTGAGGATAGGGGCGCTGATTCAGCACATTCTCATATCAACACCTAAAATATCTAATGAACTTTTTTTATATAAGCGCCTTGCTCCTGACTTTGGTGACCTCCTCGGTACAAGCGGCAGAAATTTATATTACTGACCCTGATCACACCTTTGTTAGTTTTAGCTACAAACATTTAGCTTACTCGATTCAAACTAGTCGTTTTGATAAGGTGAATGGAACTATTACACTCAATGATCAAATGGATGGCGGCACTATAGATATTGACATTGAGACTGGCTCAATTAGCACAGGCTCCGATACCTTTAATAAGTTACTTAGAAGTGAAGATTACTTTAATTCTGAAAAATTTCCCGTAGCCAAATTCATCTCCGATAACGTTATATTTAATGATCAGGTCATTACGTCACTCTCAGGCGAGCTCACCATCAAAGGCATTACTAAGCCCGTTAATGTGGAAGTGACTAACTTTTCTTGCAGTCGTAACTTGATTACTTTGAAATATATGTGTGGCGCTAACGCAAGCGCGAAGTTGAGTCGCTCAGAGTTTAATCTAGGAAAATATGTGCCATTTGTTGGCGATGAGATCAGCTTAAATATAGTGATTGAAGCGTCAAGAGAATAGCCTTAATTACACTGGTATTGCCAATAGAGTCTGCAAGTAATAAGGTTTCATTTGAGCGCCAAACCTAACGGAACCATGTAAAAATAAAGCCCTCACCATTTCTGATGAGGGCTTTAATCAGCCTAATAGGGCCTGGGCTTAGGCTGAATTTCTCATGCCGTTCAAACCCGCTCAGAAAATATCAGCTTAAAAATGGTTTTCAATCAACATTTCTGACTTAGGGATAAATCCAGGCTTAGGCCATGCTGGTTTAATGCCCTTACCAACGACCAACATTGCAGCAATGGCATAGTCTTTAGGCAAATGAATCAATTCGGCGACCTTATCAAAATCAAAGCCAACCATTGGGCATGAGTCATAACCCATCGCTTTGGCTGAGAGCATCATCGTTTGCAGCATGATGCCAGCTGAACGCATTGCTTCATCTCTTTGTAATTGCTCTTTTCCAGCATAAAAAGGATGAATCCAAGGAACTAAGATATCTTGAGCTTCTTTGGGTGCATTTACCCAATATCGAGCAGGATCTTTTTCCCAAGCCTTGATATCCACAGTTACTACAAATAATAGGGATCCATCAGTAACTTGAGCCTGATCATGAGCAGCTTCTCGCAATTTTACTCTTAAAGCCTTGTCTGTAACATTCACTAAACGCCAATGTTGGATATTGAATGAGGATGGCGCCTGAATAGCAAGGTCAAGCAACTGCTCTGTCTCTTGCTTAGTAAATTCATGACTTGGGTCAAAATACTTAACGGCCCTACGTTCGCGGATTGCATCAAATGTATTCATTAACTTCCTCAGTGAGATTCAAACCCTGATAATACGGCAACATTCAAAAGACAAAACCCTCGCCATTGCTGATGAGGGTTTGCTTTTCTGGTGGGCCCACCAGGACTTGAACCTGGGACCAAAGGATTCCGGTTTGTGTAGCTTTCACTACTCCCTGGACTATGCCTTCATAATATCGATTGCTCGACTTAGATGGGTGCCGCCTAGTCTCTATCCCAAATTACTTTGGGCAGCTTTAATCATTTTTTTCACCTCAAGACTCTCATTAATAGAGTGAATGGTAATTTGCGGATTTTGTTTAACAAAAACGCGAAACACTTCGTCTGCAAATGCCTGACCAATTGATTCAACACCCTTAAAATCCAACAGCACAGTCTTAAAACGATCAACACGATTTAAAATTCGCTTTGCCTGAGAGCGCGAAATAAGCTGGCCACCTTCGTATAGAGCTAGCTTCACCGGAACAACGGTTTTATTAAACGCGTAATCTTCGTCTTCTGTACCACTAAAACTATCAAATACCGTACGCAATGTTCTTTCTGAATTGAGCGCTATTTTCATGACAACCCTCGTTCCTTGATGACTCTTTTCATTATGAAGTAAAAAGTCCATTCCCGAACCGTCAGCATGTGTAAAGACCAAATCACCAGAAAAAATAAAGAATTCATCAAAAGCACGGGATGAAAAAAAGATTCCCTGCCCAGTATGATTACTTGGATCAGTAGTGAGCTTTCCTTTACTCAACTCCAAAATCGACTCACGTGGATCGTGCAGCTTTAATAATCTAGCAATATGGTTAAATATTCCCTCGCCATTATCAATAATTGATATTGAAACAAAATCGGGTGTTCTTTCTACATTGATGTAGACCTCGGTACCCTCCGAATGGTCAATGGCGTTGTTTAGCATCTCAGTAAAGCCGTAATGACAAATATTGGCAATTTCCTTAGGCAATCCATTAAATATTTCACCAAAATCACGTGAATAGATCTCAGACTCCTCTAACCCCTTTAATTTAAATAGGCCATCATGAAATCGTTTTACGCCTAACTGATATACACGCGCCTTCGTGCTGCCGCTGGAAGCTAAAAATCCATCCTTAACTAACGCTGCAAAATGAGCATGGATAGCCTGTCTAGTAAGACCAAACCTTTCCATTGCGACATGAGCTAAATCGTGTTGATTGGCTTTAACGCCATCTACCAAGAACTGACGTACTTCTTGGGAGCGCTTTGTATTGGCAAATTTCATATCTATTTTTGTAAAGTTTTATGAAATTATTGTAAAGTTTTATGAAATTATTGTAAAGTTTTTGGTCAAGTATCGACAAGACACCCTGAATAAATAGTACTTATATGCGCTCTGAGGCCCTTTTAACCTTATTTACCGCCAAGTCTAGCTGGGTTTCTTTGGTAGTAGCCCGTATCCACTTGTTGTCCACCTTATAGCGACATTGCCATACGGCACTATGCTCGCGTTGATAGGGGGTTAGGTTACGGTATAGCTATATAAGCTCATCATGACTTAGTCGCTGTAGAGAAGATTTATCAAAAGTTGATATCAAAGACATAACAAATTAAACATCAGGACTATCACTAAGTAAATCGTCATTTTTAGAACAAAAAAAACCAACCCGAAGGTTGGTATTTTCATTTCTGGTGGGCCCACCAGGACTTGAACCTGGGACCAAAGGATTCCGGTTTGCGTAGCTTTCACCACTCCCTGGACTATGCCTTCATCATATTGATCGCTCAACTTAGATGGGTGCCGTCTAGTCTCTACACGTTCAACAATACTTTCGCATTGAAGCTTCGCTCGGCGTTGCCATATTCGTTTAAAACGATTTGTGTACTTAGCTGCAAATACAACAACTCGTTTAAACGTCTTTAGGTTTCTCCGAATTTGACACCATCCCTTACACAGTTTCCACGTGTAAGGCACAACTTACGCTATGAGTCCTTGAACTGACCTGATTTTTAGTACCACTCCAGAAGAGAGGATTTTTGATAATCTTCACCTTAAAGGAGTGCTAAATATGGCAAAAGGCCAACGTCTTAAACCCGAGCAAATCGTCACCTTATTGCGTCAAATCGATGTCCTGACAACGAACGGCAAAACCCTAGCCCAGGCCTGTAAAGAAGTGGGAACGGTAGAGCAAAGCTACTATCGTTGGCGCAAGATTTATGGCGGCATGAAGGTCGATCAAGCTCGTAAGTACAAAGATCTAGAACTGGAAAATACCCGACTCAAGAAGCTCGTAGCGGACTTATCGCTACGAGAAGTCATGCTTAAGGAAGTCATTAAGGGAAACTTCTAAGCTTACGACCAGCGGAAGTCCCTTCAGGGACTAGGCGTAAAAATGCAGCGCAGCTGCTCATGGACCAGCATTCTATCTCTGAGCGGACTGCCTGCAGTTTAGTGGGGCTATCTAGAGCAGCGTATCGCTATATGCCATTGCCTAGAGATGACGAAGAGCCCCTTAGAGCCGAAGTCATCCGCATGGCCAGCACCTATGGCCGTTACGGTTATAGATTTATTGCGGGCATGATGCGTAACGCTGGTTGGGGGCAAGCGACTACCGCCAAGGTTGCTCGCATCTGGCGGCAAGAAGGCCTAAAGATCCCACAAAAGCAACCTCCTAGAGGCAGACTCTGGTTTAACGATGGCAGCTGTATGAGGTTGCGAGCTACTCATACCAATCATGTTTGGAGTTATGACTTTGTCTTTATCAGGGACGCTTATGGTGGCAAGATCCGGATGCTGACCATGATTGATGAGTTCAGTAGAAAGTGTTTAACGATCCACTGCGCTAGACGAATTGGCTCAATCCAAGTGATTGAACAACTGGCCAACGCCATGATTACTCACGGCATCCCCGAGCACATCCGAAGTGATAACGTACTAAATGCAAGAACTTTTTCCAGCGATAGGCAAAGCCATACCGTAACTGCAATTTGCAGTTAAAAAAATCAAACTTACTACTTGTCTATACCCAAACGGTCACTTCCACAAATAAATCAGGGGTCCCGATTAACCATAATTAACACAAGATCCGCCACTTCACGTTTTGGTCTTTACCCTACTTAAAACAATCTGAGGTCCCAGTGGAAGGTCCAAACATTATCTACGAGGTCCTTGCGGCCTCTACGGCCCTACAGAGAGGGATCGATCCACTGGGTAAAGCTTTTTCATAGTAACCTTGATACATCTGTTTTGACTTCACTAATCCATACACTACACGCGCCATCT
>NZ_JAYGQU010000013.1:0-57289 GCF_035012985.1 Polynucleobacter sp. MG-28-Ekke-A2 | reverse complement strand
CCAAGGGCCTGGATTCCAAAAGCGAGTTAAAAACGGTCACGCTGAGTCTGGAATCAGCGGTCACGATCTATTTGGAATGACCGGTCATATTGCTGGAATGGGCGGTCACGTTGGGCTGGAATACGCACAGATTGGTAATTTGGGGGTTTGCCGCATCCGTTAACTCGGGATCAGCAGCGTGTGAAAGTGAGACCTCTACATTGAATAAGCGCAAAATTTTAATTAACCGTTCTGCGCTAGCTAATTGGGGATTTAATTCAAATTCAGCGTAACTTTGCTGGGTGATACCCAGTTTTTGTGCGACTGCAGTTTGCGTCAATCCAGTTGATTTTCGAAACCCCCGCAAAATTGGTTGTAACTGAGCAATGGTTTTAATTGGATAGTCCACGGTATGCGCCTTTCACGGCCAATGCATTAAACAGGTTATGGCTTGTATTTTACTATTACAGGCTATAGGTTGTATATTTACCACGATTGTTTTCATCGACACATCCACAAGACCTCCATGCCTATATAACTTTAATTTGCACGATAACAATAACAATGTTATCGTGTTTATATTATGTTAATTAATAGAGAATCCATCGCTCGCTACCTCACGAACACCTTGGGGATGGCCGATCTAGAGCTAACCGACTACCCAAAGGCTACGCAACTACCTTACTTGCTTCAAGACCAGTTTGAGTTTTTGCAGATGAAATTTGCGAACCATTTCGTAATTTTGGCAATTCCAAAAAAGAATATCCCTTTACGTCAAATGCGAGATGCATTGAGATATTTGCCCAGTGATCAACCACTGGTTATGTGCTTTGAGTCTTTGGCGTCTTATGAAAGGCGCTATTTGATCGAGCAAAAAATTTCATTTTTAGTGCCAGGCAATCAGCTCTATCTTTTGGATTTAGGCATTGATTTGCGTGAATACTTTCACCGTAAGAAACAAGCACCGGTTCGTGCACTCAACCCTGCGACGCAGGCAATGTTGTTATGGTTTTTGCAAAACCATCAATTGACAACGGAGTGGGCTCCCAGTGAGGTTGCAACTACTTTGAAATATACAAGCATGACAGCTTCTAGGGCAGTTGCTGAATTAGTGGAATTGGAGTTGTTCGAGGAATTTAGCCGTGGCCGTCGTAAATATTTGCGAGCCAACGATAGTCATGAGCAAGTTTGGCAAAAAGCTAAACCGTATTTAAGAAGTCCCGTGAAGCAGGAGATCTGGACTCGTGAGCCAGTCTACTTGCGCCCGTCAGAAATTTGTTTGGCAGGGATTTCAGCTCTATCTAAGTTAACTACGATTAATTCCGATCAAGAGACTTGTTATGCTTTGTCTCCTCAGAATTGGCAAGAGGTTAAGCAGAGTCTTGTCCTTTTATCTGAAAAAGAGCCGGGAGCTCGCTGTTACCAAATTTGGGCATATGAGCCTAGGATGTACCGAGAAGGTTCAATCTCATCAGGCGCGTCTTGCGTAGATGCCCTTTCACTATGGTTGAGTTTCAGAGATAGTTCTGACCCCAGAATTGAGTTGGCGCTAAGTGATCTAGAAAAGGAATTTAGATGGTAAGGGGTTTGGATGTTTTTACACAATGGTTTAAAGAGTTCTCTGATCAATATGTATTGATTGGTGGAACCGCCGCATCCTTGGCCATGAAGGAGTTTGGCGTACCATTTCGAGGGACTAAAGACTTAGATGTGGTGTTGCACTTGGAGGCATTAACGCCGGAGTTTGGCGAGATTTTTTGGAAGTTTATCGATGCGGGTGGCTACGAAGTTAAGCAAAAGAGTGATGGCAGTCCTCGGTTATATCGCTTTAAGAAGCCAAAGGATGAAAATTTTCCGTGGATGGTAGAGCTATTTTCAAGGTTGCCTGAAGGCGTTGAGTTATTTGAGGGTAGTCGTTTGAGCCCCATTCCCATGGGGGAAGACATTTCGGACATGTCTGCGATTTTGCTCGACCGGGATTATTACGATTTTGTGATGAGTGGGCGCAAGACGCAGGAGGGTCTGACGTGGATTGCTGAAGATCGCTTGATCCCCTTGAAAGCATTGGCTTGGCTCAATTTAACCCGAAGTCAGGAGGCCGGAGCACCTATTCGTCCTGGCGATATTCGCAAACACCTAGACGATGTGGTTAATTTATCCAATCTATTGAGCCCTCAATTGAGGATTAGTTTGGGATATAGAATTTCGGCTGATTTACAGGAGTTCATCGCCAAGGTTAATGTAGATGCGTATCCTGATTTTGCTCAAGTTAAAGGGCGTTTGGTCTTGGCTTATGGTCTTGAGTAGGTTATGTATTATTTTGGTTGCTTGAAATCAATATCAGATCAAGAAACATCTGAACGTTAAAATTTATCTTGAGCCGATATTGATATTTTTACCCTCTATTGCGCAGACTATTGGCTGGAATCTTACTCTTCCCGATCAAGCTCATCTTCTTCAGTCATTAATAAATCAATCTGAGCTTTTAAACGACTTTTATCTGCCTCATGAAATGGTATTGGAATATATAACCATGCCCGCCTTCCACCAGACAATCGTACCGGAATCTTGTCAACATTGATTGGCTCTGAGGACGGCTGAACTGGCTGCTCGGATAAATGGTCGGCAGCTTTTATTTTTACCACCTGCTTTTCAATTGATTCGGCTTGAGGGCCTGATGTTTCAACATCGCTATCAATCGATACATTTTCTAGGATTGGATTGCTCACGCTATCAAAGTACCCAGCAAATTCAACTGATTTACGAAAGACCGTTAACGCTGTTTCTGCTGTGTTGGGAGTAAATCCACGTTGAATGAGTTCAAATTTTAAATTGGCATCCGAAGGTAACCCTGAGCTATAACGCTCTAATAACTCAGCGTATAACTGGGGTCGACGTAAAAACCCAATCAGCAAAGAGTGCTTCATGGCTTCATCTGGCGCAAATTTATATGCCTCAACCTCTTTAGTTACCACTAAGAATCCATCCTTTGGGCGACTGAGTAAACCAAGGTAGCGGAGTGAGGCGAGGAGGGTGAGTGCAGCACCATTATTTGCATTCTTATATCCCAGCGCTTGCGCCACTACATCGGTTGGAGCTGGGTGCAATCTTTCTGCCTCATAAATTTGGAACGCGCGATCTAACGCTTCATTTAGCGCTACTCCTGGTGCACGAGGACTTCTTTTTTTAATATTTGCTTCCATATAGCTAACCTTCAAATGAGCGTTATTTGCACTGATCTATGTACAAGGTATTTAGTATGAATTAACTTATACTAAAAATATATACTATTTAACATTCTACATACAAAAAACTAATTTTACAGCCTAAATATTAGGCTTTATTGAAAATATGGCATCAAGTATTCTGTATTCTTGAATTTAGAACGATTGTCTTTTTTGACTATATTGGGTAGAATTCTAAATTCAAGAATACAGAATACTTAGCTGGAGGTACGAATATGCGCTCTAAACAGCCCTTGCTTAAACCCCAAGATTTGGTAGTTGCATTAAAAATTGCTGCAAACCGAGAGCGTGATTTTACCTTTAATCAATTGGCTTTGGAGTTAACGATGCCAATTTCTGAAATCCACGCTGCTTTTCTTAGGGCCGAAAAGTCTCGTCTTGTTTCAAGATCAAACGGAAAAATGGAGTTTATTGGTTCAGCTTTGCGTGAATTTATAGAGCATGGCGTTAAATATGCGTTTCCAGCGGTCATTGGCGCTGCTGAACGCGGTGTCCCTACTGGAGTCAATGCAGCGCCACTGAGTCAATATTTTGTGGGGAGCAATGAAGCCCCCTTGGTTTGGCCTGCCCATGAAGGATCTGTAAGGGGGCAATCTTTGTTACCCCTGCATCCCTCAGTGACTCAAGCGGTTAAAGTAGATTCTGGGCTATACGAATTACTGGCTCTTGTGGACGCCATTCGTGCTGGCGCAGCTAGGGAGCGTGAAATGGCTATCTCTGAAATTGGAAAACGGTTGTGAACCTAAAAAATGATCCCAATATTGCCAACATTGAGCATATTGCCCAAGCATTAGGCGAACTTCGCAATAGCGTTGTGCTCGTTGGCGGAGCGGTGGTGGGTATTCTCATTACCGATACCAATCGACCGGCGGCACGGCCGACTTTGGATGTTGATTTGGTGACAAAGGTATCTGGCCGGGCAGAGTACTACCGAGTGTGCGAGGTTCTGCGCAAAGCAGGCTTTAAGGAGAATGATCAAGTAATCTGCCGCTGGACAAAAGATGGTGTGTTAGTTGACCTTATGCCGACTGATCCCACCATTCTAGGGTTTAGCAACCGCTGGCACGAGCTTGCCATGCAAACATCCATTCCCATGACGCTTCCTAGCGGTCTGGTTCTGCGACATATTTCGGCGCCACTATTTATTGCAAGCAAGCTTGAATCGTTTCATGATCGTGGCAAGGGCGATTATGCTCATCACGATATTGAAGACATCATTAATTTAGTAGATGGCAAGTCAGATTTGAATAGTGAGTTAGCCCAAGCCTCAGCAGAGGTTCAGTTATTCATCCGCGAAGAAATTGAAGATCTTCTACTAGACCCAGACTTTATGGCGCAAATACCATGGCATTTAAATCCAACAGCAACAGAGCAAGACCGCTCCGCCATTATTATTGAGCGACTAAGAACACTGGCGGGCTTGTAAGGCGGGTAAATCATTGGGCGTAAATATCAATTGAGCGCCCATTACTGCGAGGGCTATTCTCCGCATATTTTGCGGAGAAAGGATCATTAATCACCGCATGAACTAGTCCAGAGTTTAATGTCAGGCCAGTGACATTGGTGCGAGCTCGCATTGTTTAAATTTTTAAAGTGCCGTGTCCACACTCTTTTCGATTGAGTTCACAAAGCTTCTCCAAAAGTAAAGAGAGCGTGTCCACGCCCTCTTTAAAAATTGACATGATCTCCATTCGCCTCTGAATTCAGAAAATACATTCAAAACTTTTCGATTTTTTAAATCGAAAAAATGATTTTTGAGGCCCACCTTTTGTTCTGAAATCGCAAAATTGAGCCAAATCATTTCTCGATCCCGGGCGTTCCAAAGCAAATTCTCAGAAATATCACTGTGTCATGGGTCTATATGGTATATGGCTTAGAGGGCGATAAGCCTGCTAACACCATGTATCGAACTGGAAAAGAGTATTTTTGGAAGCTGATCCTAAAATTGTATTGCTCAATTTAAAAATATACGATACAATTTGTATATACAATTTCATTGGGCTACAAATGAAAAATTTAATAACAAGTCAGTCAGTTTTAGATCATATTTGGGAAAAACATCAACTTAGACGGGTTGATGTTGAGGAGTGCTTTTTCAATCATTTTGAGCCAAAATACATCGAAGATGACAGAACGCAAAATAAAACAAACCCGCCAACCTATTGGTTCATATCTGAAAATCACCAGTCTGTTAGGTTGAAGGTGGTTTGTGTTTTTAAAGATGGGCAGGTGTACTTGAAAACCGCTTATCCACCAAATGAAGTAGAATTGAGTATATACAATAACTCTAAATAATCGCTATATAGTATATTTAATTTATAAAAGAGGAAGCAAATGAACTCCAAACGGCTTGCAAAGGAAATGACAAATACTCCCGATGCATGGGAGAGCGGCGAATTTGGGCAAAGTCTAGAGCATGTAAGAGTAGCCCCAAGCAAATTAGCATCTGAGATTGATGATGCGCTTGGTTTACAGATGATCTCCATTCGCTTGGATAAAGAGTTGATTGATATGTTCAAACTTTTAGGCGGAAAATACCAAATGGGCTATCAGCCTTTAATGCGGGAAGCATTGAAGCGGTTTGTCGATGGCGAACTGAAGATGGTGGCGCTTGAGGCTTTGGAAAAACAAAGCTTAGCGAGATCAAAATCAAAGGATGAGAAAAATCATCCGAAGAAAGAAAAGGTAGCCAAGGCTGCATAAAACAAAAGCCCCATCAGGGGCTTTTTTATTAAGTGGAGGAGTGGTTGTTCTCTCAAGAATTTTGAGAAAGTATAGAAAAAATGTCATCAACTAAATCATTCAAAGAAACTGTCCATTTGAGAATCGAGCGTGATCCTACTTTTAGATTGGCTTTATGCCAAGAGCTGCTTTTAGCCTTTTGGGAGGGAGATATCACTCTTGGAAAAACCTTACTTCGAGACCTACTAAATCACAATTAGCATTAAGATTTAGGCCCGCTATGGGGTATTAGCATTTACATTGCTTTGCGAAATATCCTCTAATTTCAGTGAGAGGGAAATGGGGCTAATTAATCGGATGCATCCATCCCGGCGTTCTAAAGCTCACAATTCTCTTATAGAGCCATACGTAACTGAATATATAAAGGGCAAAAAATCCAATCAAAATAGGGGTTGATTGCCACCAAAGAATTGCCGGAATAATGGCTAGACTGGTTAGCATCCAAAGGTAAGGAGATGTTCTGGCATTTGCTGTAAACCAATCATCTTGTTTTATGCCGCTTTTACCTGAACTAAGAACGCGCCTGAAAATTAATGAATGAAAATGAATGCCATCAGGCTGACCAGGGCTCTTACCTTGGTGAATTTTCCTGCGATAGATTGTAAATAGAGTTTCAAGGATTGGATAGCCATTCACTAGCAAGGCAAACCATGGGGATACGTTGCTATGTCTCGATACCAGCATGATGCTAATCATGGCAATCCAAAAACCGATTAAATAAGCGCCACCATCACCCAGAAAGATAAGGCCTCTGGGGTAATTCCAAACAAAGAAGCCAAGTATGGCGGCCACCATAATAAAGCTTAAAGAAATCATCATTGGATCAGCAAGTGCGTAACTCATGTAACCAAGTGCCATAAGAGTGATCATTCCTACCATGCTGGAAAGACCATTGAAGCCATCAATGATGTTGTAGGCATTTGATAGTCCAGTTACAGCAAATGCAGTAAATACAATTGCAATTGGCGAAAATCCCAAGAGGTAATCGACTCCAGGTATATCAAGCTTGGTGATCTGAATATTTAAAAGATTGATTGCTAGAAGTGCGCCAATAGTCACGAACAAAAGCCTCATGCGTACACTAATTTTTTTGGTGAGATCTTCTGTTAGTCCGATGGCAAAGACTGGAATAGCGCAAATGAGAATTGTTGATTCAATGACAGAAGTGGGTTGTGCTTGAAGCTTCAGAAGTATAGCAATCAAGACACCTATGGCAATGCCAAGTCCGCCAATTCTTGGCACAGCTTTTTTATGAAACTTTTGGGGGCCTGATAAATCAGAATCTGCAGAGATGTGGCTATGTAGATGCTCAAAACGAATAATGAGCAAAGTTGTAATAAAGGATGCAAAAAAAGCGGATAGTAAACCAATCATTGGTTAATTATAAGTTCCAAAATCATTTGTTGAAAATGAAACTCAGTAGCCATCCTGGCCTCCTGCTAGGCCTAAATAAACGGTGGGAAAGCATTTCGATTCATTAGGTGGGTTAGCTATTCTCGAGTTGTCTTGTACCAATCATCCAATTCCGTCAAATCAATGCGTAATTACCTGATAACGAGATCTGTAGCTTGGTTTACCCTAATTCTTTAGGTCATTACTAAAGGGGGTTGGCATGCTGTCTATTAAATATGTGAATAAAAGAGTGCGCCTATTTAGGCTGGAGTTGAGCCCACTGATTTTGGCTGTCATTGGGGTTTTGGTTGTTATTTGGCATCTTTTAAGCTTTTTGCGGATTCTTAAATAGTAGAGCAAGTGCTTATTAGCTCAAGGTAGGGGGGTATTACCCTACTAGCGGTACATTTAGCGGCGCCGGCAATATAAGCTGCATGATTAACCTCATGTCGCCTGAGCAACATGTAAACGCTGGCCAATACGTAGCATTAATTGATCAGAATCTCTGTAATGACACCAGCACCAGCACCACTTCAGGAAGTTCAGTTGGCTCAGATCCATCATGGGTGAATGCTGTGCTGAATGTAACCCAAAATACTGACTCTTCGATTGATGTTATTGGCAGCCTTTTTGTTCAAAAAGATGGCGATGGTCGTAAAAAGATTATTCAGATTCATGGCACTGTGTGGGGCGGCGCAGCGGTCTACGCTCCTTATGGCAAGTGGACAATGAAGTATTGCAGTACTCTAGCCTCTTCAGCGGTCGGTAGCTGCGATGACGGTTCTGGGTATGTTGCGGTAGATACAACGGGTATCACCACTTATCAGGTAAATGCTAGCAATCATCAGGCGGGTACTGTGGTTTATACGTCGCCAACTACTGGCTACGGCATCATTGACGATACGAGCAATAGTCCAAAAGTGAGTGGCAGATTTCGCTTTGGTAATGGTATCTACCTTTGGAACGATACACAGTCAGGTGCACAGTCTTGTTATGACCCAAGCTTAAGTAACCCCAATGTGCAGTACTCAACATGGCAAAATTATTTATACGATCAAAATACTGGTGCTAAGCTTGCTTACACAAACCCAGGATTTTTTATTAGTGAGCATGGCTCAACCAACCAAATTGGTGAAGCAAACTATGATGGTCTGAATTTCTGGTCTCAAGATACGCCTGCTCAGGTCAACGCTACAACTGTAGATGGCCCAGATGGAACTGCGTATACCGTTCATAAGATGCCGGGCACCTTAAGAAAAGTCACAACCAATGTGGGCAATTTTGATCAATTGGATGGCTTGGGTATTAATTTCGGATTCTGGGGTGACCAGGTTAATGGTGTTTATGGAAATATTGCGATCGTTAAGCAGATTTGTAATTTAAGTGCATGCCAGTCTTTAAGTTCTAGTAACAATATTGGCCTTATCGGTACTTGGTCGAAAAGCACGAGTAAATTTACCTTTACAGGATTTGCTGACTGGAATAACAACGGTTCAATTACCAATTTTCCTGCTACCGCGGTTTCTTATTCTGATTTGACTGGCAATACCTACAAAATTCGGGGTGGTGGCGGTTGGATCAATGGCGCAAACACTAATTACAATTTCCAAATGTCGCAATGGAATTGCAGTGGCGGCTCTTGTGGTTATATCGTCTATACACCAGCAACTGCGCCAGTGACAAAGCAGTCTCAGCTTAATATCAAACCATCTCAATTGCCTGCACAAACACTTGCTTGCGTTGGTGGTATGTGCCCTAAATGGACAACAACCTTAAGCGATGTTAGTGACTTTGTTGGTAGCCCAAGTACAAGCAAGCAAGATATTGGATGGGATCCGTCAACTGGCACGCCAACAATTAGCGGTCATGCGATTGATTGGTCTTCAAGTACCTTGAATCCAAATCAGCAATCTCATTACTACAATTTGTATACCGCTGATAATTTATCAGCCATGGCTTGTACAGCAAATGGTGGATCAGCAGGGGCAGCTTATTGTTCTAACCTGATTACTAGCCCGGCGAGTGGGTCGACTACTTATTACACATGGCAGTCTGGTGGTCAATGGGATAGCTATGCATATTTAACTAGTCCTAGTGGTAACTCGCCAACCTTTGATCCACCAATTAATTTGAGCTATACAGTGCCTGCTTTGCCTGGCAATACAGCTTCTTATGTTGGCAGTACTATTAGTTTTCAATCCCCTCAGCCTGGCAATTTATGGGTTCCAGGACATTGCATTGATAGCTCTGGCGCGCAAGCAGCTTGTAATTCCAGCAATCAATGGGTGAGTGATGTAAACATTCCATTTGCGCAAGATGCCACTGGAACAGTGAATAAAACAAACTCTGATGGCTCAGCTACATCAACTAGCTACTACGTTAAGTGGCTGCAACGCGGCGTATATTTCACCACGCTGCCAATTGCACAGTGCAGCGGGTTAGATTTATCTGCTGCTAGTGGCTTGACCTTGCCTGGCACTAGTTTGATTGATCCTGCTGTAGCACAGCAGCCAGTCCCTTCTCAAAGTGTATTCCAGAGTAAGCCAAGTGTAGTGAATGGAGCTGCGCAGTAATGAGCATTACTTGAGGAGCTCTTTACTTGGCTTCTCAGCTTAGTTTGAATGTATGGGTTGTCCTAATATGCGAATATTAGACAACCCATTTTTATTGTCCTGCCAGCGAAAAGGCGTCCCAGAAAGTATTCCCCTTAGTTCTTGTTGAACTGCGGCTGGTTCGCAGGATAGGTGGGCGGCAGAGAAATCTTCGTTCAGACTGATCTCACAGAAATATGGCCTTCCTCTTTGCGCTTGTTGGGCTTCAAAAGCGGCGATGGCTTGATTCAACTGAAATTGGCGTTGCTGACTTTGAATGCGAACCTGAGTTTCCCAGCGCCGATCTTTAGTGTGGGATTCTTCTTGAGTATTGGGACTTGGCATTGCTTTATTGAGCGAAGGGCCCAATAGATTTTGACCGGGATTAGGCCGCATAAAAAAAGGCACTTCTGTGACATTAGAGTTTGTTTCCGGTTTGGCTTCGGAGTTTAGGGACTTAGAGGGAGAGGGATTTTTAGGTTCCGTGCTTTGCGTTTGAATTCGGTCTAGCGCCAATTCTTGTGTTGAGCTATCGCTTGAATTGACTAAGAAGATCTTTAGCCATCCCCGACTCTTGCCGCTGGGTAAAGGTTCATAATCCGGAAGCATTTTCCAGGCTACTAAATGAAGCGCAATGCTCAGTATCAATGCAATGAGTAGGGGAAATTCTAAGAGCCTCAAAAGAAAGTGACTCTTATTAGCCTCTCTGGGATGGAGTGTTATTCCCATACTTTCAGTTTAAGCTGCAATGAGATAGCCCCATGCACTCGATCCCCAATCGTTGGAATGACAAAGACGTTTGCCCCCACCCAATCACCTTCCCAAGTAAGTGCTGGCAGTGCTGCTGCAAACCATCCGCCATTATTGGTTTGTGGGTAGCCATTAAAGCCACCAAATACAGCGCCAATTTTGATGGGGCCAATAGCAATGGGTTGGTAATAAATGCCAGCGTAGTTTGAGTAAGCGCGATCACTGTTATAAAAACGCCCGGCTGTTAATGATGCAACGGTATTGAATCGATACTCCAAACCAGCGCCCCAATTGTCGCCATTAAAGTTCTTGTCTTGCTGAAAGTGATAAGAGGCCATGCCTGGGTTGATCCATAGTTGGTTTCTGGTTTCAGGTTTAATCATCTGAAACACATCATCAGACTCAGTGGCTAAGACGACGCCAGTCTGCATGGCGATCGCAGCAGAGGTAATGACTGGAATTGCTTTATGAAGCCGAGGAAGTAAGTTCGGTCTCATATTAATTTAATTGCTTATTTCTTATTGGAGCCGCTAGCTTTATCGCTCTTATCTTTATTGGTTTTATTGAGCTTGAAGCTGAGCTTCTGTCCTTGATAGAGTAGGGTGGCAGACTCATCACCAATACTTTGTAGGCTTAAGCCTTTGCCAATGGTTTCGCCAACGCTAATCGCGTTAGTTGGTTTGCCATCAATTTCAAAAATAGCAAATCCATTAACTGCTCCATCTGGACTGCCATCAGGATTTTTTGAGGTGATGACAACACCCCGCAAATAGATGTTTTCTGTGGCCAATGGCTTACTACCAAAAAGAGCGTAAGCAGTATTGGCATCCTGATTGGAATACAAAGTCATCCCTTTGGAAATCCCATTGACTGGCTGACTTGGAGTTCCCGGAATTTGGATAATCTTCATGAGCCAGAATGTCGCTGAGAGCGCACAAGCTAGCATCAATCCATAGGTCATTCCCTTGCTGGCCGAAGAAGGCGTTAGCCAACTCAATGGCATGCTCAGAGCTCTCTGAATGCGCTCCTGTTTGCCATGGCTGGATAACGAGTTTAGATCGGTATTTGAACGCGTCAAGGAGCTTTGCTTGAGAGCTTGTTTGGAGCTCTTGAGCCTGTCCTGTATTCGTTTGATAAATTCGCTCAAAGTGACAAAATACCTATAAAATTTGATTTAGTTTAAATCATTGAAAGTGCCACATTTATGTCTTTCTGCAAACATCGTCTGTTTAGTCATAAATCATCACAAAACACCCCTGTTTTGGCTCATTCGGTATTGGCACAAACGCTCAATCGTAAAAGACGTGATGCAGGATTCACACTGATCGAGATTATGGTCGTGATCGCCATTATCGGTATTTTGGCAACCATGATTGTTCCCAAAATTATGGGGCGTCCTGATGAGGCACGTGCCACAGCGGCTAAGCAAGACGTCGGCACCATTGTTCAGGCACTCAAATTGTATCGCTTAGATATTGGCCGTTACCCAACGACAGAGCAAGGTCTCAAAGCCCTGGTAGAGAAACCGGTTTCTGAACCCGTTCCACAAAACTGGAAGGTGGGCGGTTACTTAGAATCATTGCCAAAAGACCCTTGGGGTAACGCCTATCAATACAGCAACCCGGGTACTCATGGCGAAATTGACGTCTATAGTTTTGGTGCTGATGGTAAGCCCGGTGGTACCGCGCTCGATACCGATATTGGCAACTGGCAACCCACGAATTAATTGCTATCTCGCCAATTCACAACAGCGCATTTACGCAATCCTGCTGAAGGTGGCTTTACTTTAGTAGAGATGTTGGTGGCCATTACGATTTTGGCCATCATGATGGCCGTTGCGATACTGGCTATTCCCAATCATGATGATCGATATTGGCGAGACAATCTCGATCAACTCGTCAGTTCACTCAATATGGCGCAGGAAGAAAGCAATCTTTCAGGAACAACCATGTTGGTGCAAGTAGATGAGGTGGGATGGCGCTTTGCTCCTGCTCTTAACAATGCGCCTATCAGCGCGCTGATCAATGCCGCAGGCTCCACAGCAAACCCCGGAGCCAATTCAAGTGGCTTGATGCCCGATGTCTATCGCCCACAGTTGTGGCATAAGCCGGTCGTGATTGAGCCAGTGCAATTTACTTTGGGCGGCGAAGCGATTACCCGGGCCGTACAAGTTCCGATTGCGCAAGAGCAACGCAAAGCCATCTTGTCCCGATCCACTAATGGTCGTTTTAGTTGGGCAGGAGGTGTGCAGTGAAGCGATTACTGCGTCACTCAAATACAGAGGGCTTCGCTTTAATTGAGGTGCTCGTTGGTTTGGCGGTCCTCAGCATTGCCCTGATAGCCGGTTTGCGTGCGATTGCCAATGGCGCTGATACCCAATTAGCAGTATCTCAACGCACCTTAGCGTTGTGGAGTGCAGATAATGTCTTGATGGATTTGCGCATGAGTCGAGCCTTTCCGGAGGTGGGAACGACAACATTTAATTGCCCACAAGCGAATTACGTCTTTGTTTGTCAGCGCAAAATCATGAGTACGCCGAACCCAAGCTTTCGTAGAGTGGAGATGACGGTATATGCCTCTAACCCTGAAAGCACCTCAGTAGCAGCAGGTCCGCGCCTGGCATGGCTGACCACTGTTATCCCTAATCCAGCCAGTGGTGTGATGTGAAGCAAATTGCCAATCAACAACGTGATCAAGGTTTTGCCTTACTAGAAGTCATTGTGGCGATGGCGATTATGGCTATTGTTGGGCTGTTAGCATGGCGTGGAATGGATGCCATGATTCGTGGGCGAGAGGTGATAGAGCGTCGCTCAAACGAAGATTTTTCTTACATGCAATTGGTTCGCCAGTTCGATCGAGATTGCCAAGAAATCGTACGCCGTGATGAGCTCAACATGGCCAATGGCGTTGTGAGCTCCTCTACAACCAATATGAGTAATAGCCTCACTAGCAGTACTCTCCCTTCCATTGCTGCAGGCGCTAAAAATATTTGGTGGCTACGGCACTATCGGGCTGATACACAAGATGCTTGGTTGCTAGTAGGTTATGGCATCGGATCTAACGGCTTACAGCGCTGGACTAGTCAACCGCTCTTGCGTAGGACAGATGCCCTGACCTTGTGGAAAAATATTGCTCGTGATCCAGACTTGGTCTCCAATGACCTATTGGTCAGTTGGCAAACACCCAGTATTGTGCGGCAATCATTTGTAGTGCAGAGTTCTCTAGTGAGCGGTGCAGGCGGAAGCGGAGTAAGCGCAACGGGCACTGGCACTGGCACTCCACCGGCAAGTGCGAATTCGACTGCTACGAATGCAACCCCAAACCCCACTATCAGTTTGATTACTCCAGATCAACAGGGTTTAGTAATGCAGTGGTGGTTAAAAGACATTGCTTTGCCCATTACCCGCTCTTGTTTGATGGGAGGCGCTTTGTAATGTGGTCGCGATTGAGAATATTGAACCTGAGGGAGCCAGTCACGAAGTTAGAGACGAAGTTAGAAACGAAGTTGGAAACTAAGTCAGAAACTGGATCCGGAACCATCACCGCCTTAATTGTGGTGGGTGTTGCTGCTGTGCTCATTACAGGGTTGATGTGGCGTCAGCAAGTACAGATACGCTCTTTAGAAAATGCTCGTGATCGCGTACAAGCGCAGTGGTTGCAACGTACTGCAATTGATTTCGGGCGCTTGGTCTTGGTTGAGGATCAGCGTACCAGTCAATATGATCATTTGGGCGAGGCCTGGGCTTTGCCTTTGGCTGATGGCAAGGTGGCTGATTTCTTAAAAAATACGGATATTCCAGATGAGATCGCTACCGTAACCTTTAATGGTCAGCTCAGTGATGCTCAAGGCTTATTCAATTTGACCAATTTATGGGATCGCAATTTTCAGGCTGTGAATTCGGCTGGCGTTCAGGAATTTGGGCGACTCTTAGATGCCCTGGGTTTAGACCGGGGACTTGCACAACAGACTGCGCAAGCAGCCTTGCAAAGTGATATGCCGATTGATGATGTGGATGGCTTATTAAGATTGCCAAACTACAATTTAGCAATTTTGCAACAATTAAGACCTTTTGTATTCGTTTTGCCGAATTTAACGACAGTTAACGTTAATACTGCTTCTCCCGAAGTGTTGATGGCAGCAATTAATGGGCTTTCAAGGGGTGCTGCTAATAGCTTTGTCCAGCAAAGAGCAATGGCGCCTTTGAAGACGCTTGATGAGGTCACCTCCCTAATCAATAAGGTGGGTTCTGGGGCTGGCTTGGCGATTGACCCTGCTTTGGTGGATGTGAAGTCCCAGTATTGGGTGGGCCGCACAGAAATTCACCTGGGAAGGGGTATATTTATGAGCTCAGCATTGATTCAGCGCTCTCCAACGCCTTTGCCCAATGGTAATTTAACGCAGGTTATCTGGAGCAAAACTGGAAAAATGGCTGCTGATTAATGGAATATTGGATAACAAGAGTCATCAAAGATGGCGTTTTGAAAGATTAATGTGAGCTTGCTCATCATCCGCTGCCCTCTGAAGCCGTTTGCTGCCTCTGTTACTGCTTCTCCCAGTGAGGGGCAAGATGCGTCTTGCGTAGAGCAGTTTGAGTGGTGCCTATTAGAAGATGAAGGTACTCAGTCGATGACCGGTATGGGCAGGACAGAGTCGATGCCTTATGCCGATGAAGCGTTGGTATTGCTCCCGACGATAGATGTGCGCTTGATTGAAGCGAAAGTGCCCTTGGCTAATGCAAAAAAGTTGCAGCAAATTTTGCCAAACCTGATTGAAGATTTTGTACTTGCTGGCGTTGAGTCGATTGCCGCTCAAGCCTTGCCTCCCATTTCTGGCAATCCAGTCTTGCAAAGAACGTTGGCTTTGATGGATCGAGCGTGGTTTGCTTGGATCAATAAACAATTAGAGCATTTGCTCGCTCCCCGCGTGCGCTTGATACCAGAGTGTTTGCTCTTGAGTCTGCCCACTGAAGGCGCTCGACCTGAAGTGGCCTATCAGCGTGTAGAGCAAAATATCATTTTTACCCAGCGTACCGGCATGCAACTCGGTGTGTCGTGGATTGAGCATCAAGCGCCAGGGTCAAAAGAGAGTGAATTGAATTTACCTCAGGCTCTCACTGGCGCTACCTTAAAAGTCATTTCTTGGGACTGGTTGGCAGCTGCGGCTCAGGCCTATTTACAGGCAAATAGCAATAGTCGATCCGCTAACTTTGCCTTAAATTTATTACCTGCAAGTTTTAGACGTGATTCCAAGTCATTTGGCGTGGGAGGCAATAGCGGTTTATCTGCTTTGACGCGTTTATTTTCGAGTAAGGCGCTCAAGCCCTCAGACAATACTTCCGGCTTAACTTGGACCGACCCCTTGGTATGGCGACAGCCCACTCATTGGTTGCGCTACTGCGCGATCAGTTTAGTGTTGGGCTTCGGTGTGTATTTATCGTGGACGGTTTTGGATGATTGGCGCTGGTCTAAGCGACTGGAGTTGCTTGCTGTACAAAACTTAAGCCCTGCCGCAATTGCCGCCCTCAATCAAGGTAAGTCTAGTGATAGCGCACCCGCCGTTTTAAATGCATTTGTCAAACAAGTGACATTAGAGCAACGCCACCATGGCATTGTGGTGGACGCTGACTTTGGTGCAATGGCTACTAAGTTACAACAATTCAAAGTGGCTTTTGGTGCTGAAGCATTACAAAAGCTGGATTACGATGGCTATGCGATTACCTTTGAATTTAAACCAGGCGCATTGACAGTGCCACCTAGTGAGGTTCTTCAGCGCGCGAGGTTACTGGGGATGGCAGTGCAATTTTTGGCGCCAAACCGCTATCGTCTTGAGCCCTATGCGGGACTGGGGAGCAACTGATGAACCAACGCTCGAATAGCTTGATGGAAAAACTCAATGCAGTTGCTGGCAAAGCGAAGGCATTGCTCACTAAAGATTATTCTGTGCAAGATTTGCGTCATTTGCCAAATCTTCTGAGTCAATGGTGGAGCAATGCTGCTGTTGATAAAACACTACATCAGGATGACCAATTGAGTAACGCTGCATGGAAAGCCAACAGGGGCTTTGATGCAAAACAGACTTTGCAAGTCTTACAGCGGATCATTTTTAGACAACGGAAAATAGTCCTCCTGATGGGCATTCTTATTATTTTGGGCTTGCTATATCAGCTGCTGCTAGCTCCTTATAGTCGCAAAGTCCAGGATCAATTGGAGATGCGGCCTGCGCAATGGTCGCAATTACAAAGCTTGATTCGGATGTCGAAAACTACCGCAGCAAGTGCTAATGCAGTGAGTTCAAATACCATGTCTTCAACCGTCTCCCCATTAGATGAGCAAGAGCTACAGAAAATTTTGAATGTCTTCACTGCGCGAGGTTTAAAGCCAAACGTGTTTCGCTTGAGTACCGATAATCCACCGCGTATCGAGTTTCAGGCGAGCGAGGTGATGTTCTCCGTATTCTTAGATGCTTTAGAAGAACTTCGGACAACTTGGCGCTTGTATCCGATACAGCTCAGTGTGCTTGCGAATGGCGGCGCAGGTATGGTGAGTGTCAGCGGTATGTTCAGTCAATATGGCAGCAATGCAACAAATGTAGTCGAGCCTGAGGTGTCGCAATGAAGCTCATACTAGATCTGAGTCATCCAAAATTACCCAAGTTATTTTGGCTTGCCTTAGTGTTAGTCAGCTTATGGACTGTCATTTGGCAGATGCCTGCCAGTTGGGTGGGCGGTATTTTGACTTCCCAAACAGGATGCAGGGTGATGCTGCAACAACCCACAGGTACGATTTGGGATGGAAGTGCTGCATTGGCGTTTTCAGAGACCAATGCGAGCGAAGGAGGGTGTCGAGATCCTCACGCAGTCACTGAACGCTTTCATTGGACCAGTACATGCAGTCTATCCACGCTATCGTGTAGTACTGAAATTCAGTTTGTGGCGCTCGATAAACCCCAATTCATTCGCTGGGGGCTCAAGAAAACCCAGATTGCTGGCAACGAAGTCAAATTACCAGCCAATGTCCTTGAGGGGCTTGGCAATCCCTGGAGTACTTTAAGGCCCAGGGGGCAATTGGGTGTCCGTTGGACGGATCTGGCTTTGGGGGGCATGATGTCTACCTCTGAAAGCCTCAAGAATGCTCGTTCGGGAGTAATTAGAATTATCATCAGTAGCTTGAGTAGCCCAATTAGCCCTATCAAGCCGCTGGGGGCTTATGAGATTTTGGCCAATATTGGTGACGATGGTCTTAATTGGAGTTTATCCACCACCAGTGGACCCCTTTTATTAATGGGTCAGGGCGATACTAAATCAGGATTTCATTTTATGGGGGAAGCTTCGGCCTCTCCAGAAGCACAAGAATCATTGATGGGTCTGTTAGCTTTATTGGGTAAAAAAGAGGGCGGTAGCTATCGCCTCAAGTTTTAAGTCGTAACGAACAAAGAAAAGTATGCAAACAGGTTTAGGTCGAATGTTAGGTAGTTTTCAAAAGCAGCTTGCGCGGCTTGTAATCGTTTGCGTCCTGGGTGAAAGTGTCATTCTGCCGATAGCCTTTGCTCAGAATATGAGTCAGCCTAGTCAGTTAAATTCCGCAATCCCGGATAGCGCTTCTGTAACGCTGTCATTTTCGAATGCGGATATTGAATCTGTTGCTAGCGTTTTAGCCAAGGCAACTGGCCAAACGATTTTGGTTGATCCCAAAGTAAAGGGCACGATCAATCTGATTAGTAATAAGCCGCTCACGAAAGCCAAAGCGATAGATGCTTTTTCTACCGCCTTGCGTACCTCGGGATTTGCTTTGGTAGATGTCAATGGTATTTATCGAGTGGTACCTGAGGCTGATGCTAAGTTAATTAGTAATTCAGTGGTGACGGGCAAAAGTAAGCAGGGCGGTGATCAAATTATTACCCGCGTATTTAAGCTGAACTATGAGTCTGCCAACAACTTGTTGCCAGTGCTACGACCTTTGGTTTCTGCGAACAATACGATTAACGCCTACCCGGGTAATAACACGATCGTCATTACTGATTACGCGAGTAATATCCAGCGGATTGGCGAGTTGATTGAAACTATTGATGCACCTGCATCAACTGATGTGCAAACGATTCAATTACGTTACGCAATTGCGATTGACGTTGCGGCCATGCTCAATAAAGTTCTTGAGAATGGCTTGACTGGGGGCAACGAAAACGGCAATAAAACAGTGGTGATGGCTGATGCCCGTAGTAATTCTTTATTACTGCGTAGCTCAAGCCCAGAGAAGCTTAGACAAATTCGTGCGCTCGTTGCGAAGTTAGATACTCAGGGAAATTCTAATGGCAATATTTGGGTTGTACCATTACGTAACGCAGAAGCCACTAAATTAGCAGTGACCTTGCGGGCGATTGTGGCTGCTGATGCAGCCTTATCTGCCCAGGTAGCGAGCGGTACCGCAACCCAGGCGATGGGTGCGACTGGCAATACAGCCACACCCGCGCAAATGAATAGCGCTCCTGGAGCATCTGGCGGTACGGGTACGGCAGCTGCAACCTCTTCTTTAAGTAGCAGTAGCACCCCCTCTACAGGCGGCATTATTCAAGCAGAGCCGGCAACCAACTCGCTCATCATTACTGCCAATGAGCCGCTTTACCGAAACTTGCGTCATGTGATTGATCAGCTCGATAAACGTCGTGGACAGGTTTATATTGAATCCATCATTGTTGAGGTGAGCTCTACCAATGCGGCAGAGTTAGGCATTCAGTGGCAAGGTCTCGTTGGCTCCGGTAATCAAAATACGGGCTTTGGTGGTACCAACTTTTCAAATGCTGCCGGCACGCCTGGTTCGAATATCGTAAACCTCTCGCAAAACGTCAATACTCTATTAAATCCTTCAAATACCAATGGCATCACGCCAGTACAACCAAACCCTGGTTTGAACTTGGGCTTGCTCACTAAATTCAATGGTGTGTACGGTATGTCAGCTTTGATATCGGCCTTAAGTACTACTACGGGAACCAATATCCTATCGACCCCGAATTTAATTACGCTTGATAACGAAGAGGCCAGAATCGTAGTGGGACAAAACATCCCAATGCTGTCAGGGTCCTATGCGACTACGGGCTCTGCTGCTACTGCTACCCCATTCACAACAGTGTCGCGTCAAGATATTGGTTTGATTTTGCGCGTAAGACCTCAGATCTCTGAAAATGGTCTTGTGAAGATGCAAATCTATCAAGAGGTTTCGAATGTAGCGAGTCAAGTTCCTAATCAAGGTCCTATTCTCAATAAGCGTGATATCGAGACCAATGTGATTGTGGATGATGGCCAGACTTTAGTGTTGGGCGGTTTGATTGAAAATAATTACACCGATAGTACGAGTGGTATTCCATGGCTGAGCCAGATTCCCTTTATTGGCGCCCTCTTTCGTTATGACAATAGCTCGCGTACCAAAACCAATTTGCTAGTCTTTTTGCGTCCTTACGTATTGCGCGATAAGGGGCAAGATCAAGAAATTACTGCAAATCGCATGCAATTTATGGACGCGAAGCGCGAGCAATTTACGCCAGCAACTATGCTATTGCCTAAGCCCGATTTGCCAAAAATGAGTGAGATGACCGCTCCGCTTGTGGCCCCTGGAACACCAGTGCCACGTCCAGACCCCACTATTCCTGGTGGTCCCGCACCAGCGGCTCCAACCTCACCAGCTGGAGCAGCGCAGACTTCTTCCGGTAAGCAGTAAATATGTTGCGCATCCCTTTTGCTTACGCTCGCACGAACCAAGTTCTCTTGCGTAAGAGTGAGGTAGCGGCAAGTGCTGATGGGGAATTTACTGAGCAATCGGAGTTGCCAGTACTCATTCATAGTCCTTTAACTGGCCTAGATGTCTTGCAAGAAATCTGTCGCTTAACCGGGCCTGTCATTCGTATTGAACAATCCTCTGAAGCAGTGCTTGAAGAGCTCAATAAGGCTTATTCACAAGGCGATCTAGATGCAGCACAAGTTGTTGATGAAGTAGAAGAGGCGGTAGATCTGTCACGCCTCCTTCAAGAGATGCCAGTCTCAGAAGATTTGCTGGAAATGAATGATGATGCACCAGTGATTCGGATGATTAATAGTTTGCTTAAGCAAGCCAGTCGGGACGGAGCATCCGATATTCACTTAGAAGCATTTGAACGTAAGTCAGTAGTGCGCTTTCGGGTAGATGGTAATTTGCGTGACGTGGTGGATATGCGTCGTGACTTGCATGCAGCATTGGTTTCCCGCATCAAAATTATGGCCTCATTAGACATTGCTGAAAAGCGGATGCCTCAAGATGGTCGAATCTCATTACGTGTGGGCGGTAGAGCGATTGATGTACGCGTATCAACCTTACCCACTTCACATGGTGAGCGCGTTGTTCTGCGTCTATTGGAGAAGAACTACGATCGCTTAGATCTGCGTGCTTTAGGGATGGCCGAAGACACCTTTAATCAGTTTGACCAACTCATTCATCGTCCGCATGGCATTGTATTAGTGACTGGCCCAACTGGTAGTGGCAAGACGACGACTTTGTATGGTGCGTTATTACGACTGCGTAATAAGATCAACAACATTATGACTGTGGAAGATCCGATTGAGTACAACCTCGATGGTATCGGTCAAACTCAAGTGAACTCCCGAATTGATATGAACTTTGCCAGGGCTTTGCGCGCCATCTTGCGTCAAGATCCGGACATCGTCATGATTGGCGAGATCCGCGACCTAGAGACTGCTCAAATTGCAGTGCAAGCCTCTTTGACAGGCCACTTAGTATTGGCTACCTTGCATACCAATGACGCTCCGTCAGCCGTGACCCGCTTAATTGATATGGGTATTGAACCTTTCCTACTTTCGTCTACCTTATTAGGAGTGTTGGGTCAGCGTCTCATTCGCATGTCTTGCTCAGCTTGTGGAGGTAAAGGCTGCCCATCTTGCGGTGAATCGGGTTACAGCGGTCGCGCAGGTATCTATGAGTTAATGACTACCAATGAAAAGATTCGTGAATTGATTCACCAGCATGCAGCAGAGAGTGATATTCGCAAGCAGGCCTTAATTGGTGGCATGCGCACCTTAGCGGATGATGGCAAACGCTGGGTGGCTGAAGGTAAAACCACTCCAGAAGAAATTCTGCGGGTTACCGGTTCTGTAGAAATCGATTAATGCTATGACTAACGAGCGCCATGCCCCGCTATCGATTTGAAGCCCTAACTTACGCAGGTAAGAGTGAGCGCGGTACCATCGAGGGTGATAGCGTACGTGCTGTTCGTCAAGTATTAATGGCTAAGCAACTGGTACCAGTCACTATCGACTTAGAAGCAGAGTGGGGCAAGCAACCCTTTTGGAATAAATGGCTATCAAACAATAAACCCCTCAGCCGTGCCGATCTCGCAATCATTACAAAGCAAGTAGCTATTCTGGTTCGTTCGGGCGTACAAATTGATGAGGCTCTCTCGATACTCGCAGATGAAACTAGTCAGGTACATGTAAAAACAGTGCTGCAGTCAGTGGTTTCTGAATTGCGAGCAGGCTTGCCTTTATCAAGAGCCATTGCAGGACAACCCCTTTCATTTGATCCGCTATACCAAGGGGTTGTTGGCGCCGCAGAGCAGTCTGGGAAGATGGGGCAAGTATTGACGCAATTAGCCGAGTTTTTGGAAAAGCGTCAGGCACTCAAACAAAAAGCAATGGGCGCATTAGCCTATCCTGCTATGTTGACGGGCGTTGCTTTCATGATTGTGTTGTTTTTGATGACTTATGTCGTGCCGCAAATTGCTCGAGTCTTTCAGAGTTCCAAGCAAGCTCTGCCGTTTTCTACTCGCTTTATTTTGGGACTCTCCGATTTCTTGGTGAATTGGGGTTGGCTGTTGCTGGTGATGATCGTCGCAGCTATTTTTTATAGTCGTCGCGCCTTAGCAAAAGAAGAGATTCGCCTCAAGGTCGATCGCGCCTTACTCAATTTACCTTTGCTTGGACCTTTATTGCTCGGTTTTGAGACAGCGCGCTTTGCAAACACAATGGCAATGTTGGTTTCTGCCAATGTACCCATTTTGACGGCATTGCATAGCGCACGAAACACGCTCAGCAACTCAGTCTTAAAAGCGGCGATTGACTCAACGGAGGGTCGTTTGCGTGAAGGTACCAGCCTATCTAGGGCCTTAGGTAGTCAAGGGGTCTTTTCACCAATCTTGATTCACTTGATTCGCTCTGGTGAGGCATCGGGTAAGTTAGCTGAGATGCTGAAGTACGGGGCAGAGAACGCAGAGCTCGAATCTGAGCAAAAAACCAAAATATTTACCAGCTTGCTCGAACCTTTATTAATATTGGTTATGGGCTTGATGGTTTTAGGAATCGTAATGGCAGTGATGCAACCAATCTTGGAAATGAATTCAGGGGTAAGGTAATACAAATGCAAATATTAATCATGACTGGACCACATAGCAAAGTGAGAGAAATTGCTCTGACAGCACGCCATTTAGTATTCGGTGGAGCGCTCAGCTTGGCATTGCTTGTAGGCGCAAACGTTGCTATTAACGACGTTACCAATGAGACCAAAGATATCTTGCATGCGATGGAGAAAAAAGATCTTTTAGAGAAGCGCTTCATTGCAAACTCAGAAGATGATTACGAGACCAAACTCATGGAGCTCCAAGCTAGACTAGATGAAGCACAACGTAACTTAGCGCAACTAGATGATTTACGGATTCAGTTGGCAAAGACTAATGGTCAAATGAATCTAGCCAGTAATGTAGTGGATCTTGGTAATGCCCAAGGCGGCCCTCTAAGTCCAGCGAATGCCGTGATTAATCTAGGTAATCAAGGTGAGCAATATGGTGCTCGTTTAGATCGTACTGTGCAAGATTCTATTGCGCTGAGCAATCGAGTGCAGGAAGTGCAAAAATCCCTCACGCAAAGTTGGGATGCGTCTAACTCCATTCCAACAGCTTCACCACTCGCATTGATGCCGCAAGCTTCCAGCGGTCTGGGCTATCGCATCGATCCTATTACCCAACAAACGGCTTGGCATGAGGGTACGGACTTTCCTGCGGCCTATGGCACACCCATTTTGGCCACTGCCGAAGGCGTAGTTATTCGTGCGGCGTGGGACCAAGAGTATGGCTATGTGGTCGATATTCAGCACAAGAATTCAGTGGTTACCAGATATGCGCACGCTCAAGAAATCCTAGTAAAGCAGGGTGATTTTGTAAAACAGTCCCAAGCGATTGCCAAAGTAGGCTCAACCGGAAGATCGACCGGCCCCCACTTGCACTATGAGGTCTTAAGGGACGGTGTTACCTTAGGCAAGAACTAATTAGTAGTACTTCGCTTGAATTCCCGGTTAAGGAACCAGGCTTAAGAAGAGATACTCTAAGAAGATGATGATATGAACTACCCCTTGCAATAGGGTGGTTCTACCAATCGCTAGAGTAAGTGCACCAATAAAGAATGACAAATACATCAATGTCATATTGAGATCGCTTATTCCCAGGCTTAGCGGGAGATTAAAGAAGATCGCAATTGCTGCTACCGTCGGAATGGTCAAGCCAATACTGGCTAAAGCCGAACCCAAAGCTAAGTTCAAACTGCTTTGCAAGCGATTAGCCTTAGCCGCTCTAACAGCCGCAAAGCCCTCTGGCATGAGTACCAGCAGCGCAATGGCAATACCCACAATAGTTTTAGGTGCACCAGCTGCGGCAACACCTCTCTCGATGGCTGGACTAAGAAGCTCTGCAAGACCTACTACAGTTATTAAAGAGAGTATGAGTAGCGCTCCACTGACGGCTGTCTTTATGTTGCTGGGCTTGAGCGCATGAAAATTAATATCCGTCTTTTTATCTTCTGTCTTAGGCAGGTAGTAATCACGATGACTGACGGTTTGAAAGAATAAAAACGCAATGTAAAGTGCAAATGAGGCAATACCCGCAAAGGCTAATTGGCTTTTGGTGAAGTCAGGACCAGGTGTGCTGACGGTAACAATTGGCATGACCAAAATAAAAGTAGCCAATGCAGTTAATACCGCCAATGCTGAATTGGTGCCTTCATTGCGAAAGGTCATTTCATGATGGGTGAGGCCACCCATAAAAATGCAGAGACCAATCACACCATTAATCACAATCATCACCGTAGCAAATACCGCATCTCTGGCAATGAACTCAGATCCTTCATGACCAGTGAGCATCATCGAAATGATGAGTGACACTTCAATAATAGTGACGCTAATCGATAACACTAGCGTGCCATACGGCTCACCCGTTTTATGTGCAATCACTTCAGCATGGTGAACGGCTGAAAGAACTGCTCCAATCAGCGTTACGCTCATGAGCGCGATGAACCAAGTTTGGCTGAGTAAATTAGTCATAGGCTGTCTGATCTGATCTTCAAAATAAGGTTAAGCTAGCGGTTAAAGCATATTATTGAGAGTGTATAGCCATCCATGAAAGCCATTATTTTATTTGGGCACGGCGCCCGTGATAGCCGCTGGCGCGAGCCTTTTGATCGCCTAGCTACTCTATGGCAAGAGCAGCATCCTGGTGCCCCTGTGGAGCTGGCTTTCTTGGAAATGATGCAGCCTTCACTGGAGGAAGCGGTAGCTTCTTTGGTTGGCGGTGGCGCAACCCAAATTACCGTAGTGCCGGTTTTCTTTGGGCAGGGCGGCCATTTACGAAATGACTTCCCAGTGTTGCTGGAAGAGTGTCGGGGTAAATTCCCCGGCATTCAATTAGGCGCTACGCCTGCTGTTGGCGAGGATTTGGCTGTCTTGCAGGCGATTGTCGATTTTGGGGGGCGAAATATAGGGTTGTAATTATTAGCCATACTTGTAATACAGGTATGTATTATAATTACATACCTGTATTACAATGAAGTATGACAAAAAAAGTTAGGCCTCAGCTTGAATCCTTAATTGAACGAGAAACATTTAAGTTAAAGGCGGGTAGCGGTGGCGGTGTTTTGAGCTTTGAAGTGTGGGGTTATATCAGTGAGGGTAAAACAGTAGTGACTCGCTATAACCTGGCATATATCAATCGGTTGATTTGCCAAAAAGATAATGGCAGAGTGCTTGGATTTGACAATGCTCATGACTATCACCACAAGCACTACATGGGTAAGGTGACCCCAGTAACTTTTGTAAGCTATGAAAAAACATTAGAACGTTTTGAAAAAGAATGGCAAGAAATTATCAAGGAAGTAAAAAAGGGTAAAAAATGACAAAGATGATAATTCGTACCGATACCGTTGAGGGCTTCTTTGATCGCGCTAAAAAGGCCGCCCAAAAAAGTGATCGTGGAGAGGCGCTCAAGAAATCGGCCACCTTTTCATTTGAAGACCCGCAAGAGATGTTTATGGTGCTATCTGAGGCGCGTAGACGTCTAATGCTGGAGGTGATGAATGAGCCCAAAACTATTACGCAATTAAGTCATAAATTGCACCGTGATCGCTCTGCTATCAATAAAGATATTGGACTGTTAGAAAAGATTGGTCTTTTGGTGTCACAAAAGATTAGTAACCCAGGACATGGTATCGAAAAGATGGTTCAAACAGTTGCACCCAAGATTGAAATGATTGCAACTTTAGGTTAACCCTTCTAACTTGCTTTCTGCAAGCATTCATCCATTTTTTCCTCAGCAGTATCTGAGGCCAATGTGCGAGAGGTTCTGAAAGCCTCACCAATCATGATCAGGGCAGGCGAGCTGCTATCAAACCATTGATCTGCTTTGCCTGCAGCCAACTGTTGTAAGGTGCTCGTCCATAAACGCTCGCGTGCTATGCCCACTGCTTCCAAGATTTGTACCGGCGTGTTTTGAATTTTGCGCAAGAAGCATTTAGTTTGTTTGAGGCAATTAGACCTTAATTAAGACCTTGCTAAATGTAATGATATACATTACAGTGTAATTAAATACATTACAATAAGAGATTGAGTGTTAGAGGTTTTAATGATCCAATCTTTTAGTCATCGAGGTTTAGAACTCTTTTTTTCAAAAGGAAGTTACAAGGCAATCCCAGCGCAGCATGCCGCTCGCCTCATTCGCATACTGGATAGACTGGATGCAGCAATTATTCCTGAGGATATGGATTTGCCGGGTTATCGCTTTCATCAGCTGCAGGGTAAAAGAAAAAAGACTTTTGCTGTACTTGTTTCTGGTAACTGGCGGCTGACATTTAAATTTGATGGTGAAAATGCAGTGTATGTAGATTTGGAGGATTATCACTAATGAAGAAATTAATGAAGAGTTTAAGAAATACAAATCGTAGGCCTACGCATCCCGGAGAAATTCTCCGTGAAGATGTATTGCCGGCTCTTGGCGTTACCCAAGCGGTTCTTGCAAGTCACCTAGGGGTGAGTCGCCTTACTGTTTCAGAGATCCTGCATGAGAAAAGAGGTATTAGCGCAGAAATGGCCGTGCGTATCGCGCGAGTGATTGGCGGAACACCTCAGAGTTGGCTGCACATGCAAGAGGCAGTTGATATTTGGGAGGTGGAGCAAAAATTCCAGCAGCATCCAGAATCGGCACCTACTGCCATTACCTTATTGGCACTCGCGGCGTAAAGAGCTTGTATTAAGCTGCTTTGCTCTTTGGAATAGTTGGAGCCACAAAAGTTAAGGTTGAATCGTTTAGCACCTGTTTATTACTCATGTTGCGCCCTGCAAGTGCCTCTCCAATCATGATGAGGGCAGGCGAGCTGCTATCAAACCATTGATCGGCTTTGCCTGCAGCCAACTCTTTCAAAGTGCTTGTCCATAAGCGCTCACGTGCTGTGCTCACGGCTTCCAAGATTTGTACTGGCGTGCTGGCATGCTGATTGGGACTTTGTTCAATCAATTGCTGCGCAATACGCGCAGCATCTTTGCGACCCATGTAATACACCAGAGTGTCAGCAGTAGGATTGGAAATGGGCTGTCCTGGGGCGACATTCTCGGCGCCCTGAGCTAAGGTGATAAATGCCACGCTACGGGATACTCCACGTAATGTCAGCGACTGTTGAATACTGGCTGCACCAGCAAGCGCGGCAGTAATTCCAGGCACAACCTGAACTTCAATCCCAGCAGCTTTGAGAGTCTGAATTTCTTCATCGGCACGACCAAAGAGCATCGGGTCGCCACCTTTGAGGCGCACAATCACTTGATGCTTTTGTGCGGCATCCACTAGGCGCTTATTAATGAACTGCTGTGCTGAAGATAGCTTGCCGCAACGCTTACCGACTTCGATCTTCTCGGCTTGTGGACATAGTGTTAGCATCTCAGAGTCAACCAAAGCGTCGTAGAAAACAATATCCGCTTGCTCCAATAGTTTGGCGCCACGAACGGTAATCAGATCTACTGCACCAGAACCCGCGCCCACTAAATACACTTCGCCAAGCGGATTGTTGTTATTGGCAAAAGCTTTAGTCATTTTTTCTGTTGCTTACGCGCTTAAGGTGGTGCGTTTATCCCGCCAGCTATTTTGGGTAGTGACTGTATATAGATTGAATTGTTTTAAGGCGACATCCAGTTTTTGATCGGGGCGCAAAGCAAAGCTATCAAAGCCAACACGAGCACCTTGTAGAAGTTGGTCAATCAATACATCACCAATGGCGCGGATCTCCCCCTCCCAAGAAAAGCGATTTCTTAGTAGGGCTGCGGTACTAAAGCTACGACCATCTCTAAAGATGGGGAAGTGTGCTGCCACTAAAGGCCAGACTTGTTTGCCTGCTTCAATCACATCGGCATGTTTCAGAATGTCATCATCAGTAGCAAACCACACGCCAATCTGACCATTCTGGGTTTTACTAATCACATCTGCATCATGATGATGCGAATTTATCTGACTGCGCCACCAAGTAAACGGTACTAATACTTTGTGGGCACCATGGTCCAGATCGGGCAGACCACCCTCATCCTGGCTGCCGCCCCATACTTGCCATTCATTTGGAGCTAGGGTAGGTTTGCCGCCTTTAGGGAAATGCAAAATCTCTTGATGAGAGGTGATATTGAGTTGACTCATGCAACACCCCCTTCAATTGCCTTCTCTTTTTTCTTGGCGTTTTCGTTTTTATCTTTGTAAGCTGCTTCTTTAAATGGGGCTACTCCAATGCGACGATAGGTTTCAATAAATGGCTCATCGCCATTGCGCTCACCTACATAGGTATTGATCACATTAGTGATCACGTCTGGGATTTCATCGGCATAGAAGGAGGGGCCAATCACTTTGCCAATAGAGGCGTTATTGCCTTGCTCGCCCCCTAAAGTGATTTGATACCACTCTTCACCGTCTTTATCGACACCAAGTACGCCGATATTGCCAACGTGGTGATGACCGCAGGAGTTAATGCAGCCAGAGATGTTCAGGCTAATGTCACCTAGGTCAAATAAGTAATCCAAATCATCAAAACGCTCTTGTATCGCTTTGGCAATAGGGAGGGATTTAGCATTGGCCAATGAGCAGAAATCACCGCCAGGACAGGCAGTGATGTCAGTCAGTAAACCAACGTTGGGTAAAGCAACCTTCTGCTTCTTAGCCTCTTGCCAGAGCTCATATAACTTAGCTTGCTCAACATCAGCAAGTACCAAGTTTTGCTCATGGGTAACGCGCAATTCACCAAAACTATATTGATCAGAAAGATCGGCAATGGCAATCATTTGCGCAGTGGTGGCATCACCGGGCGCAACTGTACCGTGTGGCTTGAGCGACAGAATCACGCTCGCATAACCAGGCACTTGGTGCGGTTTAACATTGCGCTCTAACCAACGAGCAAATGCTGCTTGCTCGGTTTGGGCGGCAGTATGAATAATTTCTTCATTGCTTAATGCAGGCAATGTTTTGTACGCAGGCTTTGTGAAATGCTGAGCAACACGATCCCACTCTGCTTGCGTAAAGTTGTCGTCACTATTTTTAATGTGAGCCCATTCGCCTTCAACTTGACGAGCGAATTCTTCTGGGCCTAAGGCTTTTACTAAGATCTTAATGCGAGCCTTATAGAGGTTATCTCTTCTGCCAAAGCGGTTGTAGACACGGAGTAAGGCTGTGAGGTAGCTAGGCAGTACATTCCAAGGGAGTCCTTGCTTAATGAGTGAGCCTAATATTGGCGTACGACCCATGCCGCCGCCGGCATAAATATCAGCAGTCAATTCACCATTATTAATATTAGGGCTTTTCTTAAGTTCGATGCCAACATCATGGCAAAGCAATACGGTGCGATCTTCCTTTGCACCATTGACTGCAAACTTAAACTTACGTGGCAGGTGTGCAAATTCTGGGTGCAGGGTTGACCACTGACGCAAGAGTTCGCAAATCGGACGAGTGTCTACATACTCATCGGCAGCTACACCAGCAAATGCATCACTCGTAATATTGCGAATACAGTTACCCGAAGTTTGGATGGCATGCATTTCTACTTTGGCAAGCTCAGCCAAAATATCGGGAGTATCTTCTAGTGTGACCCAGTTGTATTGAATGTTTTGACGCGTAGTGAAATGACCATAACCCCGGTCATACTTTTCGGAGATGAGTGCCAAAGTGCGCAATTGCTTTGCACTGAATAAACCGTAAGGAATGGCAACGCGCAGCATGTAAGCGTGTCGTTGGTGATACAAACCATTCTGCAGGCGTAGTGGGCGGAATTCTTCTTCTGCAAGGGTGCCGTCTAAGCGCCTCGCAACCTGGTCGCGGAATTGGGCAACCCGTTGATCTACCAGGGTTTGGTCAATGGCATCGTATTTATACATAAGACTGCTATTGTCATATTTGATAGATATTTCTACAAATAATTAAAAATTGATTCTATATATCAAAAATCATATAAAAAGTTCCAAAATTACTTACTTTGTGAAAACTCTGCTTCAATAAATGGCGTGTGGGGACTCACATACACGCATAGAGACCTCTTTCAAGAGCGATTAAGCTTATAAAGATTTTTTGCCCTGGTCTATTCAGTTTTTTATATCCAGATTAATTTTTAAGGACATTATTCGGCCATCAAGTAGAACCGCGATACCATCTTTGGTTACCTCATAGGAATAATAGGCAGCATGGCGAGGTGCAGAAAGGACTTGGGGTTTTAAGATTGCAAAAGTGTCCCCGCTTAGATTTCTAGTAGACCTTGTCAAAAGTCCTGGATGTCCCTCATGATGCAATCTAGCCCCAACGGTTTGGGTGTAGCTATAGTCATTTGGATCCATTAATTGGGGGTTAGACAGCACTTTATCTTTGAGATTAATTAAAGCGGCATCACACCTAACCCAGTAGACCTTGCGCTCAACATATGCTCCTGGTCGATTAAATCCGGCATCACTTAGGAGTCCCGCATACCAATGATGCGCTGATTCATAAATACTGGTTTCAAGTGAATCTGCGCCGTACCAAACCCCAAAAGAGCCATCTGAAAAACGGCTACGCATCCAATGATTAAATGGATACGTAATAGCGTTGTCCCATACAGCATCCTCGAATGGGCGATGTATTGCGGGCACAGGGGATTCAAATGGAGATGGCTTGTGGTCAAGCTCAACCATATGAGCGATCTCCCAGTCTTTTGGGGAATCACTCAAATCATCGAAAAGATTTTCACTCTCAATAAGGGAAATGATGTTTCGAGCTAAGTCTTGATGGGTGTCAACCAGAGTTAAACCATCAAATAGGCTATCCATTAGATGCCTCTTGCTCTATCTAGGTAAGACCGCACCATCAGCAGACCCATAAACCCAAGTTCTTTAACCACCTCTACAGGGGTTCTATTTTCAAAAGCCTTATTCCTAGTTTTCATCCAGCTGTATAAATGCTCTTTATTGCGAGGAAAGAGAAGGCGAAGGTTTTTATGAATTCCCAATAGGTGGCCAACACGCGCATATTGATCAACGTTTTGGCTGATAGGTTCGCCTTGACGATAGCGTCCAAGGGCAGAGCGGTTGCTAGAAGCTAAGCCCAGTAATGCAAGTTGATCTTCGGTAGGAAGATCCCAGTGATCCATTAGCTGCATGACCATTTTGGCCAACGCTCCACGATCAATGATTTGGGGTGTTTCAGCGTGAATGTGCATATTGGGCTGTATTTGTTTTATATAAAACTTTATTTGTTTGAAGTATAACACTTCTTATTTATAAATGACCATGACTGAGGTTCTAAAGCCACAGTAAGCTTGCAGGTGATGATGCAATGAATATATTTAACTAATTGATTTTATTGGGATTTTTATTGTAAGTTATGAGTCGCAATGCAATATCTAAAGAGGGTGATAAATTCCCATGAATTGCCATAAAAAACAATAAATAGTGGAGACAGTATGAGAAAAATGCAGGCAACCAGCCTTATTGCTGGTTTATTAGTGAGTGCAAGTCTATTTGCGGCCGATACATCAAAAGCACCATTGCCCTTAAGCGCCACCCCAGGGCAGGGATTTAGCCAAGAAGGTCTCAAGAGAATCGATGCGTTCTTTGCCGATCAAATTGCCGCCAATAATATGGCCGGTGCCGTTCTAGCGGTCTCTAAAAATGGCAAGCTAACCATTTTTAAACCTTATGGGTATTTAGACAAAGCAAACAATAAGCCGATGACTACGGATGCCATTTTTAATTTGGCATCGATGACCAAAGTGATGTCCTCAGTTAGCGCCTTAACTTTTTATGAAGAGGGTAAGCTTCCCTTAAATGCACCGATCTCCAATTGGTTGCCCCAATTTAAGGATATGAAAGTAGGTCAAGTTGATAGCGATGGAAAACTGAATTTAATCCCAGCTAAAAATCCGATTACTGTCCAAGATCTCATGCGCCATACCAATGGTTTAACGTATGGCGGCCGTGGCGCTACACCAGTGCATAAGACCTACCCGGCTGGCTCTGCACCAGCAGCCGCGCAATACACAGCAGCAGAATTTATTGATAAGTTAGCAAGCAATCCATTGTTATACGAGCCTGGTACTGCTTGGGATTATGGTTTTGGTATAGATGTGCTGGGCATTATTGAAGAAAAAATTGCCAGCAAATCATTGGGTGCGATCATGCAAGAGCGCATTTGGAATAAAGTTGGTATGCCAAATACTACCTTTGATCTTGCCGAGAAAGACCGTCCGCGCTTGGCGCAGCCGCTTCCACTGGATCCATTGACCGGGAAGCCACAGAAGGTCGATATTCATACACAGAAAGTGAAGTTTGATTGCGGTGGTTCCTGCGCCTATTCCACTGCGGGTGATTACATTCGTTTTGGACAAATGCTACTTAATGGCGGCAGCTTAGAAGGCAAGCGCGTGCTTGGTCCGCAGACGGTTGCGTTCATGACTTCAAACCATCTCAATAAAGATATTAAGAACAATGTGAGCGCTACTGAGCCAGGACGTATGGGTTATGGATTCGGTTTGGGTGTAGCGGTTCGCACTGACAGAGGCTTATCAGCCATTAACGGTAACGTTGGCGACTTCACCTGGAACGGCGCTTACGGAACCATTTTCTGGGTTGACCCCAAAGAGCAGATGGTTGTAGTGATGATGGGTGTTGCACCAGGAGAAATTCGTAAGGTGCATCGTGAGCAACTCAATGCAGTCATTTATGGAGCGCTAGAAAAATAATCTACCTAGGCACCATTATTTGAGTATAGTTTTTCTGCTCTTTAAAATAAACGCAGTCACTAAATATGACTGCGTTTTTTTATTCTTTAATTTTTTTGAAGGAGATCGACATGATGTAACTAATGAATAACAGTATGAGGAATTTGTTATGTCGAGAACATTTAGACGCAAAAATCAACAGCATGAATATAGTTAGGTATTAAAAGATTGGGATACCTTTTTCAAGGGCGTGCGCTCTGTTCACCTTTGTCCAAAATCGCCTGCTGGCCGTAAAGCAATTGCGATTTTTCACTCTGATACGCAGATCACTATGGCTAGTTCGGCGCCACGTTGGTATCGAAAGGCATTTGAGCACAGACGCCGCACAAGAAACAATAGGGTAATGAGGCTCTGGCTTAAGGGTTTAGCAGACCCCATTTTTGAGGTTCGCCATAGACATGATGCCAAATGGTCATGGTGGTAATGTTGGTAGTCAGGTAATTTTTAGGGGGTTAAATAGGCTGACATATTGTGCGCAACCACGCATCAATAAAGTCGAATTTTAATTCCCCACTTTCAAACATGCCGATAATCTTGATATGCAATGTCTTAGGCGTGGCTTGGATGCGAAAGCCGTTTAATCGTAAAAAAGTATCCATAACAGCAAATGCAATTCTTTTGTTGCCATCAACAAAAGGGTGGTTAATTGCAAGACTTTCGAACAGCGCAGCTGCTTCACTAATCGCATCCTTGTAATACCCAGATTGCGGGCGATTAAGGGCTGATTCAAGCGCGGCAATATCTCTGATACCTGGTGAACCGCCGAATTGATTTATTAAGACGCCATGTATCAACATGACCTCTTTGGTTGAAAGATAAAGCACTACTTAGCAAGCTCTTTGTAGAGATCTTCGAATTCTTGAAGACTTTGAGCAAAGTGTGACATCGCTATGCGGCTATTGATTGAAAAACCTTTTTTATTGAGGTAATCGCGGAAAGCCTCATCCAGGACAGCATGAAACTTACGGCCCTCGGCATCAGCTATCTGGTGCAGGCCATTCAATACATCTGGACTGGCCTGAGATGAAAATTTGCTTAAATTTAGGTTTCTCATGGGATTATCCTCGCTTATCAAGATTATTCTTGAAATTTCATGAAAAATCAAGGAAATCTAGTTACCAACATTGATTATTTCTAAATTTTGTTTCCCATAGTTTACAAATATACATAAATGTATATAATAAGAAACATTATGACTTTAGCTCCCAATAATCAAACCATACAGAATCTGCCTGTCCTTGTGCGCTTGGGAGGGCAGATTACCGCTAGAAGAAAGGCCTTGAAAATTCGCGCTCAATCATGTGCTGGAGCAGCCGGTATTTCAAGGGTCACATTGCACCGTATTGAGAGGGGTGAGTCAACCGTCAATATGGGTGCCTATCTGCAGGTATGCGAGGTACTGGATTTGCATTTGGGCTTAGTTCCCCTGGGTAATCAAGGGATTGAGGAGTGCGCAAAACAAATTGCAGGCCCTGATACTCCGCACCTTCGAATTAAGGACTATCCGCAATTAAAAGCATTAGCTTGGCAGTTAGATGAGGAGGAGTATTTAACGGATGCTGAGGCAATATCAATTTATGAGCGGAATAAACGTTTTTTAGATTTAGAGCATCTTGAAAATCATGAGAGAGAGTTAATGCAAAGACTGATTATTAATAGAGGTATGGAGCAGTTGTTTGTTTAAGCGTAAACACCATCAAAACATTGAACATGTTTTGACTCAGTTAAATCATCATTTATTAAAAGAGCATTGCTGTTACTTTGGTGGAGGTACTGCAATTGCACTATTACAAGATGAGTATCGTGAGTCCGTAGATATTGATTTTTTAGTTTCTGATGTGAATGGCTATCGAAATCTACGCCAACTTCTAACTGGGCCTGATGGTATTCATGCAATTAGCAGCGATAGTAGCGATTTGATACTGGTCCGCGAGCTTAGGGCTGACCAATATGGAATCCGCACAATCATTCAGTCAGGCGAAAGTAAAATTAAATTTGAGATTGTTTTGGAGGGACGTATTTTATTTGATGACCCCGGCCCCAAAGATCGAATTGGTAATATTTTTACATTATCGAGAGTTGATTTATTGGCAAGCAAGTTGCTAGCTAACTCTGATCGCTGGAATGATGATGCAGTGTTCAGTAGAGATGTAATTGATCTTGTCATGCTTAACCCACGTAAGTCGGAGTTAAATGATGCACTTGAAAAATCTTATGCTGCTTATGGAGATAGTATTCATAGGGATCTCCAGAGGGCTATAGATGCTTTGTTATCTCGTGAGGGTAAGCTGGAGAATTCAATGAAAAAATTACAAATAAATTTACCAAGAGCATCTTTATGGCAAAAGCTCGCCGACTTAAAAACAAATCACAATCAATACTTGAATGATCGGCAAAGCTAATTTGTTAAAATTTAAACTCTCGATAGTGTCTATAGAGGTTAGCAATCGATGCAAAGCCAAGCACCACAATCAGAACGGCAAATAAGTATTCAGTTGTGAGATAAGTAAAGATCTCCAGGTGAATCAAGATCGCTGCACCTATAAAGGCGGCAATCGATCCAAAAGCCACAAGTCTGAAATTGGGAATAAAGGCACCCAAAGTAATGGCGGCAAACACTAGGTAGAGCTCAGATACCAACTGGTCAGCAGTTACAAAAATACTATTGGTGAACTCTGGGTTGATAAATTTCCCCAAGACTGCAATGATCAGAATAGAAGCCAAGATCGCAAAGTTCAATTGCGCTTTAACTAAGACTTCTTTCAATTGGACGCCCATTTTTATGAGGCACTGCCGTTAAATACAAGACTTATCCCAATCCACAGGATGACAAAGGCAACCAAGACAGTGGAGCCGATTTTCTTTAGGAAGTACTCGAGGGTATCCATATAGGCCTCATCGTTTCGGCCAAAGTAATGGTCAAAGCGTTTCCAGAAAAGACGCCCTACGACTAGAGGCAGAAGTATGGCGACGATGCCTAAAATAACGGTAAGGGTGTTATTCATGAGGGATAACTTTCTTTGCTAACAATCCCCATAGCTGGGGGTGTAAAAGGATAAAGAATACCCTTATTTATTTTTTGCCCTGCCGGACTCAGGTTTAGCGAGCAAATTAGTAATATTCGAGCTCAAACTGGGTTTATTGATACAGTAGAGGCTACTTTTGTAATTACTCCAACAGAAAGCATTCATATGGCCGAACTCAACACCGCACAGATTAATGAAATTCGTACCAAAGTATTGGGCGCAGCTGCCAAGGTTCCTGGCGCCTTAATTGGACTCGGAATTTTATTTATCGTGCTCGGAATGATTGGTATCGCAGGTCAGACATTGTTTTCTTTTATCTCAGTAAATATTTTAGGGATCTTCTTATTTGCTGGCGGCATCTTGCAAGGCGCTCATGCTTTGAAATCACAAGGCTGGAAGAGCGTTGGAGTGCAGCTCGTTTTAGCTACCCTTTACATTGTGGCTGCAATCTTTACTTGGGCTTTTCCAATTCCAGCGCTTGAGGCAATTACATTGTGGCTCGCTGCCATCTTTTTTGTGACTGGCGCATTGCGTTTGATCTCGGCATTTCAGCATCGCCACTTCCGCGAATGGTTCTGGCTGGTACTATCTTCAGCAATCTCGATCTTGATGGGCGTACTGATCATGAATGGTTATCCAGAGTCTAGCCTTTGGCTGCCTGGTATGTTGATCGCTATTGAGCTTTTGCTGCAAGGTTGGTCATTGCTCTTCATGGGCTTGGCAGCTCGTTCATTGACTAAGTAATTGAAATTCGTTCACTAGTGTAGAGAGCTGCATCATGACCATGAAAAAAACGGATCTCTATAAGAATCTGGCATTGAAAACTGCGCAGGGAATGAAAAACGCTGCCAAGTCTCCTAAGCTCGGTGTTGCTGAGAAGGCTAAATCCAAAAAAGAACTAGCAAGCGCTAATCCCTTGCTAGCTTCTTTGATGGGTAAGACCAAATCTAAGTAGTGCAGTCCAAAAACCACTTTCTTCTCGTTGATTTTTTAAAGACTTTTGCAGCCTTAACCATCATCCTGCATCATTTCTCGAGTTATGGGCAAATTGCAGAAGATGCACGACTGCTACTCCCGGTGGCAATGACTTGGTTATTTGAGTATGGTCGTTACGCAGTGCAAATCTTTTTAGTGATGGGCGGCTATTTAGCGGCCCAATCATTGACTCGTTCCACTGACCTGAAGAATGTCCGCAATGTGTTGAGGGTAATCTTTAATCGTTACCTGCGATTGTTTGCACCCTATGTAGTAGCACTCATTCTAACGATTTTGTGTGCCTGGATTGCGCGCTTTTGGGTTCAAGATGAATTTGTTGGCGAATCAGAAACCCTAGGACAATTCTTAGCCCATTTATTTTTTCTGCAAGGCATCTTAGGTTTAGATTCGATTTCTGCTGGCGTTTGGTATGTGGCGATTGATTGGCAGCTCTATGCCATTCTGGCAATCATGTTGGGGATGTTTCCCGGCTTACGCTCCCTGATATGGATGCTGTTGGTGCTCTGCGTAGCATCCTTACTATTTTTTAATCGCTCTGGCGCTTATGAAAACTACTTCATTTACTTTATAGGAGCCTATGGACTGGGCGTGCTGGCACAACTTTGCAAGAACTATCCCGACCCTAAAGTAAATCGATTTGCCAGAATTATGTTTGTAGGGGTGGGTGTAGTCATTGTTGTTTCAAGCTTTCACCAAATTTGGCTCAGAAATATATTGGCCTATATGGTCGCGATTGCCCTCATCCTTTGGGGGGACTCGGCTTACAAAGATCAGAAACAAGATCAGAAGCGCCCTCAACATCAGTCCAGAAAACACAAGCTGGTCAATATCATTCTCAGGGGAAGCAGAAGATCGTACTGTGCTTTCTTAATTCATTTCTCGTTTGTCTTACTGGCAAATACGCTATATATAGCTTGGGGGATGAGCGCCTTTCATGACGGCGTCATGGCGCTTGCCTTGATATTGGTTGCTGTGGTAGCTACCTGGGTGACTGCAACTTATCTTTATCGCTGGGTAGAAGTACCAGCTCGTAAGATCAAGCTTTAAAGGCCCATATCTTTAAGAACGCGAAAAATTTCGCGGTAGGCCTTAGGTGGTTTGTTTTGTTCTTTTTCGCGACGCGCATTCCGAATTAAGGTGCGCATATTCTGAATATCCATATCGGGATATTGTTCAATCATCTTAGTGAAGACTTCATCATTCGCAATCAGTCGATCGCGATAGCTTTCTAAAAAATGTAGCTTGGCAGTTTCAGCTTTACTTACACCCTGAATCGCATCCAAGCGCTTCTGGATCGCGTCTAATTCCTCTTCGTCTAAGAAGCGCATGAGTTTTCCAAGATATTGCTTATGACGGCGAATCGCTTCAAAGCTTTTAATTTTATTGGTCTCTGCAACCGCAGCCTTAATGGCCTCATCCATGGGAATCGTTTTTAAGGCATCACTGCTCAAAGCTGCCAAAACTTCAGCCAACTTCTGGCGTTCGGTCATTTGGCGCTTTAGTTCTGACTTGCTGGGCCCATCATCAGGGTCAACTAGCTTGGGAGTGCGATTCTTCTCATTAATATGCATATTGTTATTTTAGACGGGTATTGAACTTTGACTATTCTTTGTTGATTTTCTGCTTTAGTAGTTTCAGATCGGCACAAGAAAATAACTGGCTTCTTCCAATGAATGATGTAGGCTTTAATCTGCCAGCCTGAACGTACCTTCGCAAGGTGGGAAGTGAGATTTCTAAAAATTCTGCTGCCTCTTCTGCTGAGAAAGTCGCGTTTCGGAGGTGTCCAAATACTTGATCATGCGTATAGTCATTCTCCTGAAACGCATTGATGGCAATTAATGAGAAAAATTTAATACGTTCTTTTGAGGGCATTTTTTGCACGTGAGCATATAGATCCTCTGCTGTCATGGATTGAGTCATATGTGGTACTCACTTTCTCTATTGAGGTAGATTGAAGTCGTCATTTGAGTCGAATAGATTTTTTTAACTGGGTATAAAAATTTTCATGAGATCCAATTTGGCAAAACTCAATCCAGGTTATTTTTATTTCATCAGCAAAATGATCAAACTGGTAAGCCATCAAATATTCCTGAGCATTAAAGCGAAACTTGTAAACAAATACCCCCTGCAGATCACCAAGCTTTTGTTGGCCTATCCTCGGGTTATCGCAAACTTCAGCGATCCTCATTTCAATTGTTAACTGCAGAGGCTTGGAGGCCTTTTTTACAAATTGGGCAAAGGATTTTTTATAGGTGGTTCTTATGATCTAATATTAGATCAAATGTGATTCTATAACAAATCAACAAAAATACCAACAAGTACCTGAATTTTTGTATTGGTAAATAATAGGATCAACTTTGTTTCAAGCAGCGAATATATGACTCAAGCAAATACTTACGATTACATCATCATCGGAGCGGGTAGTGCTGGCTGCATGTTGGCTAAGCGTTTAACTGAAAATCCCAACAAGAAGGTCTTGTTGATTGAGGCTGGCAAAAACGATAACTACATCTGGATTCACATTCCAGTTGGGTACTTGTATTGCATCGATAACCCAAGGGCGGATTGGCGTTTTAAAACAGCTGCTGAAAAAGGCTTGAATGGCCGCTCATTGTTGTATCCCCGCGGGCGTGTTTTGGGCGGATGCTCATCTATTAACGGCATGATTTATATGCGCGGCCAAGCGGGCGATTACGAATCTTGGGTGCAAGCAACGGGTGACGATTCTTGGTCTTGGGAAAACGCACTGAGGCGCTACAAATCATTTGAGGATTACCACAGCGCTGCAAATGAGTGGCATGGTAAGGGTGGTGAGTGGACTGTTTCAAGGCAGCGCTTACGTTGGCCCATCATGGATCGCTTCAAAGAGGCCGCAGTTGAAGCAGGTATACCAGCCTCAGAGGACTTCAATTGTGGTGATAACTTTGGCGTGGGTTACTTCGATGTGAGTCAACGTGCTGGTTGGCGCTTAAATACTTCCAAAGCTTTTTTAAGGGACGCAGCAAAGCGATCCAATCTCACGGTGTTAACTCAAGCCATTGTTACTAAGCTCAAAATTGATCTCGCTACTAAAAATTGTCTTGGGGTTGAATACATCAAGGATGGCCAATCTTGCGAAGCCTTATGTGCCATCGAGCAGGGTGGCGAAGTGTTATTGAGTGCAGGCGCGATTGGTAGTGTACAAATACTGGAGCGCTCCGGTATTGGCGCTGCTGCACATTTAAAGCAATTGGGCATCCCTGTGATCGCTGATCTCCCGGGTGTTGGCGAGAACTTACAAGATCACTTACAGTTGCGCATGGTGTACAAGGTCAATGGTATTAAGACCTTGAACACCAAAGCCAATACGCTGTTAGGAAAGATGATGATTGGCTTGGAGTATCTCTTCAAGCGATCTGGCCCAATGTCAATGGCGCCATCACAGCTCGGTGCATTTGCCTATAGTTCACCAGAGCAAAAGCGTGCCAATGTGGAATATCACGTACAACCTTTGTCATTAGAAAAGTTTGGTGAAGACTTGCATTCATTTAATGCCTTTACGGCAAGCGTTTGCAATGTACGCCCTACCTCGAGGGGTTGCGTTCACATCAATTCGATCGACCCCGAAGCGCCACCAGTCATTAGCCCAAATTATTTGTCGACTGATGAAGATCGCAAGGTAGCAGCAGAATCTCTGCGCTTAACTCGTAAGATTGCCCAGCAGGCCGCCCTAGGTCCTTACGCTCCTGAGGAATACAAACCGGGCGTGCAATATCAAACGGATGATGAGCTGGTTAAAGCGGCGGGGGACATTGGTACAACCATCTTCCATCCGGTGGGCACTTGCAAGATGGGTCGCGATAACGATCCGATGGCGGTGCTCGACTCTGAATTACGCGTGAGGGGCATTCATCATCTGCGTGTAGTCGATGCTTCGGCGATGCCTACGATTACCTCAGGCAATACTGCTGCCCCCACCATGATGATCGCTGAGCGCGTGGCGGAATTGCTGACGCGTGCCTAAGACTTCACAGAAAAGCTATTCATTACCCGCTAGTCATCTATTGCTGGCGTTAGCCATTGTGGCAGTGTGGGGCACGAACTTTGTCGTGATTAAATTGTCACTCACAGCTTTTCCACCATTTTTATTTGCCGCACTGAGATATACCTTTGCATTTCTTCCTCTGGTCTTTTTTGTGCCAAGACCTAAAACATCTTGGGTCAATCTTTGTATTTATGGTTTGGCAGTGGGCGTGGGGCAGTTCGGAGTTCTGTACTTTGCGATCAATGGTCGTATCTCCCCGGGCCTCGCTTCTCTGGTGATTCAGACTCAGGTATTTTTTACTATTGGCTTTGCGATGTTTTTTGCCAAAGAGCGTTTACGTACTTATCAAATGCTGGCGGTGCTAGTTGCCATGACTGGCTTGGGAATTATTGCGCTGCACACCGATGCCACAACCACCTTCTTGGGGCTTGCTTTGGTGGTATTTACCGGCTTTTCTTGGGGGGTTGCCAATACGGTTAGCCGCAGGGCAGGCTCTATTAATATGCTGGCCTATGTGGTTTGGGCGAGCGCTTTTGCGATTCCTCCTCTATTTGCGATTTCTTTCCTTTTTGAGGGCGGGTGGGAGCATATGAATACTTCCTTAACCTCAGCTCCAGTAGGGGCATGGGCCGGCGTACTTTGGCAGTCCTGGGGAAATACCATCTTTGGCTATTCGGCTTGGGCCTGGCTCCTTTCTAAGCATCCGGCGGCAGTGGTGGCGCCTGCGCCTTTGCTGGTACCTATTTTTGGCATGGGGGCTGCAGCCTATTTCTTAGGAGAGTCTTTGCCGGCATGGAAAATTTTGGCAGCAGGTCTGGTAATCCTTGGACTGATCATCAACCTTTTTTGGCCAAATATTGAACGTAGCCTTAAGCAGCGATTTTTATAAGCCTCTAGAGCTAATGTAAAACCCTAATACAAAGTCCTTTTTTTGCCTTTGTATTAACAGTAAGATAACTGTTCGTTTTGGTTTTACCTATAAAAAAGTATTTATTAATTAGCAATTTTTAGTCATGGAGACTTTATGAACATTCGTCATCACATTTTTGCAGTAGCCGCTGCTGCAATGCTTACAACCGGCGCTTATGCTGCCGATATCAAACTTGGTGTTGCAGGTCCATTTACTGGTGGTTCATCCTCAATGGGTGTCAGTATGCGTGACGGTGTTCGCCTTGCTGCAAAAGAAATTAATGCTGCTGGTGGTATCAACGGCAACAAAATCGTTTTGGTTGAGCGCGATGATGAAGCGAAAAACGAGCGTGGCGTACAAATTGCACAAGAATTGATTAACAACGAAAAAGTAGTAGCTACTTTGGGTTACATCAACACTGGTGTTGCATTGGCATCACAGCGCTTTTATCAAGAAGCAAAGATCCCAGTAATGAACAACGTAGCTACAGGCACATTGATTACTCATCAGTTCCCTAATGCTGCTGAAAACTATGTTTTCCGCAATGCCGCTCCTGATGTCATTCAGGCTCCTATGATTGCAAAAGAAGCCGTTGAGAAGCGTGGCTTGAAGAAGGTGGCTATTTTGGCTGACTCAACAAACTATGGCCAGTTAGGCCGTGAGGACTTAGAGAAGGCATTGAAAGGTTACGGCGTTACTCCAGTTGCAACTGAAAAGTTCAACATCGGTGACGTTGACATGACTTCACAGTTACTCAAAGCAAAGAATGCTGGAGCCGACGTTGTGTTGACATACGCAATTGGACCTGAGTTGGCACAAATTGCTAACGGTATGGCAAAGTTGGGTTGGAAAAAGCCAATCATTGGTAGCTGGACATTGTCTATGGCTAGCTTCATTGATACAGCCGGCAAGAACGGTAACGGTGCAACCATGCCTGAGACTTTCATTCAGCAGCCTGCAACTACTCCAAAGCGTAAGGTATTCGTAGATACATACCTAAAAGAGTTCAAGCCAAAGAATGGCATCATTGCTTCTCCAGTATCAGCAGCTCAAGGTTACGATTCTGTATACCTATTGGCTGCAGCTATCAAGCAGGCAAACAGCACAGAGGGACCAAAGATTTTGGCGGCATTGCAAGATCTGAAGACTCCAGTTGACGGCGTTGTAATGACTTATAACAAGCCATTTACTGCGACTGACCATGAGGCTATCAAGGCAAAAGACGTGGTGATGGGTGTAGTTGAAAATGGCCGCGTTGAGTTCTTAAATGCTGAGGATGCTACAGCGAAAAAGAAGTAATTTAAGCTCTAAGGCAGGCAATTTAAATAATTATTTTGCACTGCAGCATTAGATAAAGCAAAACGCCGCCTACAAGCGGCGTTTTGCTTACAATGTCGGATTCGTTAATAAAACAGTTTTTAGAATATTTAGGCCAATAACATGGACATGTTTGCACAAATCCTCTCGAGCGGCATAGCGGTGGGGATGATCTACGCGGTTATCGCTTTCGGCTTTCAGCTCACATTTGCCACATCTGGCACCTTGAACTTCGGTCAGGGTGAAGCGCTGATGTTAGGTGCTCTTGTAGGTTTAACTTGCGTAGATACCTTTGGCATGAATTACTGGGTGATGATTCCTGTGGTTTGCTTGTTTGGTATGTTGCAAGGTAGCTTTGTTGAGCTCATCGGCGTACGTCCTGCAATCAAGATTAAATCTGAGTTTGGTTGGATTATGTCCACCATCGCGCTCGGTATTATTTTCAAGAACGTGGCTGAAAATATTTGGGGTCGTGATGCATTGCCATTTCCATCGCCGTTACCAATGGAGCCAATGAGTTTCTTGGGTGCAAATATTCTCCCAATGGAAATTTTAGTAGTCGTTGGCGCATTAGTGATGATGTTGTTGGTAGAGTTCTTTAACCGCAAAACTATTTACGGTAAAGCGGTTGTTGCGACAGCAAACGACCGTGATGCAGCTGGCTTGATGGGTATTAATACCAGCGTAGTCATTACCTTCTCTTATGCACTTTCTTCCTTAACTGCAGCGTTCGCGGGCGTATTGATTGCACCTTTAACCCTGACTGGCGCAACCATGGGCGGCGCTTTAGGCCTGAAGGCTTTCGCAGTTGCGATTATTGGCGGCTTATCTAGCGGCCTCGGCATTATTGTTGGTGGCTTGATTCTTGGTATTGTAGAAACGGCAACTGGTTTTTATATCTCTACTGGTTACAAAGATGTGCCTGGTTTGATTTTGTTATTGCTTGTATTGGCGTACAAACCATCTGGTCTCTTCGGTAAATCTGCGATTAAGAAAGTTTAATGATGAAGAAGTCTCTGTTACCACTATTAATTGCTATTGCCGGATTATTTATTTTTCCGTTGGTAATTCATAACCCTTATTACATTCACTTAGCTGAAACAATTCTGATTTACACCATTTTATTATTTGGTTTGGATATTGTTGTTGGTTATGTTGGTCAGGTTTCATTGGGCCACGCTGGATTATTTGGTATTGGCTCATACACAGCTGGCATTTTGTTCTTCCATCTCGGGCTTCCAATTTGGGCCACTATTCCTGCATCTATTATTGTCACAGCCATTTTTGGCGGCATTTTGGCATTGCCTGCTCTCAAGGTAGTTGGTCCTTATTTGGCCATGGTGACTTTAGCCTTTGGAACCATTGCGCAGATCCTTATTAATGAAATGGATTGGTTAACCGAAGGTCCGTTGGGGATAAAGCTAACGCTCCCAGAGTTAATGGGAACGCCGATGAGTAACGCTGAGTATTTTTGGCTAGTTTCTGCAATCGCAATTTTGGCTTTAATTGTGGTGGATCGTTTTGTGAAGTCACAGATGGGTCGTGCATTTGAGGCTTTACGGGATAGTCCAGTTGCTTGCGACTGTATGGGTGTTTCCGTATACCGCTTTAAGGTGATTGCATTTGTGATTAGCGCTGGCTTTGCTGGTTTAGCTGGTTGTTTATATGCCTATTCTGAGCAATATATTTCACCAAACACCTATAACAATGAGCTGGCTGTTTTGTTTTTGCTCGGGATCATCATGGGCGGACGTAAGTCACGTTTAGGCGCGATTATTGGCGCAGCTATTATTGTGCTGTTGCCAAAATTGTTAGATGACATCAATCTATTCCGTATCGTCGCTTCAATCATTGCAGTCGTGGTGGTAGTGGGTGCTGGCATGGCTCTATCTAAGAAGATAACCACTCCAAAGCGTGTAGCTCTTCCTATTATTGGTGTGGTGGGCTTAGCAGCATTTTCATTCTGGTTAAATAGCATTTCTGACTGGCGTTTGAGTATTTTCGGCTTCATGATTTTGCTAGTGGTGTATTACTTGCAAAGCGGTATCGTTGGTTTCGCGAAAAGCTTCTACCAGGCGATGGTTGGCAAAGCTAAAACTACTCGCGGCGGCGATCACGAAGAGGTGGATGATTCCATTAACTTCATTAGTACTGTTGCCAATCAAAATACGGGTGCTGAGCTCCTGAAAGTGGACTCTGTATTGATGCAGTTCGGCGGCTTAAAGGCATTGAACAATGTTGATCTCAGTATTAAGCGCGGCACTATTCATGGTTTGATCGGCCCTAACGGTTCCGGTAAGAGCACCATGATGAACGTGTTGACTGGTATTTATGTGCCTACAGCCGGTAATGTGTTGTACGCAGGCGAAAGTGTTGTTGGTAAGACTTCTTCCGATATCGCTTTGTCTGGTATCGCACGCACCTTCCAAAACGTTCAGCTCTTCGGCGAGATGACTGCTATCCAAAATATTTTGGTTGGCTTGCATCACACCTTCAAATCCAACATGGTGGAGATTGCTTTACATCTGCCACGTTACAAGAAAGAAGAAGCTGAAGCACATGCACGTGCAATGGCATTGCTTAAATTCGTTGGTCTAGATGATTTAGCCAATGAAGAAGCACGTAACTTGCCATACGGTAAGCAACGTTTGCTGGAGATTGCTCGTGCCTTGGCATTGGATCCTGAGTTGCTCTTGTTAGATGAGCCAGCTGCTGGTTTAACAGCGCCAGACATCAAAGAACTCTTGCGCATTATTCGTAAGATCCGCGATAGCGGTATTACTTTCATCCTGATTGAACATCACATGGATGTGGTGATGTCAGTTTGCGATACCGTTTCTGTATTGGACTTTGGTCAGAAGATTGCAGAAGGTAAGCCAGCTGAAGTTCAGGCAGACGAGAAGGTGATTCATGCCTACTTGGGTACTTAATCACTAGAACATATTGAATCGGTAAATACCATGTTATCTATTAAGAATCTTGAAGCAGGCTACGGCAAAGTAAAAGTCCTCCATGGCATCAATATTGATGTTCCTAAAGGACAGGTGATTACTTTGATAGGCTCAAACGGAGCTGGCAAAACTACCACCATGCGCGCTATTACTGGCATGATTAAGCCAACGGCCGGTGAAGTTACATTGGGTGGCGAAAAAATTGACGGTTACGACTCTCATAAAATCGCCCGCCTAGGTTTGGCTCACAGTCCTGAAGGCCGCCGCGTGTTTACAACAATGTCCGTCACTGACAACTTGTTGCTCGGTGCGTTTCCACGCTTCACAGGTAGCCGCCCAAAAGGTGACATCAAGCATGACTTAGAAAAGTCTCTTGAAATGTTCCCGCGCCTTAAAGAGCGTCGCAATCAATTGGCTGGTACCTTGTCTGGCGGTGAGCAGCAGATGTTAGCAATGGCTCGTGCTGTGATGCTGAACCCGGAGATCATTCTTTTGGATGAGCCATCCATGGGCCTTGCTCCAATCTTGGTTGAGGAAGTATTTAGAATCATTTCTAACCTCAAGTCACAAGGCGTCACCATGTTGCTAGTTGAGCAGTTTGCTGCTGCTGCTTTAAATGTAGCTGATTACGGTTATGTGCTGGAGAACGGCAAGATTGCTACTCACGGACCTGCTGCAAAGCTCAAGGATGATCCTGCTGTGAAAGCGGCTTACCTGGGTGGTGCTGGTAGTCACTAAGTAGCTGTCTAAGCTGAAAGTAATAAAAAAGCCCTTAGTAATAAGGGCTTTTTCTTTAGCTAGATAAGAGCTTTATAGCCTCTCGAATCAGCAAAGCGCGATAGCCCATGTAAAGGGCAACCAAGGTAAAGCCAACCAAGAAGAGCTTTGGAATCAATGCGCCTCCAGCTACTAGTTCACTATTCAGTAAGCCTATAGCTACCGCAAGAAAGAAGGCTGCGCCCAAGCACAATACAACCCAATTTTCATTGCTGGCTACTTGCTGGGTTTGATTGTTATAGGCAAGAACCTGAAAGCTACCACCCTTTGGATATCCCGATACGGTGATCTGATCACCATCGGTAATTTTCATGGGGGATGAAAACTTTGCTTCGACTGCTGTATCGCCCAAATTAAATTTGGAAATAAAAAAGCGTTTGTAATACTGCGAAGAGTGGTCGTGAGTAGGCTTTTCTGGGTTTACGTACTCCAGTAGCTCATTATTGAGATTGCTTACCTTGCCAGAGACGGCGCTAATGGAAGTGGATAGAAAGGTGCTTGGCTTTGTGATGAACATCAGCAGAACTCCTAAAAGGCTAAAGCTGAGTATAAAGAGGAGGGAGGACAGCGGTCTTTTAGGCATCACTAAAAGATGTCATCAATGATTTATTGCCTTGATCATTAAGCTCACGGCAATGATTAATGTAAAGACTGCAAATATTTGCTGAATTCTAGGGCCGCTTATTTTTCGCTCCAATACTTTTCCTAGGAGAAGTCCCAAAAGTGAACCGCAGGCAAAAGGAATTGCAATGGCTGTATTCAGAGTTCCAGAGGCAAGGGAGATAAAGGCGCCCCCAGCAGAAACAATTGCGAGAACACCAAGTGAAGTGGCAACAATTGATTTCATTGGCAGGTCAGTGAATTTATTTAAAGCGGGAACTAGAATAAATCCCCCACCGACACCTAGTAGGCCTGATAAAAATCCAGCAGTGGCGCCAGAGAACATTAGCGCACGAGCACACGGCACTGTCCAAATCAGCTTTCCGATCGATGAGTCTAGTTGGCAGGGCGGACTTTTAATTTGTGGAAGAGGTTTTCCAGAAAGATTTCTGGCTACCTGTAAAAGCATCCGAATAGAAACATACATCAACACCAGGCTAAAGAGTATTAGTAGCGGAGTGTTTGGTACCTTCTGGGCTAGCCATAAGCCAGCCGGGGATAGGACCAAGCCAAAAATCGCCATTAACATGGCTGCTTTATAGCGAAGTGCTTTGGCCTTAAATCCAATTACAGCGCCTGCAAAAGCCGAAACAGTAATTGCTGTTAATGCTATCGGGCCTGCCTCTGACATTGGCAGATGCAGAAGAAACACCAGTAAGGGTACAGATAAGATACCGCCTCCAGCCCCCGTGAGGCCCATTAAGACGCCAACAAATGCTCCAATTGCTAAGGTTAGGTAGGGCAAAAAGTCCATCAATTAATTTTCAAATGGACGCGCTAACCACTCTCTTCCCTTGAGCATCGCATTCCAGTAAAGCCAAGGAAGAACATCTTTCTTCAGAATCCAAGCGAGTCTTGTAGCCTTAAGTGGATTAATGAGCCAAGGAAAAGTGGGCAAGAGTTTTCCACCAAAGCCAAACTCTGCCAAAACAATTTTCCCGTTCTCTACCGTCAGTGGGCATGAGCCATAACCATCATATTTAGTTGGCAGGGGTTTGTTGTGTTTTGCTGCTAGTAAGTTCTCTGCGACGACCACAATCTGTTTTCTGGCTGCTGCAGCAGTTTTAGAGTTTGGCGACGAACAGCAATCACCAAGTCCGAAGATATTCGGGTAGCGAGTATGTTGAAGGGTGAACTGGTCTACATCTACAAAGCCATCAGCATTGGAAACAGGGCTTCCCTTGAGACAGTCTTGAGGGCCTTGTGGGGGTACTACATGCAGCATGTCAAACGATCTTTCAATCTGCGTAACATTTCCATCTGCATCCTTGACTGCAAAAATCGCTTTTTTAGCTGGGCCATCCACGGAAATGAGATTGCTATTGAAATTGAGTTTGGCGTTGTATTTTTTGACATATTCCATAAGCGGCGGAACAAAGTCGGCTACACCAAACAGTGCGGCACCCGCATTGTCTAATTCAACCTCAATATTTTTTAGGCGACCTTGTTTCTGCCATTCATAACAGGATAGATACATTGCCTTCTGAGGTGCTCCAGGGCACTTGATTGGCATAGGAGGTTGAGTAAAAATCGCTTTCCCAGACTTCAGGCTTTGAACAAGTTCCCAGGTATATGGTGAGTACTCATAACTATAGTTAGAGGTCACCCCATTTTTACCAAGCGTTTCCTTTAGCCCGGGTATAGCATCCCAGTTTGTCTTAATGCCTGTTGCAATTGCTAGTTGCTTATATTTAATTGCAGCACCATTACTGACCAGAACTTCATTGGCATCTGGATTGAAGCCCACAATCTTCTCTTTAATCCAGCGCACTCCTGATGGAATGAGATCTTTAGTTTGACGACGACTATTTTTGACGTTAAATGCACCGCCGCCCACTAGCGTCCAAGAGGGTTGGTAATAGTGCTCTTCAGAGGGCTCAATGATTGCAATATTTAGAGAGCGGTCTCTGGATTTCAGGCTAGCAGCTAAGCCTATGCCAGCAGCGCCACCGCCTGCAATTACTACGTCAAATACATTGGAACTCGAGTTTGCTGAAGTCATACTATCTCCACCTCTATGTTTTATTAGATCTAGGTCAATAAAATAGCTTGAATTATAGTGATTGGCTATTAGGGTTTATGATTAGTCTACATTTTTATATAGTATTTATCATAAAATAAATCATTTACAGCAAATTGGATAAATAGATGAAACCGATTGTTAAGGGATTTTTTGACCCAGATACCTGGACCGTAACTTATGTGGTTTATGAGAAACCGGGTTCACCATGTTTAATCATTGATTCAGTGCTTAATTATGACCATAAGTCAGGGCGTACTAAAACGAAATCAGCCGATGAAGTGATTGAGTTCGTCAAGGCCAATCACCTGGCTACAGAATGGATTTTAGAAACCCACGCACATGCAGATCATGTTTCAGCGGCACCGTATCTAAAATCAAAATTAGGCGGCAAGATTGCTATAGGTGATCATATCTCGGTGGTACAGGGGGTATTTAAAAAAGTGTTTAATTTGGAAGAGGCATTTCAAGCGGACGGCTCTCAGTTTGATGCTTTGCTTAAAGATGGGGAAGAAATTCACTTTGGAAATCTAAGCTTTAAGTCCCTCTTTGTTCCCGGTCATACGCCAGCCTGTATGGCTTATCAAGTAGGTGATGCCATTTTTGTAGGCGACACCATGTTTATGCCTGACGTTGGAACTGCCCGATGTGATTTTCCAGGCGGTGATGCACACACGCTTTATCAGTCGATGCAAAGGATTTTAAGTTTTCCTGGTGAGACTAGATTATTTATGTGCCACGACTATCCGCCAAATGGGCGTCCAGTAAATTACGAAACAACAGTAGCTGAACAGAAGAAATCGAATATTCATATGCATGATGGTATTACTGAGGATGAGTTTGTTCAGATGCGTAGTAAGCGTGACGCTACATTAGATATGCCGGTACTTATTTTGCCTTCGATCCAAATTAACATTCGCGCAGGTGATATGCCTCCGAAGGAAAGCAACGGGATTTCATATTTAAAGATTCCTCTTAACGCACTGTAATTTTCATGTTGAACGAAAAAAAACGAATTGCAGAACTTAAGAAGATGCAGTCTTCTGCCACAAAGGCTTGTGAGTTCTTAAAAGTACTTTCAAACCCGAGTCGACTGATGTTGTTGTGTGAAATCGCTGTTGAGGAGCGGTGCGTTGGGGACCTGGAGGAATCAACCGGAATACATCAACCAACCTTATCGCAACAGCTGACAGTACTACGTACTAAAAAGTTGGTTAAGACACGTAGAGACGGTAAGCAAATTTATTATTCCCTTTCCAGTGACATAACGTTATCGGTCATGAACTTGCTCTACAGCCATTATTGTAAAAAATAAATCTGTTTTATCACTCTCACAATTTAGCTAACCATTGTTTTTGGCTTCCTAATGACGGTTAGGTGCAATAAGAAGATGACAGCGAACATTAGCCCCATAATCCAATGGGTGTCAATTGCAGTATCGCGGATTTCCTCTGGCCCGTAATAAAGCATTCCGCCGGTAATGAGAAGTGCAAATAGAAAGCCCAGTTGGCTAAAGCCACTCCACAACTGCTTTCTGGACTTATAGCCCACCTTGATATGAAATGGCATTACTGATCCAAGAGCTAAGGTAGCCAGCATTGCAGCAATGCCATGAGCTGCGAGAATGCTATGTGTGCCAAGAGTGGATCTTTGGATCTGAAATTGATGCCCTAGAAGATACATCAGGCCAGTGATTGAGCAGGCCATCATGCCGCAGATGACAAACGTTCTTTGCCAGCGAGGCATCTTCCCAAGGCGGCTCATGCGACTATCCTTAGTGCTTGCGCTGAGAAATGACTAAAGCAAGGGTGATGCTCATTATTGGATAAGGCTAGAACCTTGGTGAGTGCATCAGCATAAACACACTCTTTTGCAAGAATAGAGAATGACCCAGCAATCTCCACATGAACCTCGGAAAAATTCTGGGCTAGAGGGTTGATGATATGACTCCTCTGACCATCTCTTTTTGCAAAGTAAAGGCTGCTTGTGGCAATAGCTCCATCTTTCAAAGATCCGATATGAATTAACTCCTCAGATCTCTCAGGATGACGAACTTGAATTGGGAGGGAGGTATTCCCAAAAACCCGTAGGTCACCACCAGCATTCACTGAGCCGGATGTGATGCCCTCTGATATTAAGACTCTCACCGCCATATCTACTGCAAACCCTTTGGCGATTCCACCCAGATCAAGGCAGACCGGGCGGCGGGACTGTATCAAGTCAGGCGCTAGGAAGTGAATGTCTTCAACGCCACCAAGATCATGATTGGAGAAGTTGATATGGCGGGGTAATAATCCCGCAGCAACCAGACGATGGCCTATTCCACAATTAAATAGGCCATCGGATTCAAGGTGAACCTCTTTTGCAATTCGGATGACTTGCGCAGTCCATGGATGAATCTCAACTGCTTCCATGTGGGCACTTCGATTGATTTGGCTTAGCTCACTTTCAGGATCATGAAATCCCATGAGGTCATGAATATTTTGAATGGCTGCAAAAGCATTATCAACAGCCGCTTGCCCATCATCTTGATGTATGGAGATCTCTACAAAGGTGCCAAGAAGTGGTTTGCAACGAAGCATTGTTACTTTCCGAGGCTGGGTTTTGAATGGGTGTTCTTCAGGGCTAGGTCATATAAAACCGTTACCCGCTTCACTCCATCAGTAAGGTGTTTGCAAGAAAGTGTTGCGCCACCAATATTCTGAATATCTTGATTAAGCTTGATGGGGTCATTTACGGTCTTACCTACAAACTGTTTACGCCATTGCGCTTCTGCTACTTCATAACCATAAGATTCAATGTATTCCAAAACTTCGATACCAGCGATGCCACCATTTGGGTTGATGGCAACGGCATAAGTAATCATTTCATGTTTTCCTATGACTTCGTCAACCACAAACCAGCTACCATCAGCTGCCCTCCAGATGCGCTCGCCCTGAAAGGGGTAACGAATGCTGGATGCGATACGCATCTTTTCTTGCAAATCATCCGTAATGATGACGGGATTCTTCGTCAGTATTTTGTTAGGGAAAAGAATTTTTAGAGCTTGCTCTGCAGAAACATAAATTTTTGCATGGGCAATGATTGGTGCGCTCATCATTGCTATGCCAATAAGAGCTAAGGGTTTAGGTTTCCAGATCATGGGGTGATATCTAGGTAATGTATTTAGGCAGTAAGTAATTCATTCGCTTCATTACAAAGTGCTTGAATTTCTGGGTTGATGCCTTGGACATTTGAGAGTTTGTCAAACATCATCAACGCTCTTTTCTTGGCTGTTTGACATTGGGTGGCTTGAAACTTCAGCAAATGAGCTAAAGCTGCAACTAATAGATTCTGAATTTCCATAGTTTCTTTCGCTTAATTAAGTGGGAAGCCAACTTTGACAATGAATTCATTTACTGAGTGACTATCCCAGACGCGAGCATCTGAGCATTCGGCCTCTCCACCACCCATGCAGGTGCCGCCTGCAAGTTGATAGCGCCAAGCGCCAGTAACCCACCAGTCTTTGGCTGCGTAATGCATATTGGGACCTACAAAAGTGGCTCTTTGGACTTGATTGCGTAAATTTAGCTCTGAATAATCATTATGAAAACGTGCCTCCACACCAGCCGACCACTTGGGGGCAAAGCGATAGCTCGCGCCCACCAGGAAATCGAGCATCGATTCAGGAACGTTGCCGTTTTCAATAAACTTTAAGCGCTCATTCGCAGCTACAACGTTACCCGCCAAAATTAATCGATCATCAATAAAGTTAGATTGCAGCAAGAGTCTCGCCTCGAGCTCATCTTTATTTCTTCCCCATGTCGGCTCTAAATAAAGCCCTACACCTACAGGCGAAGTCACTGGATTGGTGATGCGATAAATTGCTTCTAGAGAGCCACCTTCAATGCCACTTTTCTTATACGCTGTTGAGGGGTCATGCGAAGAAGGTACTCCGTAACCGCCGGTACAGGTTGGAGTATCTCCACAAGCTTCTGGATTAGTGTAATTTTGATTTGCATTGGTGTAGTAAGAGTTGATATAGCCAGCAACCTGAAAGTCGTTAGTTAAACCATATTCCAGTTCGGTCCTAGCGGTTAATGCATCGTAAGTTCCTGCTGCTTGCTGTTGATTGAGTTGTAGACGCTGCTCAAACTCCAGCTTGCCCTTAGGCTGTAAATCTAAGGTGTAGATCCAGCCAAACACTCCCTCGCCTGCATGGGCTAAGGAGAAGTGAAGTGTGGCAACTAAGAAGAGGCTGAATGCAAGAAGTCTATTGATGGTCAATTTCATGGTCCCTTGAGGTTAGTGGTTAGCAATCTAAATGAGAATGGTTCTCAATATAGCATTAGATGAGAATGATTCTCAACTAATTAAAATAACCATGACCTAAAAAATGGCGAAATCTATGGGCCTATTCTTTTTTGCTTGTAAGATTTCTACAAATGAACGCTGAGTCCTTGGAAAAATTGGTTTTAATGAAGATGCCTTTTGGTAAGCACGCAGGGCGTACATTGGCTGATCTGCCGGGGAATTATTTGGCGTGGTTTGCCCGCGAAGGTTTTCCTAAGGGCGAGCTTGGTGAATTATTGGAATTAATGCATACCCTAGACCACAATGGTCTGCGTGGACTCTTGGCGCCAATCCAGCGGGCGCATGGCCTGCACGCTAAATCTAAATTACTTTGAGCGAATAATCAGTGTGACGCGATTACGTTCGTAAGTCACAGTTGCTGATTCTGGTGGACTGCTTTGAATTAAGCTGGCCTTGAACTTGGCCTGCGATTCAATTTGCGAAGAAATCTGTTTTGCAAGAGTTTCATTGCGGTCATATTGAATCTGAATATTGGCTATCTTGCCCGACTTGATATTGTTGATGACATCATTGAGCTTGCTTGAGGAGTAATCGTCAAAAAATATGGGATACCATCCGCCAACGAGAGCCCTTTGCCCCTTGATGTCATGGGTCTGCGCCGACGTATTGTTCGTACTGTCGCCTTCACCTACGGGTAAGTGAAAGTCAATTCCTGTCTTTTGTATCAACTGTGGATAAGAGATGGGGGCAGTCATAGATGCTTCATTGGTGTTTTCGATCCAATATGCCCAAGCAATATTTTTATTGGAGTCATACACCAACTTATATAAATGGCTAGGAATCGTCACTCGGCTTCTGCCAATACTGCCGCTATTGCCAATGGAGCCTGTGTAAACGTAGATGTCGCCTGAAGATCTTTTGACATAAGCTCTAGTCGGCTCCTCGACATTCTTAGCCCAGATTCCCTGATTGTTTTGCCTGGCTTGGGGCATCATATTGGCCAATGAGAAAGATTGAGCCATAGAGCGTTCATTACTCATGTCACCTGCTGGGGCATTATGCCCCCTATCAAAGCCGCTTCCGCGGTAATCCGAGAGCAGGGCCCGTTCGGAGAAGGGTAGTCTGGCTTCTTCGTAAAACTGGTTGCTTCTTCGCGGGTGCGGGGCAGATAGCTGCTCCCGATTAAGCTTTTCAACGGCATAGATTGGCTTTTTATCCTGAGGAGAGTAGTAGATGGCAAAGCTATCAAAGCAAAGGTCGCGCCCCACTTGTGGACTCATGGGTATTTGCTGAGCTGGGAATAGATCTTTACAGTCTTCAAAAGCCGCAAGGGCGTTTAATGAGGCGGCAATTGCTACAAGGGCAAGAAGGTGACGAAGGAATTTCATGGGCTCTTAGTGTATGACCTCCACTTCAGGCGCACGCATCTTTTAATCTTGGGCTAGCTCCAGAGCTAATAAGCAACAGAACTCTGTTGATATTTTTCTGTATATCAAAGTGCATGTTTTCTTGAAGAAGGCTTGAAAATACTGCCTTGCAATAACATCTGCCTTGCTACTACCCCTAGAAAATTACAGGCATGAAAGCACTAGATATATGATTTTTTGGGTTGAATTTTTGGCCAAAAACACAAAAAAGTCCCATTTAAGCGATTTTTTTATAGAGTGAAATTAGTACTCCCTAACCTACATAAGCTATTGATTTTATTGATTTATATATGTTTGTAGCTACCTATATGCGGGATCTCCCGGATTCCTAGATCAATAAGTTATTGATTTCTACTTCTTTATTCTTGACTTGATATAAGAAACTTCTTAGGATGACCCATGTTTTTTAGATATTGCAATGCAGCATAAAACGGTAGTCTAGTTTTTTGAGGTCTTGTAAACAATGAATGAGTAAATGTTTAGCTAACAATTTGAGCGATATGCAGAATCCTCAGTCAAACACTTTGACTGCTAATGAGCTGCTAGCGCATGCCATGGCTCCGATCTATCGGGTCATTAATGGCCTACTCGTTTTAACTGTGTTCATGGTGGTTGGGTTTTGGCTTTCAGGCAATGGTACTAATGCCGGCGCTTTTGACCTTGCACGTATCCTTGTTCCTGAAGAAGCGCGCCACATGGTTTGGAATAACGGCTTTGGCATGCTCAATCAATATAAAGAGTCCAATGAAGTATCAGCCGCCCAGACCACTGATACTGAGATCGCCGCTGTGATCCATGGCAAGTCTAAGATTCCTGCTTCAACTGGTTTGACTGGTGCCAAGCAGCAGACCGTAGCTTTGCTAATGCCCTCTGTGGCGCAAATGCAGGTGAAATCGATTTCCCATCTGTCTGATCGCATCCCAACTTCAAAGATGGACCCCCAGGCTTTGGATAGCAACTTAATGGGTTCGATTCAGAATCAACGTGCTGTAGCTGACTTCTTTGAGAAGAAATACAGTCTCGATCGTTTGAAGATTGAAGAGTATGTTTCAAACACGATTTTGATTGCAAAAGAAGTCAACATTGACCCAGTGCTTTTATTGGCAGTAATCTCGGTGGAATCCAACTTCAACCCAAATACTAAGAGTCACGCCGGTGCTGAAGGCCTCATGCAAGTGATGACTTCAGTGCATAAAGACAAGTATGCAATCTTTGGCGGGACTTCTGAAGCTGCTAAGCCTGAAGTCAATATTCGTGTTGGTGCCTATATTTTGAAATACCTGATCGCTACAGCTGGTTCATTGCGCAATGGTCTGAAGTACTACGTTGGTGCTGCGAATGCCGAGGATGATGGCGGCTATGCAGATAAAGTGATGGCCGAAAGAAATCGCCTGATTGGTTTATGTCAAAACCGTTCGTCTAATCGCTTGACGCTGAACGGCAAGGATCTGCGCTCTTAAGTTTTTAGATCTTAAGTAGATCAAAGTATTTAAAAAGCCACCCGAGTGAACTGACCCCCAAAAGTTGGACGCTATGTCCAACCAAGGGGGTTTTGTTTTATGAGCAAGTACAGCAAGCAGTTCAAGCTAAAGGTAGTTAAAGAGTTTCTAAAGTCAGGCGGTCTTAAGCGGGT
>NZ_JAYGQU010000012.1:0-58002 GCF_035012985.1 Polynucleobacter sp. MG-28-Ekke-A2 | reverse complement strand
ACCGAATGCTTTAGAAAGCACGGTTGCAATTGCTGCTGTCAATGTGGTTTTACCGTGGTCAACGTGACCGATGGTGCCTACGTTTACGTGCGGTTTTGTCCGCTCGAATTTTTCTTTTGCCATTTTTAATCTGCCTTTAGTTAACTCTTAAACCAAACACGAAATACACAATTAATAAAATCAAACATGGTGCCCATGGGCAGGATCGAACTGCCGACCTCTCCCTTACCAAGGGAGTGCTCTACCACTGAGCCACATGGGCGAAATCTAATGCAACAAATTCTGGAGCGGGATAAGAGAATCGAACTCTTGACCGAAGATTGGAAATCTGCTGTTTTACCATTAAACTAATCCCGCACATCTGGTGGAGGGGGTAGGATTCGAACCTACGTAGGCATAGCCAACAGATTTACAGTCTGCCTCCTTTAGCCGCTCGGACACCCCTCCGCGAACCCAATATTCTGACTCCAAATGGAGTTTCTGTCAATATCTCTAAACGCTTTGCACAAGTAAAAACGCCCAGACCTAAGAGGGTCTGGGCGTCGCATTGGTGCCCGGCAGTTACCTACTTTCACACGGGTAATCCGCACTATCATCGGCGTAAAGTCGTTTCACTGTCCTGTTCGGGATGGGAAGGAGTGGTTCCAACTTGCTATGGTCACCGGGCGTAGAGGGTCGAGTTGCTGATTAAATCAACAACTCTATTTGAGTAAGCATGTAATAAGGATGCAGATTAAATCTGGCAAACATCCAACACAATAGTGCTGGTTATAGGATCAAGCCTAACGGGCAATTAGTATCGGTTAGCTTAATGCATTACTGCACTTCCACACCCGACCTATCAACGTTGTGGTCTTCAACGACCCTTTATGTAGGTTGAACCTACGGGAGATCTCATCTTCAGGCAAGTTTCCCGCTTAGATGCTTTCAGCGGTTATCTCTTCCATTCATAGCTACCCTGCGATGCTTCTGGCGAAACAACAGGTACACCAGCGGAATGTCCACTCCGGTCCTCTCGTACTAGGAGCAGCCCCCGTCAAATCTCCAACGCCCATGGCAGATAGGGACCAAACTGTCTCACGACGTTTTAAACCCAGCTCACGTACCTCTTTAAATGGCGAACAGCCATACCCTTGGGACCGGCTACAGCCCCAGGATGAGATGAGCCGACATCGAGGTGCCAAACACCGCCGTCGATATGAACTCTTGGGCGGTATCAGCCTGTTATCCCCAGAGTACCTTTTATCCGTTGAGCGATGGCCCTTCCATACAGAACCACCGGATCACTATGACCTGCTTTCGCACCTGCTCGACTTGTCGGTCTCGCAGTTAAGCACGCTTTTGCCATTGCACTTTAGGTACGATGTCCGACCGTACCAAGCGTACCTTCGTACTCCTCCGTTACACTTTGGGAGGAGACCGCCCCAGTCAAACTGCCTACCATGCACTGTTCCCGACCCGGATAACGGGCCAAGGTTAGAACCTCAAATAAATCAGGGTGGTATTTCAAGGTTGGCTCCAACAGAACTAGCATCCTGTTATCAACGCCTCCCACCTATCCTACACAGACCGATTCAAAGTCCAATGCAAAGCTACAGTAAAGGTTCATGGGGTCTTTCCGTCTAGCCACGGGTAGATTGCATCATCACAAACATTTCAACTTCGCTGAGTCTCAGGAGGAGACAGTGTGGCCATCGTTACGCCATTCGTGCAGGTCGGAACTTACCCGACAAGGAATTTCGCTACCTTAGGACCGTTATAGTTACGGCCGCCGTTTACTGGGACTTCAATCAAGAGCTTGCACCCCATCATTTAATCTTCCAGCACCGGGCAGGCGTCACACCCTATACGTCCACTTTCGTGTTTGCAGAGTGCTGTGTTTTTATTAAACAGTCGCAGCCACCTTTTTATTGCAACCCTTTCGTCCTCCCCTTGTACAGGGTCAAACTACCAGGGCGTACCTTATCCCGAAGTTACGGTACAAATTTGCCGAGTTCCTTCTCCTGAGTTCTCTCAAGCGCCTTAGAATACTCATCTCGCCCACCTGTGTCGGTTTGCGGTACGGTCTTGTTAGACTGAAGCTTAGAGGCTTTTCTTGGAACCACTTCCAATTGCTTCGCGAATAAATTCGCTCGTCTCACGCCCTTGAATTACGCTACCGGATTTACCTAATAGCCATCTCCAACGCAAGAACCGGGACTTCCAACACCCGGACAACTTTCCGCGATCCGTCCCCCCATCGCATCTAACAATGGTCAAGGAATATTAACCTTGTTCCCATCAGCTACGCATCTCTGCCTCGCCTTAGGGGCCGACTCACCCTGTTCCGATGAACGTTGAACAGGAAACCTTGGGCTTACGGCGAGGGGGCTTTTCACCCCCTTTATCGCTACTCATGTCAGCATTCGCACTTCTGATACCTCCAGCATCCTTTACAAGACACCTTCACAGGCTTACAGAACGCTCTCCTACCATCACATTGCTGTGATCCGCAGCTTCGGTTATATGCTTAGCCCCGTTACATCTTCCGCGCAGGACGACTCGATCAGTGAGCTATTACGCTTTCTTTAAAGGATGGCTGCTTCTAAGCCAACCTCCTGACTGTTTTAGCCTTCCCACTTCGTTTCCCACTTAGCATATATTAGGGACCTTAGCTGGCGGTCTGGGTTGTTTCCCTCTTGACACCGGACGTTAGCACCCGATGTCTGTCTCCCGTGCTTGCACTTGTAGGTATTCGGAGTTTGCTATGGCGCAGTAATCCGCAATGGACCCCACTACCATGACAGTGCTCTACCCCCTACAGTGATACACGAGGCACTACCTAAATAGTTTTCGGAGAGAACCAGCTATTTCCAGTTTTGTTTAGCCTTTCACCCCTATCCACAGCTCATCCCCTAACTTTTCAACGTTAGTGGGTTCGGTCCTCCAGTACGTGTTACCGCACCTTCAACCTGGCCATGGATAGATCAACTGGTTTCGGGTCTACACCCAGCAACTAGCGCCCTATTCGGACTCGCTTTCGCTACGCCTTCCCTATTCGGTTAAGCTTGCTACTGAATGTAAGTCGCTGACCCATTATACAAAAGGTACGCAGTCACCCCTTACGAGGCTCCTACTGTTTGTATGCACACAATTTCAGGATCTATTTCACTCCCCTCCCGGGGTTCTTTTCGCCTTTCCCTCACGGTACTTGTTCACTATCGGTCGATTACGAGTATTTAGCCTTGGAGGATGGTCCCCCCATATTCAGACAGGATTTCACGTGTCCCGCCCTACTTGTCTCTAGCCTAGTACCACTCAATAATTTTCACATACGGGACTATCACCCTTTATTGTTGGACTTTCCATTCCATTCTGTTAATTACTGAGATATCACTAGAAGGCTGTTCCCATTTCGCTCGCCACTACTCTGGGAATCTCGGTTGATGTCTTTTCCTCTTGCTACTTAGATGTTTCAGTTCACAAGGTTCGCTTCTCATACCCTATGTATTCAGGTATGGATACCACAAAAGTGGTGGGTTTCCCCATTCAGAAATCCCCGGATCAAAGCTTATTTACCAGCTCCCCGGGGCTTATCGCAGGTTATAACGTCTTTCGTCGCCTGTAATCGCCAAGGCATCCATCATGTGCACTTATTCACTTGATCCTATAACGAGCACCATTGCTAGTACCTGTTAAAGGCTTTACTTCTACTTCTGACATGTTTGCCGTAATCCAAACTGTAAGTACTTTGTTAAGAACTTGGTAAAACTCGTTTGTATTACTGATTGATGATTCAATCTTTACCCTTATTACATTGTCAAATGTCCTCTCAAAGAAACATTTGACACTTTGCTTACTCAAATTTTTAAAGAACAGCCATAAATGGCAAAACTAAACGATTAAATATTCGCTTAGTTTTGACATTTAGATGATGGTGGAGGATGACGGGATCGAACCGACGACCCCCTGCTTGCAAAGCAGGTGCTCTCCCAGCTGAGCTAATCCCCCAACGTCCCACTAAGTCTTGTTTCTGGCTGGTGGTGGGTCTGGTAGGACTTGAACCTACGACCCCTGCGTTATCAACACAGTGCTCTAACCAGCTGAGCTACAGACCCGTGGCTTTTATTGTCAACCGATAAGTGTGGGCACTAGGATTCAGCATCTTTTCTCTAGAAAGGAGGTGATCCAGCCGCACCTTCCGATACGGCTACCTTGTTACGACTTTACCCCAGTCATGAACCCTGCCGTGGCAGTCGCCCTCCTTGCGGTTAGGCTAACGGCTTCTGGCAAAACCCACTCCCATGGTATGACGGGCGGTGTGTACAAGACCCGGGAACGTATTCACCGCGACATTCTGATCCGCGATTACTAGCGATTCCAGCTTCACGTAGTCGAGTTGCAGACTACGATCCGGACTACGATGCATTTTCTGAGATTAGCTCCCCCTCGCGGGTTGGCAACCCTCTGTATGCACCATTGTATGACGTGTGAAGCCCTACCCATAAGGGCCATGAGGACTTGACGTCATCCCCACCTTCCTCCGGTTTGTCACCGGCAGTCTCTTTAGAGTGCTCTTGCGTAGCAACTAAAGACAAGGGTTGCGCTCGTTGCGGGACTTAACCCAACATCTCACGACACGAGCTGACGACAGCCATGCAGCACCTGTGTTCACTTTCTCTTACGAGCACCTAATGTATCTCTACTTCGTTAGTGACATGTCAAGGGTAGGTAAGGTTTTTCGCGTTGCATCGAATTAATCCACATCATCCACCGCTTGTGCGGGTCCCCGTCAATTCCTTTGAGTTTTAATCTTGCGACCGTACTCCCCAGGCGGCTGACTTCACGCGTTAGCTACGTTACTCAGGATGTAAATCCCGAACAACTAGTCAGCATCGTTTAGGGCGTGGACTACCAGGGTATCTAATCCTGTTTGCTCCCCACGCTTTCGTGCATGAGCGTCAGTGTTATCCCAGGGGGCTGCCTTCGCCATTGGTATTCCTCCACATATCTACGCATTTCACTGCTACACGTGGAATTCTACCCCCCTCTGACACACTCTAGCTATACAGTCACAGGCGCCATTCCCAGGTTAAGCCCGGGGATTTCACGCCTGTCTTGTATAACCGCCTGCGCACGCTTTACGCCCAGTAATTCCGATTAACGCTCGCACCCTACGTATTACCGCGGCTGCTGGCACGTAGTTAGCCGGTGCTTATTCTTCAGGTACCGTCATTCCCGGACTGTGTTAGAGCCGGTGTTTCTTCCCTGACAAAAGAGCTTTACAACCCGAAGGCCTTCTTCACTCACGCGGCATTGCTGGATCAGGGTTTCCCCCATTGTCCAAAATTCCCCACTGCTGCCTCCCGTAGGAGTCTGGGCCGTGTCTCAGTCCCAGTGTGGCTGATCGTCCTCTCAGACCAGCTACTGATCGTCGCCTTGGTGGGCTTTTACCCCACCAACAAGCTAATCAGGCATCGGCCGCTCTAATCGCGCGAGGTCTTTCGATCCCCCGCTTTCCCCCTCAGGGCGTATGCGGTATTAGCACAGCTTTCGCTGCGTTATCCCCCACGATAAGGTACGTTCCGATGTATTACTCACCCGTTCGCCACTCGCCACCAGGTGCAAGCACCCGTGCTGCCGTTCGACTTGCATGTGTAAGGCATGCCGCCAGCGTTCAATCTGAGCCAGGATCAAACTCTTCAGTTCAATTCCTGTGATCCTTGCGGATCGTCGCACTCATTCAAGAAATTGACTTGGTAATAAAACCAAATCTTTTTACTGTCTATGAGTACTATTTATTTACATCTGTCCCGAAGGACTGGATGCTTTCACTTAGTACCCACAATTATCGGTTGACTAATTTTTAAAGAGGGCTGACTTGTTTCGTATTTCATAAAACATTCAGCAGAGAGGTGAGACTATATCCCACATTTTCAGGGTCGTCAACACCTTTCGTACTCTTTTACTTAAAAAAGGCTAAGTTTTTTCTTACTTTAAAAATATAGTCAATTAAAACAATGGTTTAGATTTTAAAAAAAATTTCAACTTTTTTTAAAAAAATCCTATTTTTTAAGGTTTAGGCCTAGTCAACCCAAAAATTACGCTGTTTTTTCATTCTTATTTGGCGTATTTCCAACAAACATAGGGAAAACCCTGAAATTTTCCCTTATCCCTGCTAAAATATTGCTATGCACAATAAATTAGCGAATAGCCACTCACCCTCAAGCCCGCATTCTGCCGGGAGAGCTGTGCCTGTTCGCGAACTTCACGCTGGATATAAACAGGAAATACTGAATCATTTATTGCAACTTAATGATGAAGATAGACGTCTACGATTTGGTACTCAGACCCCCGACGAAGTGATTCGTCACTATGTTGAGGGTCTAGATTTCAATCGGGATGTCATTTTTGGTGTTTTCAACTTAGATCTGAAACTTGTTGGCATGGCCCATTTAGCCTATTTGCCAGAGCACAAAGGCGAGGCACGAGCTGCTGAATTTGGTGTGTCAGTGCTACCAGAAGGGCGCTCTCAGGGCCTGGGCACAGCATTGTTACAACGCTCAGCCGTTCACTCACGCAATACCAGCATTGAAACCCTTTACGTTCATTGCCTTGCCAATAACAAAGCCATGATGCATCTGGCGCAAAAGGCAGGGATGACAGTTGAGTACGCCTATGGCGATGCTGATGCTTGCCTTAAGCTGCCCCCAGCAAATACCGCAACTATTGTGGAAGAGGCCGCCAATGAGCAGTGGGCTGGCATGGACTACGCCCTAAAAGAAAACCTCAAGCGCTCTAATGAAGCCTGGTGGTGGTTTCTAGGCAGACCAGGCTTAGCGCGCTAATTTACAGCTCTAGTTTTTGTAGGGCGCTCCACGCAAGATCCAGCCGCTTAATGTAGATAGATCTGCATTACTTAATTTTGAGTTGGCCGGCATAGGTACAACGCCCCATGAACCAGACCCCCCTTTAGCAATCTTATTTTTTAAAAATACTTGAGCGTTTGAATCGTTTTTATATTTTTCTGCCACCGCTTGAAAACTAGGGCCCACAATTTTTTTATTCACTGCATGACAACCCAAGCAAGCGTTTTGTTTTGCAAGTACGAATGCATTCTCATCTTCAACATTCGCCTGCGCAACAGACATGAAAAGAGCGAGCGTTGTAAATAAAAAAACTATTTTTACAATCACTCGCTTTTTTAGCATCGACAACCTACGAAAAAATTATTGAAATTTTGGAGGGCTACTAGATTGAGTTTGATCTGCTTTGCCTTGCTTTTCTAAGCGAACTTTTTCTTCTTGAGAAATGATGTCGAAGTAAACATAAACATCTTTTACGCCATTGGTATTGCTCGCAATTTTCTTGGCAAGGTCAGCTTCACTTTGCGTTAAGATCCCCATAAGATAGACGCTACCCCCTTCCGCCACTATAACCATAGAGTTTGACGGTAACTGGTCAGTAAAGACCATTTGTGTTTTGATCTTAGACTCCAGATAAGAGTCATTTGCGCGTGATGTGTAGTTACTGTTTGGCCCAACAACCAATTCATTAAACACGGAGCGCGCATTCTTCATCGCCTTGACATAAGCTCCTGCGTCACCCTTAATATCAGCATCCTTCACTTCGCCAGTGAGCAATACTTTTTGATTAAACGAAGTCACGTTAATGTGTGCGTTATCACCAAATCTTTTTGCTAGCGCATTCTCTGCCTCTAACTCAATCCCTTTGTCAATTGCTTGCACGGCTGGTGTGCGTCGATCCGCCATAACGGCAGCGCCCGCCGCTACCCCACCAACAGCAACCACTGCGCATGCAGAAAGTTGTGAAACAACGAGAGTAGCGAGAAACAGTTTTCTGAGGAATGAGATTTTCATTTGGGTAATTTCTGTATTGAAGTAACAATAATTTTCAGTCGAGTAGTACGTGATCTACGCCATCACATAAAGCATGTAGCAAAACCAAATGCGTTTCTTGAATGCGCGCAGTTCGCGTAGATGGTGCACACAAGTGGACATCATCTTTATCTAATAGTTGTGCAATCTTGCCACCACCATTGCCAGTGAATGCGATGACTTTCATACCAAGCTTTTTGGCAGCCTCAATGGCTTTAATCACGTTCTTCGAATTCCCTGAGGTTGAAATACCCAACAGAACGTCGCCTTTTTTTCCAAGACCGCGAACTTGCTTGCTAAAAATCTCATCGTAGCTATAGTCATTTCCAATGGCCGTAAGAATTGAAGTGTCGGTCGTCAAAGCAATTGCAGCCAACTCTTGGCGCTCCCTTTCAAAGCGACCAACGAGCTCTGCTGCAAAGTGCTGCGCATCGGCTGCAGAACCGCCATTGCCACAGGCCATGATCTTACCGCCGGCCCGCAAACAATCGACCATTGCCAGTACGCCCCTAGCAACAGATTCGGGGAGCAGTTTTTCAGCCTCTTGTTTCACGGCAATGCTGTCCAGAAAATGCTGGGAGGCACGCAGACGCAAACGTTCGTTGATATCTTTTTCCATAACAATATTATGCGCCAAAGATGTCCTAATTTCAGTAGCAATCAGCTTATCCCAAAAGCAACGTATCCTCTTACCAATTGTTTAACTTTTTGCAGGCAGCCCCCATGGAACTTAGCTCTTTCGATTTTTTAAAGCAGCAGGATTTACCTGCAGGAGCCCTGTATATGGTTGCGACACCTATCGGCAATTTGGGCGACATTACTTTACGCGCCCTGCATGTTCTCAATTCAGTCGATGGGATTGCTTGTGAAGATACTAGACATAGTGCGGCATTACTCCAACAATTTGGCATTCATAAAAAATGTTTAGCGTTGCACGAACACAATGAAATTGGCGGTGCTCAAACAGTCATACAACACCTCTTGAACAATGAGCGCTGGGCTTATATTTCAGATGCTGGCACCCCAGGAGTCTCGGACCCAGGGGCAAAGCTGGTAAATGAGGTTCAAAAAGCAGGGCTCAGAGTAATTCCCATTCCGGGCGCAAGCGCTGTATCAAGCGCTATCTCGGCGGCCGGCTCAGTGATGCATCATTCAGAAGGGCGCTTTCAGTTTTTAGGTTTTTGGCCCAATAAAGCTAAAGAGCGTGATGCTCTGCTGCAGGATATCTCCAGCAGCAAAAAGGCAAGCATCTTTTTCGAGTCTCCGCACCACATTAAAGAAACGCTTGCATTGCTTGCAAAAAATTTAGAGGCTGATCGTCAGCTTTTAGTCTGCCGTGAGTTAACCAAAAAATTTGAGCAGTTGGTGCCACTTCAAGCGCAAGATATTACTCACTGGCTAGAGGCGGCAGAGAGCCTTAAGGGTGAATTTGTCATCGTGGTTGCAGGGCGATCAGCCAATAGCGATGAGACTCCGGAGCATTCAGCTCTCTTGTTGTGGGCTAATGCGCTGAGCCCTTATATGGGGAGCAAAGAAATTGCTGCCGTTCTTTCGCAAACTTTAGGCCTCACAAAAAAAGAAGCCTACCAAGTTGCCTTAGATGCAAAGAGTGAATAAATGAAAATAAAAAAGCTGGCACAAGGCCAGCTTTTAAATGTGCGCTAAGGACTTATTTGACGCTAGTTGCGGGAGCTGCAGGCTCGCTAGCATCTTTAAAATTGAGTTGCCCCACTGGCTTAATAATTTGATCAGCAGATGCAGATGAATCTGCGCGCTTGCCATTGTTCACAAACACCATTAACAACAAAATGATGATGAGTGGCACGAAAAAGCTTGCGAACACCATGATGATGAGTTGTTTTGGGGACTTAATTAGACTTCCGTGCTCATTGCTCATAAGAATTTATCGTTTGACGGGTTTCAGGGTTGTTTTGTCGAGATTATAACTAGAGAGAAGGGTTATAGACACTTACAATAGAGGGGTAACCAGTTTTTCCACTAGCGCCCGTAGCTCAGTGGATAGAGTATTGGCCTCCGAAGCCAAGGGTCGCAGGTTCGATTCCTGCCGGGCGCGCCAAAAATCAAGGGGTTTTTGACCTACATCATGCGTGAAATTGCGAAAACCGCTATCATTTGCTCCTAACTTATTGATTCTTATCGTGTCTACACATCTAAATACCGCCCTTTCTGAGCCTTCCTTAACTAATCCTTTGCATCCAGAGGCCCCATTACCGCATCGAAAAATCATTCGAAGCTGGCTAATCCCGATGGCACAGGGCGAAACCGGGCGCGCAATCATGCTCCTAGCAATCGATGCCTTCCTATGGCTAGGCTGTATCGCAGGAACAATCTTCGTAGAGAGCGTGTTGCTCAAAATTGTTTTTGGTTTGATTGCCGGTTTTGTAACAGGTCGCATCTTTATATTGGGTCACGATGCTTGCCATCAAAGTTACACACCCAATCGCGAACTGAACAAAGTGTTAGGTCGTATTGCGTTCTTGCCATCTCTCACACCATACAGCTTGTGGGATGTTGGTCATAACGTTGTGCATCACGGCCAAACCAATCTAAAGGGTTTTGACTTTGTATGGGCACCCCTATCAAAATCAGAATACGACGCGCTTCCCCCGTTGCGTAAGGCTCTAGAGCGCCTTTACCGTAGCGGCTGGGGTCCTGTTTTTTATTACCTCATTGAAATTTGGTGGAGACGCGAGTACTTCCCAAATGCAAAAAACAAACCCGGTGATCGTCCCATTTTCTTAAAAGACAATTTGCTTGTTACCGCATTTGCAATCGTTTGGGTTGGCTGCTTAATTGCGGGAGCCATTGCTACTGGGCAATCTATTTGGATTGGCTTGATCACTGGCTTTGCAGTGCCATTCTTGTTCTGGAACGGCATGATTGGATTTGTGGTTTACGTGCACCATACCCATCCAAAAGTCTCTTGGTATGACAAGAAATCTGAGTGGTTACGCGCCCAGCCATTTGTATCCACAACCGTTCACCTGACTTTTAACTGGATTTGGGGCAAATTAATGCACCACATCATGGAGCACACTGCGCACCATGTGGATATGAGCGTACCGCTTTATCGCCTGCCAGAGGCCCAACAGACCTTAGAAACGATCCTTCCAGAGCGTATTTTTGTCCAAAAGTTCTCTTGGGGCTGGTATTTCGATACTGCGCGCAAGTGCAAGCTCTATGACTTTGAAAACAAGGCTTGGTTAGATTTTGACGGGAACAAAACGGCCGATTCGGTCCGGGTTGTGCTAACCCCAGCCCCAGCGGGACAAAACGGGTAAAATAGATCTCTGTATAAGATTTGCCTTACCCGGATTGCCCATGACTACATCGACTCCAGCAGCTACCCAAGAAACCTCCCAGAGCCTGAAATTTTGCTCTTCTTGCAGCCGTGAAAAACGACTTGAGGGTGGCACATGGATTCCGACAAGTAATCGCAAGCAGCGCTGGATCTGCGCCAGCTGTTTATACAACCGTACGCATCGTACCGGTTCAGCCAAAACCTAATACTCACTTGTAGTTCAAATGGCTAGATTCATTAGCTACGCGCCATCTCCCACATAGGGATTCGTTTTGCGCTCTTGACCAAACGTGGACATTGGTCCATGACCCGGAACAAACTGCACGTCATCGCCTAAGGGCAATAATTTCGTTTTAATCGCATTAATTAAATCCGCATGATTGCCACGTGGAAAATCCGTTCTGCCAATTGAACCAGCAAACAAAACATCCCCAACTATTGCTAGACGATCTTCTTTATCAAAAAATACAACGTGGCCGGGCGTATGACCAGGACAATGAAATACCTCAAGATCAATATTTCCCACCTGAACATGATCACCATTATTTAACCAGCGGTCAGGCTCGAAAACTTTGGCATGCCCAAAACCAAAACGCACTGTTTGTTCTGGTAACTGATCAATCCAAAAACGCTCTTCCTCTTGTGGGCCCTCAATAGGAACGCCCAGTTGGTCGGCCAAATCTTTCGCAGCCGCACAATGATCCAAGTGCCCATGAGTAAGCAAAATCTTTTTAGCCTTACCGCCCATCTGCTTAAGGCCCTTAAGGATCTTTTCAATATCACCGCCAGGATCAACCACAGCAGCGTCGCCAGTCTCTTGGCAAACTAGGATTGAGCAATTTTGCTCATAGGGAGTAACGGGAACAATTCCTAATTTAATTGGCATACGTACAAGCAGTTAAATGAATCATTTGGGAAAGCTAGTTTATGGGAGTCGGCATAAAATGCACCTAAAGGATAAAACAATGAACAGCCAAGATACATTTAAATTTGCAGAAACTCACGAATGGGCCGATCAAGAAAATGATGGCTTAGTTTGGGTTGGTATTAGCAATCATGCACAAGAAGCGCTAGGCGATGTGATGTTCTTTCAAGCCCCAAAACTTGGGCAACAAGTAAAGCAGGGTGAGGCTATTGCGGTTATTGAGTCAGTGAAGGCGGCCAGTGATATTCATGCGCCAATAAGTGGCGAGATTGTTGCCCTCAATGAAGAGGTAGATGCATCGCCTGAGATCGTCAATCAAAATCCATACGGTATTTGGTTATTCAAAATCAAACCCGCCTCCGATGAAGTTCTTGCTCAAGAACTCAATCAACTCTTGACCCCAGAAATATATAACGCGGGCCCTGGCGTCTAATATCTGAAATCAATTAGATTGAAATGGGGTCGCGTTCAATTAACCATCGAATGCGCCCTTCTTTACTAATGCGTCCCTGGGAGCGCTCTCGCAAATAAAGATCCGTTGCCTCTAAGATTTCTTGCAGGTTTTTACGATCATCAGACTCCACCAGAAGTTGGGCGCGTTCCGAGCCCGCTACGCGCATCATTGCCTTGGGGACCGGATCATAGACTCTGAGGTCCTTATTTATATGGCCCCGAGACTTTAAATATCCCTTCAGGCTACTCAAAAACTGAATTGCTTTATCTAAACTTTTAGCTTCAGCATGGATAAGAGCCTGGTAGGCAAATGGCGGCAAGCCCGCTTCTTTTCTTTCATTGGCCGTAAAGCTTAAAAACCCATCGACGTCATGGCGCAGTAAAAACTGAAAAACTGCAGACTCTGGAAACTGCGTTTCAATATAAATAGCTCCGCCTGCTTCACCATCCTTATTGGATCGCCCAGCCCGCCCTGCAACCTGAACTAATTGGGCAAATAATCGCTCTGCAGCCCTAAAGTCTTGAGAGAACAATCTACTATCCGCATCCAGCACAGCAACTAAGCCAATATTTTGGTAATCGTGCCCCTTGGCAATCATCTGAGTCCCAACCACGATATCGACATTGCCTTCGTGAATTTCCTGAAAGAGCTCTTCGGCACCCTTACTCTTTCTGCTGGAGTCTGTATCGACTCGCAGCACTCTTGCAGCCGGCCACATCTCCTCAATAGCATCTTCAATCTTTTGAGTTCCCTGTCCCAAGGTCTTCAAGTCGGCATTACCGCAGTCCGGACAATGACTTGGAATTGATTTAACCAAGCCGCAGTGGTGGCAACTTAAAACTGACTTTCTGCCTAATGCTCCTGCTTTATGCAGCACCATATAGGAGCTACATTGCTCGCATCTTGAGAGCCATGAGCAAGCGCCGCAGCTAAGAACGGGGGCATAGCCTCGCCGATTGATGAGTATTAGGCTTTGCTGCTTATTTTCAAGATTCTGACTGACCGCATTAGCAAGAGTTTTAGTAATCAAGCTTTTGGATTTTGGCTTCTCTATATCGCCCGGACTAAATTGCGTTTGTGGATCGCGCGTATTGATCAAATGCACTCTTGGCAAGCTTGCGCCTTGCGCGCGCTGATCCAGACGAATATATTCATAACGGTTAGCCCTGGCAGCCATCCAAGTCTCAAGCGATGGTGTAGCAGAGGCCAATAAGATCGGTATCTTAAGGTCGTGGGCACGCCATATCGCAAGATCCCTTGCAGAGTAACGGATACCATCTTGCTGTTTATAAGATGGATCATGCTCTTCATCAACAACAATGGCGCGCAGATTAGGCAGGGGAGTTAATGCAGCCAATCTTGTTCCCAAAATAATTTGGGCTTTACCAGTCATCGCATCATACCAAGCGATGCCTCTGACTTTTTCACTCACGCCACTGTGAAGCACCACCATTTTTTTATCTGGAAAATAAGCGCGCACTCTGCGCTCCAATTGTGGCGTTAAATTAATTTCCGGCACCAAGAGCAATACCTGTGCGCTTGCATCTTCCAAAATGCCGCTTAACCAATTTAAAAATACAGCCGTCTTTCCGCTACCAGTTTGTCCTTGCAACAGTATTGCTTTGAATTCGCCCGAAGGCATGGTGCGCAATTTTTCTAAGGCGAGTTTTTGGCCGTCATTCAGGTGGATCTCATCAACAAAACCCTCTACAGCTTCTAGTTTGTTTTTTTTCTTTTGCTTTTCTTCATCTGCCGCTAATTTCTTGGGGATCTTTTCCCAATCATCTGGCTTTTTCCACATCTGTGGAATGGTGGGAATAATGGTCTCACCTAGCGCATGAATGTAATACTGGCTGGCAAAGTTCATTAACTTCAATACTGCTGGGTCCAAGGGGGGAAGGGGCGCAATTTTGCTTACCCCTTTTAATTTATCAAGATCATAGTCTGAGTGAGCGCTTACTTTAATTACCAATCCCACCAGTGAACTGCGCCCAAAGGGAACCTCAACAATTGCCCCCACCTGTGGGCTCCCCCCCAATGCCTTGTCGTCCCACAAGTAGTCAAAACCCTGGGCAAGGGGCTTATCAACAACAACTTGGACAACGATCGGAGGGGGCATGATTTACTTCAAATCTTTAGTTTGCTTGTGGATAAGTCTGTGGATATCATCCGAGGATTCTGATTTATAAGCTAATTTATCAGCTTTCAGATTCTGCACCCTTTTAAAGCTTTTTAGTAATTATTTATATAAATCAATAACTTGGAAAGATATTCGAAAGTGAATTTTCATCATTATTCGCAATCTCACTGAATTTCGAATTTTCCCGTTATCTGTGCATAACTTTCGCTAAAAATCCTAGCGTCAAGTTAGCAATCACTCAGTATTACGACTTTGTCCTGAGAGCCCTTGAGCTCTCAATGACCGCTTCGGCAAGAGCCGTAACACTTTCAGGAGGGGTAAATTGAGAAATCCCATGCCCTAGATTAAAGATATGTCCGTCTAGAGGATGTAAGCCCGATTTAAGGGCTGGAGCACTCGCCAAATCCTCAAGCAAAAGGTTTGCTTGCCGTGCAATTTCTTTTGGCTCCGAGAACAGAATAAGCGGATCTAAATTACCTTGCAATGCTAATGGCTTGTTCAATGCCAGCAATTGTTTGCGTGCGCGACTCAGTGACATTGTCCAATCAATGGCAATAACATCAGCACCAACTTGCGCCATATCGCTCAACCAAATCCCACCGCCTTTGGTAAACATGATTACTGGAATTTTTCTGCCTTCATGTTCGCGTGGCAATAAAGAAATCACTTTTTGCATTGAAGCCAGAGACATTTTTTGATACCAGCCATCTGGCAGCATTCCACCCCAGGTATCAAAAATCATCAAAGCCTGAGCGCCTGCTTTGACTTGCTCTATCAAATAGGCTGCGACTGACTGAGCATTGATATCAAGGATGTGCTGCATCAAGTCAGGACGACTAAACATCATCGTTTTGGCATGACGAAAATCATCGGCACTTGAGCCATCAATCATGTAGCAAGCTAATGTCCAAGGGCTTCCGGAGAAGCCGATCAAAGGCACGCGCTGTTTACCCTCCTGTATCAATGCTTTGCGAATTTCTGAAACTGCATCAAAGACGTACTTCAACTGATCCATGTCAGCAACGCGTAATTTCATAACCGCCTCTTCAGTGCGAAGAGGATGTTCAAAGCTTGGGCCTTCGCCAGCGGTAAATTTCAAGCCCAATCCCATGGCATCAGGGATAGTCAAAATATCGGAGAATAAAATCGCCGCATCCAATGGATAGCGATCTAAAGGTTGAAGGGTTACTTCAGTAGCGTATGCAGGATTTTTTGCGAGCCCTAAAAAACTTCCAGCTCTGGCGCGAGTAGCGTTGTACTCGGGAAGATATCGACCGGCTTGACGCATGAGCCAAAGCGGTGTTTGATCAACCGCTTCGCCCAGGCAGGCCTTTAAAAACCGATCATTTAACAGCAAGGAGATGACCAGCTATTACTTTTTACGACGGAAACGTGCAATTGCAGCCAGCTGTGCAGCCGCCATTGCAAACTCAGATTGGGCCAAAGCCAAATCAAAGTCAGTGCCACGGTTTTGCATCGCTTCTTCAGCACGTTTCTTAGCTTCAATCGCTTTAGCTTCATCAAGATCATGTCCGCGAATAGCGGTGTCCGCTAAAACAGTAACGCGATCTGGCTGAACTTCTAAATAGCCACCTGCTACGAAAACAAACTCTTCATCACCATCAGCTTTTTCAATACGAACTGAGCCTGGACGAATACGTGTAATCAAAGGAGTGTGGCCGCGCAAAATGCCGAGCTCACCACTTTCGCCAGGAAGCGCAACAAACTTAGCTTCCCCGCTGAAAATAGACTGCTCAGCACTTACTACATCGACGCGTATGGTTGACATAATTTCCCTAGATTAAAGCTTCTTGGCTTTCTCGATGGCTTCATCAATTGAACCCACCATATAGAACGCTTGCTCTGGCAAGTGATCCAATTCGCCGCTGCAGATCATTTTGAAACCACGGATAGTTTCTTTCAGTGGAACGTATTTGCCTGGTGAACCAGTAAACACTTCAGCAACGTGGAAAGGCTGGGACAAGAAACGTTGAATCTTACGAGCACGTGATACTGACAACTTATCTTCTGGTGACAACTCGTCCATACCCAGAATTGCAATAATGTCGCGCAGCTCTTTATAGCGCTGCAATGTCATCTGTACTTCGCGAGCTACTTCATAGTGCTCTTGACCAACCACTTGTGGGTCGAGCTGACGGCTGGTTGAATCCAATGGATCAACCGCTGGGTAAATACCCAATGCAGCGATATCACGTGACAACACAACTGTGGAGTCTAGGTGCAAGAATGTTGTAGCTGGTGATGGATCGGTCAAGTCATCCGCAGGAACGTAAACGGCCTGAATAGAGGTAACGGAACCAGTCTTGGTAGAAGTAATACGCTCTTGCAATTTACCCATCTCTTCAGCCAATGTAGGCTGGTAACCCACAGCAGAAGGCATACGACCGAGCAATGCAGAAACTTCGGTACCGGCCAATGTGTAACGATAAATATTGTCAACAAAGAACAAAATGTCACGGCCTTCATCACGGAATGCTTCAGCCATTGTCAGACCAGTTAACGCAACGCGCAAACGGTTGCCAGGAGGTTCGTTCATCTGACCAAACACCATCGCCACTTTGTCGATAACGTTAGATTCTTTCATCTCGTGGTAGAAGTCATTACCTTCACGAGTACGCTCACCAACACCAGCAAACACTGACAAACCTGAGTGTTGCTTAGCGATGTTGTTAATCAATTCCATCATGTTCACGGTCTTACCAACACCCGCGCCACCGAACAGGCCAACCTTACCGCCTTTAGCAAACGGGCAAACTAAGTCAATAACTTTAATGCCGGTTTCTAACAAGTCCACAGAAGGTGAAAGCTCATCAAACTTAGGGGCTGGCTGGTGAATAGCACGACGCTCTTCGGTTGCAATCGGACCTGCGTCATCGATTGGGCGACCTAAAACGTCCATAATGCGGCCGAGGGTTGCTGGGCCAACAGGCACAGAAATTGGACCGCCAGTAGATTTCACTTCCATGCCACGACGCAAGCCATCGCTGGCGCCCATGGCAATCGCGCGAACTACGCCGTCACCAATTTGTTGCTGAACTTCAAAGGTCAAACCTTTTTCAGCAAATGATTTTTCACCGCTATCAACTAATGTCAACGCATCATAAATGCTTGGCATTTTGTCGCGTGGGAACTGAATGTCCACCACTGGACCGATACATTGCACGATATTTCCGTTACTCATCGCATTTCTCCGCTTTTAATTCCTGAATTCTTTCGTATTCCTAAACGCTGACTGCTTAAACCGCAGCCGCTCCGCCAACAATTTCTGACAACTCTTTAGTAATAGCAGCCTGTCGTGTTTTGTTGTATTCCAATTGCAATTCGCCAATGACGTTCTTCGCATTATCTGAAGCGGCCTTCATAGAGACCATACGTGCAGACTGCTCAGAAGCCATGTTTTCAGCAACTGCCTGATAAATCATTGCCTCAACGTAACGCTTAAGCAGGCCATTCAAAATAGACTCTGCGTCAGGTTCGTAGATGTAATCCCAAGAATTGCCTGTTTTCTCTTGTGGAGTCAAAGCTTCTGGCTCCAAAGGTAAGAGTTTTTCTAAAACAGGCTCTTGTTTCATTGCATTTACAAAGCGGGTAAATGCCAAATAAACGGCATCAATCTCGCCACGCTCAAACGCTTCTAATTGGGCAACAATTGCGCCAATCAAAACATCCATATGTGGTGTATCGCCAATTTGAATTGTTTGAGAAATCAATTTTGCTTTTGAGCGATTCAAAAATTGCAAACCTTTTGAACCAATTGCGGTGTACGCAATCTCAACATTTTTTTCTTGCAAATCGCGCACTTGGTTAGCAATCAAACGCAAGACGTTGGTATTTAAACCACCGCACAGGCCTTTGTCTGTAGTAACCAAAATCGTGCCAACTTTCTTCACCTCACGAGTTGCCATGTAAGCAGGGCGGAACTCAGGATTAGCTTTTGATAGATTGGCAACAATCTCACGAATTTTTTCAGCGTATGGACGCGCATTACGCATGCGCTCTTGGGCGCGACGCATCTTGGATGCGGCGACCATTTCCATTGCCTTCGTGATCTTGCGCGTGTTTTGCACGCTCTTGATCTTAGATCGTATCTCTTTTGTGCTTGCCATGATTTATGCGAGCCCTCTTAGAAAGAGGCAGAACGCTTGTAATCCTCAATAGCAGCGCGCAATGCAGCTTCGTCATCTTTACTCAAATCCTTGGTTTCTTCAATACGCGCAACTAAGTCAGCGAATTTAGATTTCAAATGATCTTGCAAGCCTTTTTCGAATGGCAATACGTTCTTTACCTCGAGATCATCGAAGTAGCCGTTATTAACAGCATAAAGTGAAGCGGCCATTTCCCAGACTTGGAGTGGCTTGTACTGAGCTTGCTTACACAATTCCGTAACGCGACGACCGCGCTCGAGCTGCTTGCGGGTTGCTTCGTCAAGGTCAGATGCGAACTGAGCAAACGCTGCCAATTCACGATATTGCGCCAAGTCAGTACGAATACCGCCAGATAACTTCTTAATCACTTTAGTTTGTGCAGCACCACCAACGCGGGAAACAGAAATACCGGCGTTAATCGCAGGACGTACACCAGCGTTGAACAAGTCAGTTTCCAAGAAGATCTGACCGTCAGTAATCGAAATTACGTTAGTTGGAACGAATGCAGAAACGTCGCCAGCTTGAGTTTCGATGATTGGCAATGCAGTCAATGAACCAGTCTTACCTTTTACGGCACCATTCGTAAACTTCTCAACATACTCAGCATTTACACGTGCAGCGCGCTCGAGTAAGCGTGAGTGGAGGTAGAAAACATCGCCAGGATAAGCTTCGCGGCCTGGTGGGCGACGGAGCAATAAGGAAATTTGACGATAAGCAACTGCTTGCTTAGTTAAGTCATCGTAAACAATCAAAGCGTCTTCGCCGCGATCGCGGAAGTATTCGCCCATGGTGCAGCCTGCATAAGCAGAGAGGTACTGCATCGCTGCAGACTCAGACGCACTCGCTGCAACAACAACGGTGTACTCCATCGCGCCCAATTCTGTGAGCTTACGAACAACGTTAGCAATAGTTGAAGCTTTTTGACCGATCGCCACGTAAACGCAATAAACACCTTTACCTTTTTGGTTAATGATCGCGTCAACCGCAACGGCAGTTTTACCAGTTTGACGGTCGCCAATGATCAACTCACGCTGACCGCGGCCAATTGGAACCATCGCATCAATCGCCTTTAAACCAGTTTGTAATGGCTGGCTAACGGATTGACGTGCGATAACGCCTGGAGCAACTTTTTCGATAAAGTCAGTTAACTTAGTATTGATTGGGCCTTTGCCATCAATTGGCTGACCGAGCGCATTTACAACGCGACCAAGCAACTCTGGGCCAACTGGAACCTCCAAAATGCGACCCGTACATTTCACTGGGTCGCCTTCTTTAATGTGGGTGTATTCACCCAACACTACGGCACCAACAGAATCACGCTCAAGGTTTAATGCAAGGCCGATAGTGTTGTTAGGAAACTCCAACATTTCGCCCTGCATAACGCCTGACAAGCCATGTACGCGGCAAATACCGTCGGTCACTGAAATTACAGTGCCTTCGTTGCGAACTTGGGAGTCAACGCCCAATTCGCTAATTCGGCTTTTGATCAGCTCGCTGATCTCGGAAGGGTTGAGTTGCATTACTTACTCCTGGGTCTTATTTCGTATGTTCTTAATAGGGTTCACTTATGCGCCAAGACTTGCTTGCATTTGAGCTAACTGGGCCTTAACAGAACTATCCATTACTTCATCGCCAACTTGAATGCGAACTCCGCCAATCAATGTTGGATCAATTTGGATAGTTGGGCGCAATTCTTTACCCCCAAAGCGCTTCTTCAAACTTGACAACAAATCATTTAACGCAGAACCCTCTAAGGGGAATGCGCTAGTAATATTTACTTCTGCAGCGCCTTCGCTTTTATTCTTCATTGCTTCAAATTGATGAGCAATTTCAGGAACAGCTGCTAAGCGGTGGTTTTGATTCACAAGATTTAAAAAGCTAGCAACCTTAGGGTCGAGCTTAGTTTTCACCATGCCAGAAAGTAACTTGCTTAAATCATCAGCGGATACTTTTGGGTTGTTTGATAGGGCAGCAACTTCTGGCAAAGCAGCAAGCTGAGCCAATTCATTTAATTGCTCCAAACAGCCTGCAAGCTCAGCCGGCTTAGCACTTTGAAAAAGTGCTTCCGCGTAAGGACGTGCAATGGTGGCTAATTCAGCCATATCAAAGTTCTGCCTTTAGTTGGTCAAGTAATTGGCCATGCGCTTTTGCATCAACTTCGCGACGCAAAATTTGCTCGGCGCCTTTAACAGCGAGAACAGCTACTTCAGCACGCAGAACTTCGCGGGCACGAGTAACTTGCTGGGCTGCGTCTTGTTGCGCTTGAGAAATGATTCGAGCAGCTTCGGCTTGTGCGTTAGCGCGAATTTCTTCGGCTGACATTTGTGCACGTTTTTCAGCTTCGGCAACGCGTTGAACACCTTCTTGGCGTGCTTTAGTTAATTCTTGCTCAGCTTCATTGCTTGCTAATGCGAGCGCTTCTTTACCACGCTCGGCAGAGGCTAATCCATCAGCAATTTTGCTTGAACGCTCATCTAACGCCTTAACCAGCGGAGGCCACACGAAGCGTGCAACAACCCACCATAAGACGAAGAAAACGATCATTTGCGCGAATAGGGTCGCGTTCAGATTCACGATATTCCTTTCAGTATTGTTGAGAACAGTTGGATGACCCGTTGGTCATCCACGCCAGAACAATTACTTAATAACTGCGAGCAGTGGGTTTGCGAAAGCAAACAACATTGCAACACCAACGCCGATCAAGAACGCAGCGTCGATCAAACCAGCCAAAAGGAACATTTTGGTTTGTAGTTCATTGATCAATTCTGGTTGACGGGCAGCGCCCTCAATGAACTTACCACCCATTAGGCCAATGCCCAAACAGGCTCCTAATGCGCCGAGGCCGATGATGAGGCCAATACCGATAGCGGTTAGTCCTTGAATGTTGGCTAAGAATGCTTGCATGTTTACTCCTAAGTATTGAAGGTGAGGTTAAAAATAAAAAAGTTAATGGTGACTATGGGCTTGCCCAATGTAAACCAAGGTCAACATCATGAAAATAAATGCTTGTAACAAAATAACTAAAATATGGAATATCGCCCAAGCTGAGCCAGCAATAACGTTACCAACAAAGCCAAGCATGTACAAATCTAAGTTAAAGGTCCACATACTTCCCAAGAGGGCGATGAGCAAAAAGAGTAGCTCACCTGCGTACATATTTCCGAAAAGTCGCATCCCCAAGGAAACGCCCTTAGCAATGTATTCGATAATGTTTAAAACCAAGTTGAAAGGTGCCAAGTACCACTTTGCGCCGAAAGGTGCGGAAACCAACTCGTGCAAAAATCCGCCTAGGCCCTTAACTTTGAAGCTATAGAAGAACACTAGTAGTAGAACTGAGAACGATAAGCCGAAAGTGGCGTTTAGATCGGTAGTAGGTACGATCTTGTGGTGCGGAACGTGAACGCCAAAACTGCCGATAAATTGATTAACGCCAAAGATCCAATCTACTGGCACTAAATCCAAAGTATTTAGGAGAATGATCCAGCAAAAGACGAATAGGGCTAGCGGTGCAATGAAAGTGCGGTCGCCATGAACAATACTCTTAGTTTGGTTATCAACCATCTCAACCAGCATTTCCACTAAACACTGAAAGCGTCCTGGAACTCCAGGGGATGCTCTGCGAGCAGCAAGAACCAAGAGAAAAACGGTGATCAACCCCATTAAAGAGGTCCAAAAGATAGTATCTAAGTTAATAACACTGAAATCAATGACAGAGGTTTGCGCCCCACCAATGTTATTCAGGTTTTGTAAGTGCTCAGCAATATAAGCAGTAGGTGTAAGCGGTTCGCTAGCCACATGATGGGCTACCTCTGCTGCTGCGTTGACTTCGCTAGACATCTCTGAACTTGTCCTTATCTATATTTACCACTTGTTACCTCCAAAACCACGCTAACAAATAACACTTAAGCGTAGCTAAATAGGTGACAAGCAATGGAATCCATTTCAAATCAGGTTGCTTTAGGGCAAAGCCAATAAACAGGAGAATGGTTGCTAGGATTTTTAAAAATTCGCCAGAAACCACTGCTGCTAAATATCCACCGGAGCTCGATATTACATTCTTTTTCGCGGCTTCTAAGCGCACCAAAAACAACACGGAGGGCAAAAACCCAATCAAGCCACCCACTAAAGCCGAGTAAGTATAAACGACTCTTTCTGCTGACTCAGAAAAAAAATAACAAAAACTAGCAATAATCAGGGTAAGCACCGCCTGACTTGTAACAACGAGCCATCCATTGATTGAAGTAAAGCTTTTAGGCTTTGCCTTTCGCAAAGCATCCATCTCGGCCTTACTGAGCGCCTTGAATGAATCCTCATCTTGATCGTTCCATTCAACCGCTTTAATAGGGCGTACTTTATTCAAAACCAATACCCAACTTTTTTAATAAGGAATCAAGCTCATCAAATTGGCTAAAGCGAATTCTGAGCTCTCCGCCTCTCCCTTTAAGCTTAAATTCAGTGCTTAATCCGATTAAGTCAGCTATTTCCTGCGTTAAACGCTGCATGTCTGGGTCCGCACTCGGGGGCTTATTCCCAGACTTATTCTTAGACTTTTTGTCACCAATCTGACCACCAGCAATCACCAAGGCGGCAGTCATACGCTCTGCCTCACGAACAGACAGGCCTTGAGCAGAAATTCTTTGGGCTAAGGCAACTTGACTTGCGCCTGGTAACGGCAAAAGCGCACGGGCATGCCCCATATCGATGTCGCCGGCTAACAGCATAGCCTGCACCGGCTTTGCTAGCTGGGCGAGGCGCAATAAGTTGGTAATAGCACTGCGCGACTTGCCTACAGCCTTTGCTGCCTGTTCGTGCGTAAATCCAAACTCCTCAATCAACCTAGCTAAACCCTGCGACTCTTCGAGAGGATTTAAATCCTCTCGCTGCATATTTTCTACCAGGGCCATTGCTGCCGCAGCCTGATCATCGGCACCAGAAACTAAAACCGGAACCTCCTTTAAGCCCGCAATGGTTGCCGCACGAAAGCGTCTTTCGCCCGCAATAATTTCGTACTTACCAGGAGCCACCAGGCGAACCAAAAGGGGCTGCATAACACCTTGCTCGCGAATACTTTCTGCCAACTCTTGCAATGCACCGGCTTCCATTTTTTGACGTGGCTGATATTTGCCTGCCTGCAAAGCAGTTAATGGCAAACGATTGATTTCAGTGGAAGAATTTGCTTGCTGCGTCTTCTCTCCAAGCAACGCTTCAAGGCCTCTACCTAAACCTTTTTTCTTAACGGCAACCATGATCTTTATTTTCTTTCTAAAAATTACATGTGCTTGATGCGCTCAACCATCTCAGCACCAAACTCTAAATAGGCTTTTGCGCCACGTGATGATTTATCGAAAGCCACCCCAGGAAGCCCATAAGAGGGGGCTTCAGCAAGACGCACATTGCGCGGAATAATGGTCTTAAATACTTTGTCGCCGAAGTGCTCAAGCAGCTGATCGGAAACCTGTTGTTGCAAAGTCATGCGCGCATCAAACATGACGCGCAATAAACCAATGATGACTAAGTCGGGATTCAGATTTGCATGCACTTGCTTGATGGTATTTACCAAATCGGACAAGCCCTCCAATGCAAAGTATTCACACTGCATCGGCACAATCACACCATTTGCTGCGCACAATCCGTTGAGTGTAAGCAAAGACAAAGCAGGTGGACAATCAATCAAAATAAAGTCGTAATCGTTCACCACTTGAGCAAGCGCATCTTTCAAACGCGCTTCGCGCAAATCTAGATCTACCAATTCAATTTCAGCGCCCGCTAAATCACGATTCGCCGGCAACACGTCGTACCCAGAGCTTTCGCAACGCTGCACACATTCTTTAACTGCTGTCATACCAATTAATACCTGATATACGCTTGCGTTTAAGTCTGCCTTCTCTACTCCGGAGCCCATCGTGGCATTACCCTGAGGATCAAGGTCCACCAACAAAACACGCTGTTGTAGCCCTGCTAAACCCGCCGCCAAATTAACGGCGGTAGTGGTCTTACCAACACCACCTTTTTGATTTGCGATACAGAAAATTTTTGCCATGGCTACTTTTGGTTTACTTAAGAGGTGAGGGTGGATTTTCTCACGGGGGCCAACACCAAAAGGCGTCGCTCCACCGCTAAATTAGGGATGTGAAGGGGCTCATCGGCAACTAAGCGCCAATCGTCCATGGAAACATCTTTCATTTCGTCGTCAGCGCGCTTGGCCTTCATTGCAAATACCAGGCCATCGGGCTTTAAGAAGGGCAAAGACAAATCCAAAAAACGTGCGAGATTTGTAAACGCCCTAGAAATCACTGCATCAAACTGTGCTGGTTGTTGCACCGCAGCATCCTCCACTCGCTCACAAAGCACTTCAATATTTTTCAACTTCAACTTCCCGCGTACATGTTGCAAAAAAGCCGTCTTCTTCCGTATTGCCTCAATCAATGAAAGGTGCCAATCTGATTGAATAATGGCAATCGGAATGGCTGGTAAGCCGCCCCCTGAACCAAGGTCCGCAATCTTAGGAGACGAGGTCTTTAAGAAACGTTTCAATACTGGCAAAACTGCAATGGAATCAATAAGATGTAGTCGAATAGAATCTTTCTCGCCTTCGATTGCTGTGAGGTTATGAACCCGATTCCAGCGTCCCATTTCTTGCAAAAACAACTCTAAATCAGCGATATTGCTTGGACTTAACTCCAGCCCAAGATCCTCAATTCCCAAAGCAAGCAAACCCTCACTCATAGGTTTCTTGAGTACGGCCCAAGCCTTTTTTAAGGTGCACCAATAAAAGTGAAAGGGCGGCAGGCGTGACCCCTGAAGTGCGGCCGGCCTGACCTAATGTTTCGGGTTTATGCAAATTCAGTTTTTGCTGAACCTCCTTAGATAAGCCAACAACCTGAGAGTAATCGAGTGATTCCGGTAAGGGGAATGATTCATTGTGTTCTTGACGAGCGATTTCAGTCGCCTGACGATCGATGTAACCCTGGTATTTAACTGAGATTTCTACCTGATCGCTAATTTGAGCAGCCAAGCCAAGATCTTCGTCTAGAGTTGCTGGAGCCCACATTCCATTGCCCAAAGCAGTAATTGCTTCATAAGTAACCCCTGGGCGCCTCAATAACTCCGTTAAGTTGCATTCATGAGACAGGCCTTGACCTAGCAACTGAGAAACTAGGGGTGCGGCCTCGTGTTTTGGGCCAACCCAAATATCTTGCAAACGAGATGTTTCACGTGAAACAGCCTCTTGTTTTCTGCAAAAAACTGCCCAACGATAATCATCCACCAAACCAAGCTCGCGCCCAATTGTGGTTAAGCGCATATCTGCATTATCTTCACGCAAGCTCAAGCGATATTCTGCTCGGCTTGTAAACATGCGATATGGCTCCTGGACTCCGCGGGTAATCAGGTCATCAACCAAGACACCAATATAGGACTCGCTGCGCTTGGGCAACCATGGCTCTTTTCCTTTGGCCGCTAAGCCAGCGTTAATTCCAGCCAACATGCCTTGCGCTGCAGCCTCTTCATAGCCAGTGGTGCCATTAATCTGGCCAGCAAAGTAAAGCCCACCAATAGCCCTGGTCTCAAGGCTATGGCGTAATTGGCGTGGATCAAAGAAGTCATATTCAATTGCGTAGCCAGGGCGGACAATCACCGCAGACTCCATACCCCGAATACTGCGGACTAAGTCCCACTGAACATCAAAAGGTAAGCTGGTAGAAATCCCATTGGGATAAAACTCATTGGTTGTGAGGCCTTCTGGCTCCAAGAATATCTGATGACTATTTCTAGAGGCAAAGCGATGAATCTTGTCCTCAATAGAGGGGCAGTAGCGGGGACCAACCCCCTCAATCACACCGGTATACATCGGTGAACGATCTAAACCGCCCCGAATAATATCGTGAGTCTTTTCGTTTGTATGAGAAATCCAGCAAGGAACCTGCTTGGGGTGCTGCTCTGGACGCCCCAAATAAGAAAATACCGGCACTGGATCCAAGTCCCCAGGCTGCTCAAGCATGACTGAAAAGTCGATTGTTCGACCATCAATTCGAGGTGGGGTACCAGTCTTCAATCTTCCCTGAGGAAGCTTCAACTCCTTTAATCTAGCCGATAAAGAAACTGCGGCAGGATCACCCGCACGCCCGCCAGCATAATTATTTAAGCCAACGTGGATTTTTCCATCCAAGAAGGTGCCTGCCGTCAGGACCACTTTTTTAGCCTCAAACTCCAAGCCCATTTGGGTAACAACGCCCTGGACCTGATCACCCTTGACCAATAAGTCATCCACTGCGGCCTGGAAGATACTTAAATTAGGTTGATTTTCTAAGCGGCGACGAATGGCGGCCTTATACAGAACTCGGTCCCCTTGAGCACGAGTAGCCCGAACAGCAGGGCCCTTACTAGAATTTAGAATGCGGAACTGAATGCCGGCTTCATCAGTAGCCGCAGCCATAGCGCCGCCCATGGCATCAATTTCTTTTACTAGATGGCCCTTACCAATCCCGCCGATGGAAGGATTGCAGCTCATGGCGCCCAAGTTTTCAATGCTGTGGGTAATTAATAGAGTGTCGCACCCCATACGCGCCGAAGCAAGCGCGGCCTCAGTCCCAGCGTGACCGCCTCCAACCACAATGACATCGAAACTTTTGGAATAACGCATGATTTGCCTCAGATAGGGCGATGATCATAGCATTTTGTTTGTTTCACGTGAAACAAAAGATTAAAAATTCCTAGAAAAACAATAGGCAGATTTCTAAGTAATTGATTTAATTGATGAAATAAGCATTCCAGGCTGACTTCAATATCAGCGCACTAACAATAGCTAAAAAGGCCTTTCTGACAAAGGCGCTACCATGCTTAATTGCCAATCGACTACCAAACTGACTGCCAGCTATATTAGCAACCATCATTGCAAACCCGAGAGGCCAGTTAATTTGACCGAGACTAGCCAACATCAAAATAGCTGCCAGATTGGTTGCCACATTTACCAATTTCGTTGCCGCAGACGCATGAAGAAAATCAAAACCAAAAAAGCGCACGAAACCAAACAACAAAAAACTGCCGGTACCAGGACCAAAGAAGCCGTCATAAAAACCAATTGTTAAACCAAGGACTACACCCTTGAGCTGTTGAAAACGCCCAAGAATTTTCGGCGCATGCGCCTCTCCAAGCGAAGGTTGAAACCAGGTGTACAGAAGCAGGAACAACAAAACAAATGGCAACGCTTTGCGCAAAGGCTCGGCTGGAAAATTGCTCACTGCATTTGCACCCAAAAGAGAGCCTACAAAACCCGCAACAATTGCTGGTAAAACAATTTCCCAAGGTAAAGAAACATGGCGCAAAAATTTACGCGCAGCATTAAAAGTCCCACCAACCGCAGCAACCTTATTCGTCGCTAGCAAAGTTGCGGGTGGAACATTGGGGTAAGCAGCAAACAGGGCGGGCACCTGAATCAAGCCACCACCTCCGGCTACGGCATCAACCAGACCAGCAAAGAAAGCCATCGCCAAAAGCAGTGGCCATATGAAAATTGAAAATTCGATGAGAGTCTCTTTTAATTAAATGAGTGCGGCGAGAGCGCCGCACTAAAAAACAAATAATAAAAGGAAAAACAAAAACTCAGTTTTTGTTTTTATAGTACGCAGCAATCTCGCCAACAACGCCACGACGGAATGCTAAAACACAAACGACAAAAATGAAGCCGGTTGCAATTGTGCTCCATGAGCCAATGTTGGCAAGGTAGTTTTGCAAACCAACCACAATTCCTGCGCCAACCACTGGGCCCAGAATGGTTCCCATACCACCAAGCAAGGTCATCAACACAACCTCGCCAGACATATGCCAATGAACATCGGTCAGTGTTGCCAACTGGAATACCAAAGATTTCATGGAACCAGCCAAGCCAGATAATGCGGCCGAGATCACAAAGGACATCAACTTAAAACGATCAACGTCATAGCCCAGGGAAATAGCGCGGGGCTCATTCACACGAATTGCCTTAAGAACCTGGCCAAACGGAGAGCGCACTGCGCGCATGATGACGGCAAAACCAAATAAGAAAACCGCCAAAACAAAGTAATACATCGCGACGTCATCCTTTAGGTCAATCAAGCCAAATAACATGCCGCGGGGGACACCCTGTATTCCATCTTCGCCACCCGTAAATGGAAGCTGAACAGCTAAAAAGTAAACCATTTGCGAAAGAGCCAAAGTCACCATCGCAAAGTAAATGCCTTGTCTGCGAATGGCCAACGATCCAATTAAGAATCCCAAAACACCAGAGCCAACAACGCCCAACACAATTCCTAACTCAGGGGAGAGGCCCGCTTCTTTGCAGAAGTAGGCGGTAATGTAAGCAGCAGTTCCAAAAAATGCTGCATGACCAAAAGATAGAAGCCCGGTAAAACCCAAAAGCAAATTGAATGCGCATGCAAAAAGGGCGAAGCACAACACCTTCATTGCAAACACGAGATAAATAAAATCTTGGAAGGGCAATAACAGGGCAATTAAAACCAAGACGCCGTAAAGCAATTTTGTTTTTGGATTCATGCTTATTTCTCCCGCCCAAACAGTCCAGCAGGACGAATCAAAAGAACAATTGCCATGATCACAAAAATCACAACGCCGGAGGCCTCTGGATAAAAGACCTTAGTCAGACCCTCAACCAGACCCAAGCCCAAACCAGTAAGGATGGCACCCATAATCGAGCCCATGCCACCAATCACCACCACCGCAAACACAACAATGATGAGGTTGGAACCCATCAACGGGTTCACCTGGAAAATGGGGGCTGCTAATACACCAGCAAAACCTGCTAGACCAACGCCATAGGCGTAGGCCAAAGAAATCATCAGCGGGACATTGATACCAAAGGCTTGTAGTAATTTAGGGTTTTCGGTTCCAGCGCGCAAATAGGCACCCAACTTTGTTCTCTCAATCACATACCAGGTTGAGAAACATACCGTCATAGAAATGACCACAACCCAGATGCGATACTTCGGCAAGATGATGCCAAGAGACTCAAGGGGGATTGCCCCCTGCAGTATCTCTGGGGCTGGATAGCTCTCTCCAGAGATGCCGTACCAATGACGGAACATGCCCTCAATAATGAGAGCCAAACCAAAAGTCAACAACAAACCATATAGGTGGTCAAGGTGGTACAGGCGGCGCAACATCGTGCGCTCCAAAATTAAGCCAAATCCCGCCAAAACCAATGGCACAACAATAAGAGCAAACCAATAATTAATAGATAGGTCAGGAAAGCCAAGCCATTGGCTAATCTGGGTTAAACCAATCCAGGCAATAAAAGCGCCCATAGTGTACTGAGCGCCATGTGCAAAATTAATGATGTTGAGAAGGCCAAAAATAATGGCCAATCCCAAACTCAATATGGCGTAGAACGAGCCATTAATAAGCCCCACCAAGAGCTGGGCTACCAGCCCTTGAGGGGTAATTCCGAGAAGTTCAAACATTCTTGATTTCTAAATTTCTTACTTATTAACTAACTTGCACTTCGATTGCGAAAGCGGCAAAGTAGCTTCTGCAGCAGGAATGGTTGCACGAACATAGTAGTAATCCCATGGGCTCTTAGAGTCAGCCGGCTTCTTCACTTCTAACAAATACATGTCATGCTCAAACTTACCATCGGCACGAATCTTGCCTTTGAAAAGACCATCATCGATGTTTGTAGACTTTAATGCCTTCATCACAGCTTGAGTGTCATCGGTACCTGCTTTTTGTACTGCATTTAAATAAGCAAGAACAGATGAGTAAACGCCAGCCTGAACCATTGTTGGCATACGCTTATGCTGCAAGATGAAGCGCTTTGAAAATGCGCGGGTCTTGTCATCCTTGTCCCAATAGAATCCTTCTGTAAGGTACATGCCTTGTGCGGCAGGTAGGCCCAAAGAATGCACGTCTGAGATAAACATCAATAAAGGAACAACGGTTTGTTTTTTGTTGATACCAAACTCGGAGGCTTGCTTAACGGTGTTGATAGTATCTTGACCAGCATTTGCCAAAGCAACTACATCTGCACCACTAGCTTGCGCCTTTAAAAGGTATGAAGAGAAATCGCTATTAGGGAAAGGGTGTTTGCTAGTGCCCAAAACTTTACCGCCATTAGCAGTCACAACAGCTGTCGCATCCTTCTCAAGAGCGGCACCGAAAGCATAGTCGGCAGTAATAAAGTACCAATTCTTTTTACCCTGTTTTACAACTGCTTTACCTGTGCCGTTTGACAGCGCATAGGTGTCATAAGCCCAATGCACATTGTTTGGCGTGCATTTTTCATTGGTAATGGTTAAAGAGCCTGCGCCAGAAACCAAAGTAATCTTGTTCTTTTGCTCTGCGACTTCCATAACAGCCAAGGCAACGTTGGTGGAAACTAATTCAACAATTACATCAACGCCGTCTTTGTCATACCATTCACGCGCTTTGTTGGCGGCAATGTCAGCTTTGTTCTGGTGGTCAGCGCTTACGAGCTCAATCTTCTTTCCAATAACGGTGCCGTCTTTTGAGAAATCAGCAATCGCCATTTTTGCCGCAATCACTGCGCCCGGGCCCGCCAAGTCGGAATAGACTCCGGAAAGGTCAGTTAAGACGCCAATCTTTACAACATCGCCACTTACTTTTGATCCGCTTTGTGCAAACACTGGGTTTGTACCAAACATAGTCGCCGCAACCAGACACGCGGTTATTTGCTTTAACTTCATTACCGTCTCCTATAGAAATCCACTAAACACCAAGATACTCATTTAATAAGGTTGCTTTTTCGGCAAGCTCGCTTTGTTGCACTACCTCAACCACATTTCCATGCTCAACAACATAATGACGATCAGCCAAGGGTGCAGCAAAACGAAAGTTTTGCTCAACCAACACAATCGTGAAACCTTTGTTGCGCAAACTGGTAACAACTTCACCAAGCTTTTGCACAATCACGGGCGCCAACCCCTCAGTAATCTCATCCAATAACAATAGCTTTGCGCCGGTTCTCAGAATTCGCGCCATCGCTAGCATTTGCTGCTCACCACCAGATAGGCGGGTGCCAGGGCTATTTCTTCTTTCATAGAGATTTGGAAACATTTCATAAATCTCATCCAAACCCATGCCGCCAGGAGCAATCTCCGGTAATAGCAAAAGGTTTTCCTCTGTACTCAAACTAGCAAAAATGCCTCTTTCTTCTGGGCAAAAACCAACCCCCAGACGAGCAATCTTATAAGTGGGCATGAAGATAGTTTCCGCCCCATACACCTCTACAGAACCAGCTCTTTTGCTAGTTAATCCTAGGATGGTCTTCAGAATGGTGCTTCGACCAGCGCCATTTCGTCCAAGTAAAGTAACCACCTCACCATCACGCACAGCAAAATTCACGCCATGCAAAATATGGGATTCGCCATACCAAGACTCTAAATTTTTAACCTCTAGCGCCATGGTGCTCATGAGTTATCTCCCCCGTGGCTACCCATATAAGCCTCAACAACCAGTGGGTTGTTTGAAACCTCATGATAAGAACCCTCAGCCAGCACGGAGCCACGCTGTAAAACGGTAATACGATCTGCAATTGAAGAAACCACCTTCATATTGTGTTCAACCATCAGAATAGTACGGCCCTTGGCCACTCGATCAATCAACTCTGTTACACGCTCAACATCTTCGTGGCCCATTCCCTGGGTGGGCTCATCCAAAAGCATTAACTCTGGCTCCATAGCTAAAGTTGTTGCAATTTCAAGCGCCCTTTTACGGCCATAAGCTAGGTTGAGAGTTTCCTCGTTGGCAAAATCTTCTAAGCCAACCTCATGAAGCAGCTCTAGTGCGCGCTCGTTAAGCACATTCAAGGAATTTCCAGACTTCCAGAAGTGAAACTCGGTACCCAATTCTCGCTGCAGTGCAACACGAACATTTTCAATAACCGTTAAATGTGGAAAAACTGCAGAAATCTGAAAAGAGCGAATAATGCCCCGTCTCGCAATTTGTGCGGGGGCCTCTTTAGTAATGTCAAAACCGTTGAATAAGATTTGTCCGCTGCTGGGCTCTAAAAATTTAGTCAGCAAATTGAAGCAAGTTGTTTTACCGGCTCCATTGGGCCCAATTAAAGCGTGAATAGTTCCCCGAGCGACATCTAGGTTCACATCGGTGACCGCGGAAAATCCCTTGAAGGATTTCCCCAGTCCAATTGTTTTTAATATTGTTTCTTGCAATGTCATACCCTCTACCCCCTACTTGGGAGCAAGAATACGAGAATACCCGAAGATGGCTTGGGTTTATATAGCAATAACCCTAAACAATTAAAGTGGCAACGCTAAAAAAATTTTAGGAAAGTTTTTGAAATTCCTGAATTGCTGAACGGGCCAATTCGTCTAAGACGTCAACCGGAACCCTTTGGGCGCCCTGCACAATCATTAACGCATATGGTTTGGCGAGGGCCGAAGCTTCGGGGCAGAGCCGCAACTCATCACCCCCTGATGGGGACTGGCTGCGCCAGTAATTGATGGCAGCCTCTAATTCTTGGATTGTTACAAACAACATTAAATTGTTTTTACTTATCTTTGGTTGCAAGCATAGTGCCACGGCATTTTTTTGCACCACAACGGCACTCGTAATCTTTTTTCATTTGCTTGGTAATTTTGCCCCCAATATCAAGTGAGTAGTCATAAAACAACTCTTCACCAACCTTAAGGGCGCGCTTTGCATAAATAAACACGCGGGGCTCACCATCAAAACTATCTTCCCGAGTTTCGCAAATTGGCTTACATGAATGATTGATCCAGCGCGCAGCATTCCCGCCATATTTCGCATCAATCACACGGCCATCTTCTAAGGAAAAGTAAAAGGTGTGATTGGGGTCTTTGGGGTCATGTGGGTGGCGCTTCTCAGCAAGCTTCCAACTAATGCGCCCGCCTTTATATTCAATGATTGCTTGACCCTTTTTAATGGGCTTAGCAACAAAGACCCCTTTTCCATGAATCGGCGAAGACTTCACAACAATAGAGGATCGGTCCACCTTGGGTGGTTTTAATTTTTTGGATGTCATAAATTAAACGTCTAAGTTGCGGGCAATGAGGGCATTTTTTTCAATAAATGCACGACGAGGCTCCACCTCATCCCCCATGAGTGTAGTAAAGACTTGGTCTGCAGCAATTGCATCTTCAATCTTTACCTGCAAAAGTGTCCTGGAGCTTGCATCCATCGTGGTTTCCCATAGCTGCGAAGGGTTCATCTCACCAAGACCCTTATAGCGTTGACGACTCAATACGCGCTCCGCCTCAGACAACAACCAGGCAAAGGCTGCTCTAAAGTCGCCAATAGTTTGCTCTTTTTGGTTTTTGTCTGGGTCGCCACGACGAACCTTGGAGCCCGCCACAACTTTACCTGATAAAACAGCTGCGGCATTTGCAAGGCTTTGGTAATCATCACCATGAACAAAGTCAGAGTTAATGGAGGAGAGCTTTAGGTTTCCATGAATACGGCGCGACAACAACAAGCGGAAGCGCTCAGTACGATCTTCTTTTTGAACAATAATTTCTGGTGGCAAAGCCAAAGGATTCAAAGAGTCCGCAAGCGCCTGCCTTAAACGATCGGCTGATTCATTTGCTGATTTTTCTGTATCCAGATTTAATGTTGTTCCTGAAGCAATTGCTCGCAGAGCATCTTCATCAATAGTGCGAGACAAGCGGTCAACAATCGACTGAATCACTTGATAGTGTTTTGCCAACTCATTGAGCGCATCACCCTCAATAATCTCACCTGATGGTGTTTGTAGGGATGCTGTTTCAAGTGCAATTTTTAATAACAACTGATTTAGCTCATTGTCGTCTTTAATGTACTGCTCATTCTTACCAAACTTTACTTTGTAAAGGGGTGGTTGAGCAATATAGATATGACCACGCTCGATCAACTCAGGCATCTGTCTATAAAAGAAGGTTAATAGCAGGGTGCGAATATGGCTGCCGTCAACGTCCGCGTCGGTCATGATGATGATGCGGTGATAGCGCAATTTGTCTGCTTTATATTCTTCGATCCCGATGCCGGTGCCCAGAACGGTAATTAAAGTAACCACCTCTTGGCTAGCAAGCATTTTGTCAAAACGAGCTTTTTCAACGTTAAGGATTTTTCCTTTTAAAGGAAGAATTGCTTGGAAGCGACGATCACGCCCCTGTTTCGCAGAGCCCCCCGCAGAGTCTCCCTCAACAATAAAGAGTTCAGACTTCGTTGGGTCTTTTTCTTGGCAGTCGGCTAACTTGCCGGGCAAACCAAGTCCATCCAACACACCTTTACGCCTGGTCATATCACGCGCTTTGCGTGCCGCCTCTCTAGCGCGGGCAGCGTCAACAATCTTGCCGCACAGAATCTTGGCATCCGCTGGGCGCTCTTGCAGATATGCACTTAAGGCCTCAGCAACAATCTCCTCAACAGGCCCACGGACCTCGCTGGAAACTAATTTATCTTTTGTTTGGCTAGAGAATTTTGGCTCTGGAACTTTCACCGACAAAACACAGGCTAAACCCTCACGCATATCGTCGCCAGAAATTTCTACTTTTGCTTTCTTAGCAACTTCATGCTCATCAATGTATTTGTTAATGACGCGTGTCATTGCGGCACGCAAACCGGTCAAGTGTGTTCCACCATCCCGTTGTGGAATGTTATTAGTAAAGCAAAGTACTTGCTCACTAAAGCTGTCATTCCACTGCATAGATACTTCAGCGGTAATTTGACCACCTAAGTCTGAAGGGCGATTACCCTCAGCATAAAAAATATTAGGGTGCAGTACGTTTTTAGTTTGGTTGATGTACTCCACAAAGCCTTTTACACCACCAGAGAAAGCAAAATCTTCTTCTTGACCGGTACGTTGGTCAATAAGTTTGATGTGAACACCATTATTTAAAAACGAGAGTTCACGAATACGTTTAACCAAGATTTCATAATGAAACTCAACATTTCCAAAAATTGTCTCGTCGGCCAAAAAGTGAACTTCAGTTCCCGATAACTCAGTGTCGCCAGTAACGGTAATTGGAGAAACTAAAACACCATTCTCATCAACAACATTGCGATTTTGAATAACGCCGCGTGCAAATTCCATGTAGTGAGCTTTACCATCACGACGAATGGTTAACTTTAACCATTTGGATAGCGCATTTACACAACTAACACCCACACCATGAAGGCCGCCAGAAACTTTATAACTATTTTGATCGAACTTACCACCAGCATGGAGCTCAGTCATGACAATTTCAGCAGCACTACGTTTCGGCTCATGCTTATCGTCATATTTAATCCCTGTTGGGACACCACGACCATTATCGACAATAGAAATAGAGTTATCAGTTTGGATAACTACTGTGATTTCAGAACAATAGCCAGCCAAAGCTTCGTCAATGGAGTTATCCAAAACCTCAAATACAAGGTGGTGCAAACCCGTGCCATCGGATGTGTCTCCGATATACATCCCAGGACGTTTACGAACAGCCTCAAGACCCTCTAGGATTTGAATCGATGCAGCGCCGTACTGCTCTACTACTTTTTTTTCTTCAGTCATTTTTTTCTAAGTTAAATACGCATTGGCATCACAACATACTTAAAACTCTCTGAGCCAGGCAGAGTAATTACAGCACTGCTGTTTGCATCACCTAAGCTAATTTGAATCTTTTCGCTCTTTAGGTTTGATAAAACATCCAACAAGTAGCTAACGTTAAATCCAATTTCTACTGCATCACCAGCATAGTCAGTCTCAATCTCTTCTTGAGCTTCTTCCTGCTCAGCATTGGTTGATTGAATGGTGATGCGGTTTGGGGAAAGAGAGAAACGGACACCCTTAAATTTGTCTGTTGTCAAGATAGCGGCACGCTGGAGTGCTGATTGAAGGGCATCACGACCAACTACGAGTGAGTTTTTATGACCCTTTGGAATGACCCTTTGGAAATCTGGAAACTTACCTTCAACTAATTTCGAAATTAATTCAATATCACCAAATGCAAACTTCACTTGATTAGCTGTCAAGCTAATTTCTAAAGATTCATCAGAATCCTCAAGTAAATGTTGGCACTCCAAAATTGTTTTGCGGGGAATAATAATTTCTTGTTTTTGACCAGAGCCCGATGGGGCCTCTGCCAGTTCAACTTGAGAGTAAGCAAGGCGGTGGCCATCTGTTGCCACCGCAACCACCTCTTTACCTTCAACCACCAACAACATCCCGTTTAAGTAGTAGCGAATATCTTGTTGAGCCATTGAAAAATGTACTTGGCTAATGAGTTGACGGAAACTCTTTTGTGACATCTTCCAAGCAGCGGTTACTTCACCCACACTTTGCATTACTGGAAATTCAGTTGCAGAAAGTGTTTGCAAAGAGAAGCGGCTTTTGCCGCTTTGAACAACCATTTTGTTATCTTTAAGATTTAAGGATACCGGGCCCTCTGGTAATGCACGCAATATATCTAGAAGTTTTCTAGCGGCAACGGTTGTTGTTACATCCTCTGTACCAACACCAAAATTAGCGTTCGTTGTAATTTGAATTTCAATATCAGTGGAGATGAATGAAACTTTTTCCCCAACTTTTTTAAATAAGAGGTTTGCCAAAATTGGCAGCGTATGTCTACGTTCAACAATTCCACTAACAACCTGAAGTGGTTTTAGTAGGCTATCGCGAGAAGTGTTAACGAGTTGCATTGCTTTTAAATCCTTGTATATATCTTAGTAGTAATAGTAATAAGGGTTCGAAATTCCGTGGATAAGTCAAAAACCCCTTACAAAACAACACATTGGAGACTAAAAAACCTGTGGAAAACTCTTGTATAAACGCTGCATAAAAAGGGGATAACTTTTTATCAACACCCTATTTTTGCATGAAGCTGAATCTTTCCACAATTTATCCACATCTAATCCCCAAACTTATCCCTAGGGTTGTCCATAACCTTATCCACAAGTAAAAAACTACGCTTTTAAAGTTTGCTCAATAACGTGAATTTCATGGTTTAGCTGCCCATCGTGTGCTCGTTCCCCTGCAATTTTACGAACGGCGTGAAGGACTGTTGTGTGGTCCCTACCGCCAAATAATTCACCAATCTCCGGCAGGCTTTTTTGTGTCAACTCTTTGGCCATAAACATTGCAATTTGACGGGGTCGAGCAATGTTGGCTGGGCGCCTCTTGGAATACATGTCTGCGACCTTGATACTATAGAAATCAGCAACCGCCTTCTGAATGTTCTCGACAGAAATTTGCCGGTTTTGAATAGAAAGCAGGTCTTTTAGGGCTGTTCTGGCAACCTCAATCGTTACTTCACGACCGTGGAACCGAACAAACGCTAAAATCTTTCTCAAAGCCCCCTCTAACTCGCGAACGTTTGAGCGTAGGTGTTTTGCCACAAAGAATGCAACATCCTCACTCATGGGGATGCCCTCGCTAATAGCTTTTTTCATCAAAATAGCCACACGCATTTCTAATTCTGGTGGCTCAATTGCAACCGTTAGCCCAGAATCAAAACGGGAAATAAGGCGATCATCGATACCCGCCATTTCCTTGGGGTAGGTGTCACTAGTAATAATAACTTGAGCCTTATTGCTTAATAAAGCCTCAAAAGCATAGAAAAACTCTTCCTGAGTCCTGGACTTACCGCTAAAGAATTGAATGTCGTCAATTAGCAAGAGGTCTAAGGAGTGGTAGTAGCGCTTAAAGCGGTCAAACGCTTTTTGCTGATAGGCACGAACCACATCAGAAACATACTGCTCAGCGTGGATATAACGAATTCGGGCGTTAGGCTTTTCTTTTAAGAGGTGGTTACCAATCGCATGAATTAAATGGGTCTTACCCAGACCTACCCCACCATATAAGAACATGGGGTTGTAAGAGGTTCCAGGGTTATGCGCCACCTGAATCGATGCCGCCCTGGCAAGTTGATTGGCTTTGCCAGTAACAAATGTTTCAAAAGTGAGGTTTGGGTTGAGCTTTGAGTGGTCCTCAATCTCAAAAGCGCTCTCCTCTACCGATATGTTTGGTGCCGGGACCTCTATAGAAACATTTTTTTCTATAGGCTCTTCCGTTGTTATGGAGGGCGCGGTATTGGTTGTGCCACCCTCTACAGAAAGCGTAAAACCGACATTAATGGGGCGCCCAAAATACTGGTAGGCTAACTCTTGGAATCGGTCTGCAAAGGTCTTTTTGGTCCAGTCCAACTTAAATCGATTGGGGGCTCCAATTGTTAGTGAGTCATCACTTTCAATAAAAGACAATAAAGTAAGGGGTTGAATCCATGTTTTAAACTGTTGGGGCGACAGTTCGCGGGATAAAATGCCTATAGCATCATCCCAGAACCCCAGTGGGCTAATTGAATTCAAGGCGGGAGGATTGTGTAAGTTGCTCATATTTTTGGAGGATCCATTGTAGCGATGCTCCAAAGTTATCCACAAGCAACAAAAACGTGGAAAAGCTGTGGATAACTTGTGAATAATAGAAAAATCTCTATTTAAATTAATGATTTGAGAGAAATTTCACAAAAAATAGAGAAAAACACCTACATATTCATCAAGATCGATTGACCTTTTGCTCTGCAACAAGGAAAATACTTGGTTTTCCAGGGATCGAACATGAAAAGAACTTACCAACCCTCAGTAACTCGTCGCAAGCGTACACACGGTTTCCGTATTCGTATGAAAACCAAAAGTGGACGCGCAGTTTTAAATGCTCGTCGTGCAAAAGGCCGCAAGCGTTTGGCTGTGTAATTTAGCCATTGAATAGCGCAAGGATTTCTGAACTACTAAAAACACGCCCCAAGACAAGTTTGTATTGGGGTATGTATGTTGCATCCACTCAAGAGGGCGTTAAACCTGACTTGGGGGTTGCAGTAGCAAAGAAGCTAGCCAAAAGAGCGGTTGATCGAAACCGCCTAAAGCGGATGATTCGCGAATTGGTTTGGACGGCTCAAGCCAGCAAGCTAAACAAAGATATTGTGGTTAAGCTCAAAAAACCAATTGGTCGCGAAACTCGAGGCAGACTCAGAAATAAAGAAAAAGAAATTTTGCGCTCTCAAATTTCGGGGCTGCTTTAGGTGCGAGCTTTAAATAATGTGGCAATTAAGTTGGTAAAAATATATCAACTAGCTTTAAGTCCTTATTTAGGTATGCACTGTAAGTATGTGCCGAGCTGTTCGCAATATGCATGTGACTGCTTTGGTCACTACGGATTTATTAAAAGCTTTGGTCTTACGGTGTGGCGTATTTTGCGCTGCAACCCTTTGTCACACGGCGGTTATGATCCTGCTGTAAAAGATACAAAACACCAACTTAAGTGAATATAAATGGACTTTAAAAAAACAATTCTTTGGGCAGTATTCTCGATGTCGGGTCTCATGCTCTACAACAATTGGCAGGTTCATGAGGGCAAACCATCCTTGTTTGGTGGAACTCCAGCTGTTGTTGCTTCATCAAACGATAAGGCGACACCACCCAAGGTTGATACCCCGGCGGCAATAGCAGGCACACCCATTACCCAGGCGCCTAACTCCAAAGCAATAACAGGCGAGAATGCTGAAAAATTTGTTTTGTCTAACGACCTTCTTTCATTGGAGATAAGCTCTGCGGGCGCAAACGTCGTTGGTGCGAAATTATTAAAAGAACTAACCGCAGATCAAAAACCAGTAGAAATTTTCCAACATACACCTACCCACACCTATGTAGCTCGCTCAGGTTTGGTAGCTGTTGGTAATGCAGATTTGCCCAACCACACCAGCACATTTAAGCTTGACCGCTCAGGTAAAGACGAGTCTGGTAGACCGTTTTTGGTTCTTTCCGCCGAGCGTAACGGTGTGAAACTAGAAAAAACATTTCTCCTGAATCCTCAAAGTTACGATGTTTATGTTGGGCATCGGGTTACACAGGTGGCAGCAAATGGAGCTCCACTGAGTTTGTATACAGAGATTGTGCGAGACGGCTCCCATGAGCAAAAAATTGGACCTTTTGGAGGTGCTTTTTCTGCAAGCACTTTTACTGGGCCAGCAATTTATACCGATGGGGATAAGTTTAAAAAGGTCCCATTTACAGATATAGAGAAAAATAAATTTACTGCACCCGCACAGATATCGGCCGGACAGCCTGGCTGGGTTGCTATGGTTCAACACTACTTCGCTAGTGCATGGATTCCAGATGACAAATTGCCGCGAGATATTTACTCAGGAAAAATCGATAGTGATTTGTACCGAGTCGGAATGCAGACACAATTAGGCGCAATTCCAGCTGGAACCACATTAATCGCTAATGCGCAGTTATTTGTTGGTCCACAAGAAGAGCGCATGTTGGAAACCATAGCACCTGGACTGGAGCTGCTTAAAGACTATGGCTATCTAACTATTCTGGCCAAACCTATTTTTTGGTTGCTGGAGCACATTCACAATATTGCTGGTAACTGGGGCTGGTCTATTATTTTATTAACCATTTTGATCAAACTGGTTTTCTTCCCCTTGTCTGCTGCAAGTTACAAGTCTATGGCTCGCATGAAGGAAGTTCAGCCACGCTTGGCGGCTATGAAGGAGCAGTACAAGGGCGAACCACAAAAACTCAATCAAGCCATGATGGAGATGTATCGCAAGGAAAAGATTAACCCGGTGGGTGGATGTTTACCAGTTGTGATTCAGATCCCCGTGTTTATTTCTTTGTATTGGGTGCTGCTGTCATCAGTTGAGATGCGCGGTGCACCATGGGTTTTGTGGATTCACGACCTCTCAGTGCCTGATCCGTACTACATTCTGCCAGTCGTCATGGCTGTCTCGATGTTTGTGCAAACGAAGTTGAACCCAACGCCTCCAGACCCAATTCAGGCGAAGGTGATGATGTACATGCCGATCGTCTTTTCAATCATGTTCTTCTTTTTTCCTGCCGGTTTGGTGTTGTATTGGGTCACCAACAATATCCTGTCGATTACTCAACAATGGCAGATTAATCGGATTTTTGGAAAAAAGCCCGCTAAGTAGTTTGAGCGCAGCATAACTCGCTTGTAATAAATAAACAGCAATGATGACAAGAAAATTGCCCATCATTGCTGTTGCAACCGCGCCCGGCAAGGCGGGCGTCGGAGTTATTCGCATTAGTGGGAAAAATTTAAGCGCGATGACGAGCGCCCTGTTTCAAAAAAATCTTTCCCCAAGACAAGCAAACTTATTAACACTCTGTGATGAGAATGGCCAAGCCATTGATCAGCTCATTGCAATTTATTTTGTTGGACCAGCCTCTTTTACGGGTGAAGATGTTTTAGAGCTTCAGTGTCATGGTGGACCACAACTTCTTGAGCTAGTGATGAAGCGCTGTCTTGAGTTGGGCAAAGACGAGGGGCTTGTCATTGCGGAGCCTGGCGAATTTACCCTGCGCGCCTATCTCAACAACAAGATTGATTTAACCCAGGCTGAGGCTATTGCAGATTTAATAGACGCGCAAAGCGAGGCAGCTGTTCGCGGTGCAGCGCGTTCTTTGCAGGGTGCTTTTTCTGATGACATTAACAATCTCATTGAAGAAATTACTCAACTCAGAATTTTGGTTGAGTCAACTTTAGATTTCCCAGAAGAAGAAATTGAGTTTCTAGAAAACGCTCAGGCACGCCAGCGCTTAACCGCCGTTAAAGAAAAGTTACAGGCTTTACGTGCTGGCGCTAAGCAGGGAAAAATTTTGCGTGACGGCATTCAGCTAGTGTTGGCTGGAGCGCCCAATGTGGGGAAAAGCTCTTTGCTTAATCGCTTGGCCGGTGAAGAGGTGGCCATTGTTACTCCTATTGCTGGGACAACCCGAGACCGGGTTAAAGAAAGCATCACCATTGACGGCGTGCCCATGCACATTATTGATACAGCTGGTCTGCGCGAAACAACTGATGTTGTGGAGGCAAAGGGCATTGAAAGATCCTGGGATGCCATTCGTTTGGCAGACGTAGTGATTTTTTTGACTGATGCTCAGTCGGCCCCCCAACAGGACGACCTAAAAACCCAGATTTTGAGGGAATTACCACCTAAATGCGCTGTGCTTGAGCTTGTGAATAAGGCTGATTTGCTCCAAGAATCATCAAAAACTGCATCCAGTGAAACTTTGCTGATTTCCGCCAAAACTGGAGAGGGAATTGAGGGGCTAAAACAGAAGATTTTGGAGCTTGTGGGCTGGGCTGGACCCCAGGAGGGTGCTATTTTGGCTCGTAGAAGACATTTGGACTGCATAGAGCGTGCGGCCGAACATATTGAAAAATCGGAAGAATTCGCGGCAAATGGCAACAATACGCTGGAATTATTTGCAGAAGAGCTCTCTTTGGCCCAAAGACGCTTGGGTGAAATTACCGGAAAACTACTTCCAGACGACCTTTTGGGGAAAATCTTCAGCCAGTTCTGCATTGGTAAGTAAAGGGTTTGTGCTGTGTCTGGCCCACACAGCAAATGTGACCGAAATGTTAAAATCGTCGGATTAAAAAATTTAATCTTCATAGGGAAACATATGACTTCAACTACCAGCGGCCAAATTAATGTGAATGCGCCAGCTTACGTAAAAAACAAGCGTCTAATTGAGTGGGTTGGCGAAGTGGCAGCCCTTACCAAGCCTGACGCCATTCGTTGGTGTGATGGCTCACAAGCTGAATACGACGAATTGTGCGAGTTGTTGGTGAGTGCTGGTGTATTTAAGCGCCTTAACCCTGCTAAGCGTAAAAACTCATTTTTAGCTTTGTCTGATCCTGAGGATGTGGCGCGTGTCGAAGATCGCACCTTTATCTGCTCAGCAAAGAAAGAAGATGCTGGTCCAACTAACAATTGGGTAGAGCCAAGCGAAATGCGCGCAACATTGAATCCATTGTTTGATGGTTGTATGCGCGGTAGAACCATGTATGTAGTGCCCTTCTCTATGGGCCCAATTGGTTCGCCAATCGCACACATTGGTGTCGAGTTATCTGATAGCCCTTATGTGGCGATCAATATGAAGTTGATGACTCGCATGGGTAAAGCGGTAATCGATCAGCTTGGCGCTGACGGCGAGTTTGTTCCTTGTATTCACACTGTGGGCAAGCCTTTGGCCGCTGGTGAAAAAGACGTTGCATGGCCAAACAACAAAAACAAATACATTGTTCACTACCCAGAAACACGTGAGATTTGGTCTTTCGGTTCAGGCTACGGCGGCAATGCATTGTTAGGTAAAAAATGTTTTGCATTACGCATCGCCTCCAATATGGGTCGCGATCAGGGTTGGCTGGCTGAGCATATGCTGATCTTGGGCGTATCTTCCCCCGAAGGTAAGAAATATCACATCGCAGCCGCATTCCCATCTGCGTGTGGCAAAACCAACTTCTCCATGATGATTCCTCCAAAGGGATTCGAGGGTTGGAAAGTAACCACTATTGGCGATGACATTGCTTGGATCAAGCCACGCAAAGATGCTGTTACTGGCAAAACCCGTTTGTTTGCGATTAACCCAGAGTCTGGCTATTTCGGTGTAGCTCCTGGAACTAACCGCCAAACAAACCAAAACTGTATCGACTCTCTCAATCAAGACGTGATCTTTACAAACGTTGGTTTGACTGATGACGGTGATGTTTGGTGGGAAGGTTTGACAGAAACTCCACCAGCACATTTGATCGACTGGCAAGGTAAAGACTGGACTCCAGCTGATGGGGCTGCTGGCCGTAAAGCCGCGCATCCAAACTCACGCTTTACTGTTGCGGCGACCAACAACCCAGCGGTTGATCCAAATTGGGATGATCCCGCAGGCGTTCCTATTGATGCATTCTTGTTTGGCGGCCGCCGTTCAAATACCGTACCTTTGGTTAGCGAGGCGCGCGATTGGGTAGAGGGCGTTTACATGGCTGCAACATTGGGCTCTGAAACCACCGCAGCAATTACGGGCCAAATTGGAGTTGTACGTCGCGACCCATTTGCAATGATTGCATTTGCTGGTTACAACATGAGCGACTACTTCCAACATTGGCTCAATATTGGTAAGAAGCTTGAAGCCGAAGGCGCAGTATTGCCAAAGATCTATTGCGTGAACTGGTTCCGCAAAGATGAGAATGGCAAGTTTGTATGGCCAGGCTTCGGTGAAAACATGCGCGTTCTTTCTTGGATTTTGGGCCGCGCAGAAGGTAAGGCAAGCGGCAAAGAAACCCCATTTGGTATTACTCCAGAGTACACAGATATGCATTGGGGTGGTCTCGACTATTCCGCAGAAAAGTTTACTAAAGCAATCACCGTTGGAATTGATGATTGGAAGAATGAGCTTAAGCTGCACACAGAATTGTTCGAGCACCTTGGCGATCGCTTGCCAAAAGAGATGAAAGAAACTCGCTCCAAGATCGAACAACGCCTGAATGCTTAAGCTTCATAAGCTGATAGCAGCATCAATCGTTTTATCAATACTTAATCAATGACCAAACCCCAACACCATGAAATAGTGGTGATTGGGGCAGGCATTTGTGGGGCAACCATTGCAAATGAGTTGCTCGAGCGTGGCAAAGCTGTTTGTATTATTGACGCCGCTCCATCTCCGGCCACCGCCTGTTCAAGTCATGCTTATGCCATTGCACATCCGCATATTGGCAAAGGCACTCCCCGTTTATTGCGTCTGACGCGCCTTGCATTTCTTCTGGCCGAGGCACGCTGGAAAAATATGTGGCATCAATACGGGATATTTCAGCCGACCAAAAAAGATAAAACCTTTGATCGAGCTGCAACAGAAGAGCATCTGCGTTCATTGAATCTTGATGAAGAGATGGCTATTGCCATGGATGCTCAAGAGGCTAAACAGTTTTGTGGAATTGAGCAAAGTGGTGTTTGGTTGCCGCGTGGCGCCAGTTTAAATCTGCATGAAACAAGCAAGGGGTTGTTACACGAACAACAGCGATTAACTTGTGTGTGGAACACGCGCATCGCGCGCTTAGAGGAGCTCAGCAATCAGTGGCATTTATTTGATGCCTCAAACAATCTGATTGTGACTGCAAATCAAGTTGTGGTGGCCTGCGCCATTGAAGCAAAAGATCTTATGAATAGTATCGGTATTCGTTTGCCCTTAAGGCCTGTGCGCGGTCAGTTGAGCATTTTCACGGTTCGGCAAAATGACCCTTGGATCAAAAAATTACCCCAGGTTGGCATCTCTGGAGGTGGATATTGTTTGCCTGCCAAGCAACTTGATGATGGTAGCTATCAATGGATTGTTGGCTCTAGTTTTGATGAGGGTGAGGATGACCTCTCACCAAGAGAAATCAGTGATGACTTCAATCGTGAGCAAGCTAAGCGCTTAGTGGATTACGAAGAAGGAAATCTTTCGTCGTTAATAAAGTCTGGAGATTTTGTTGGTGTGCGTTGTGTTGCTGGTGATCGTTTACCAATCATCGGCGCACTTCCTCAGCGCCCAGGAATATTTTTAGCTACTGCCTTGGGGTCGAGAGGAATTTTGTGGTCCGCTCTAGCGGCTAAGCTGATTGCAGCTCAACTGCTAGAGGATGACTTTGCTTTACTTGCTCGTTTAGGTTTCGCTGCAGACTTAGTCACCGCACTAGCGCCTGCCCGTTTTTTTGCTGGGGCAGCACCTTCGGCTTTAGGTGCTTTGGCCTCAAATTCAAAACCAATTTTGCCAGCAGAATCTAGCGCTAAATAGGCCTTAAAGCCACGCCCAGTACGGTTTGACTTAAAGTTGGTCAAAAGATCCGTCTTACCCTCTTTCAGCAATTTCTGAACCTGTTCTGGTGACACCTCTTGTTGCAACACCACTTTTCCGGTTTTGAAATCGCATGACTTATTTGGGCCAGTATTGTTTTCGCAAACGTAACGCATTCCATCTTCATATACTGCGCCTGAACATTTTGGACAAACACCTAGCGCTAAACGGCCAGTGAAATCAACCGCTTCAGTTTCATCATCTTGCGTATTACCAAAATCAAATTCGAGCTTGAAGCCTGCGTTCGGATAATCTTTATCGTCTTCCGGAATTTCGCTTAGCTTAATAATCGCTGCAAATGGGCGCCCCATTTTGCTGCGGAAACCTTGTAGTGGCCCGATGGTTTTTTCACGCAACAACTCTTCAACTTCAGGATATTCAAATGCGCGCCCACCAGGTGTTTTGCTGATGGTAAAGCCACACTTTTCACAGGCAAAACGTCGATAGTTTTCTTTTACCGGACCCTTACAGTGTGGGCATGGCGTGGTCATAGTGGCGTAGTCGCCTGGAATGGTATCGCTATCGTATTCCTTAGCGCGCTTGACGATTCGTTGAGTCATTTGCGCGATCTCTTGCATGAACGTGTCGCGATTCATCTTGCCCTGTTCGATGAGAGAAAGTTTGTTCTCCCAACTGCCGGTGAGATCTGGGCGAGTTAACTCTTCGACATCTAAGCCGCGCAACAAAGTCATCAATTGGAACGCTTTAGCTGTTGGAATCAACTCACGAGCTTCTCGCACCATGTATTTTTCAGCGAGCAGACCTTCGATAATGGCGGCTCGAGTTGCTGGCGTACCCAATCCCTTTTCAGCCATCGCTTCGCGCATGTCATCATCATCAACCCACTTACCCGCACTTTCCATTGCGGAGAGTAAGGTTGCTTCTGTATAGCGTGCTGGCGGCTTGGTTTTCAATGGCACTGCTGCAATAGACTCAGTTTGTACTGCTTCACCCTCTTGGACTGGAACGAGTTCATCGTCTGCTTGATTGGATTTGCCGTAAACCGTTAGCCAACCAGGGTTTACAAGCACACGACCTTCGGTTTTAAAGTGGTGTCCGGACGCCTCGGAAATGCGTGTGGTCACGCGGAACTCTGCGGCAGGATAAAATACAGCCAAGAAGCGGCGCACAACCAAGTCGTAGAGCTTGGCTTCGGGCTCGCTTAAAGTTTTAGGCGTTTCTAATGTTGGGATGATCGCAAAGTGATCAGAAATTTTAGAGTTATCAAAAATTCGTTTGTTTGGCTTTACCCAACCATAGCCGGCTTTGGCCTTAGGATCCTTTGGGTCACCCTTCAAAATTTGTTTAGCAAAAGCACGATAGTCTTGCGAATGCTCAGCAAGGTTCTCCATGGTTTGTTTAACGGTATCGAGGTAGTCTTCAGGAAGCGCTTTTGCGTCGGTACGTGGATAGGTTAATACTTTGTGGCGCTCATATAAAGCCTGTGCAAGACCTAATGTATTTTTTGCAGAGAATCCAAAACGCGCGTTCGCTTCACGTTGCAAGCTCGTTAAATCAAATAGCTGAGGAGCAAGCTGAGTAGCAGGCTTGGCTTCTTCAGTCACGCTTGCTTTTTTGCCGCGGCATGCAGCCACAATGCTTTGAGCTGCCGCCTCACTCCATAGGCGGTTCTCGCGCGCGTCGGGCTCGGCAGCATCCTTTTTGAATTTAGGGTCAAACCAGCGGCCTTCATACACTCCAGCAGCAGCGATAAATTCAGCCTTTACTTCCCAATAATCTTTGGAGATGAACTTGCGAATGAGCTCTTCGCGCTCCACCACAATAGAAAGTGTTGGAGTCTGTACGCGACCTACAGTCGTTAAGAAGAAGCCACCGCTCTTGCTATTAAAAGCTGTCATTGCGCGCGTGCCATTGATGCCGACCAACCAGTCAGCCTCTGAGCGACAACGAGCCGCATCAGCAAGAGGCTTCATATCTTCATCGCTGCGTAAATTGGTAAAACCTTCGCGAATGGCGGCTGGAGTCATCGATTGCAACCATAAGCGCTGAATAGATTGCGACGCCTTTGCGTGTTGCGCAATTAAGCGGAAAATTAATTCCCCCTCACGTCCCGCGTCACAAGCATTAATGAGCGCAGTAACATCTTTGCGCTTAATGAGCTTTTGTAAAACCTTGAGGCGCGACTCCGTTTTTGCAATCGGACGTAAATCAAAATATGGCGGCACCACCGGCAAGTTGGCAAATGACCATTTGCCACGTTTTACGTCAAATTCTTCGGGGGCAGCAATTTCTAATAAATGGCCAACCGCGGAAGAAATTAGGAATTCATCGCTCTCAAAATAATCTTCATACTTTGTAAAGCCACCTAAGGCCTTAGCAATGTCATTGGCAACAGAAGGCTTCTCTGCAATGATGAGCGCCTTAGGGTGATCTCCAGCGCTAGCCTTTGGGCTGCTTTTTTTGGTAGTTGCTTTAGTTGCCACGCGTTATGCCTAAATTTGAGCTAGAAATGATGTTTTTTTGGGTAAAACGGATGGCCAATTTAAACCAAAATCGGACTTGGCCAATTGCATACCCTTTTTTATTATTAACCGATAAATTGGGAAAAGTCCAAAAACCGCTATTTTTGGCCAGTTTTGGGCGGGTTGATACCCCCGGTTTTCAGATAAAAACCCTTTTCTGGCTGTTTAAATAGCGTTTTTGCTTAAAAACAAAGCTCTTCAAGAACATCATCCGGCCTAAAGGTTAGTTTTGCACCTTGCTGAATAAGTAGATGGCAGCCGGCAGAATTTGCGCTGTGGATGGGCCCAGGAAGGGCAAAAACCTCTCTTCCAAGGTCTGCGGCCAGGCGAGCAGTGATAAGGGAGCCCGACTTTTCAGCCGCCTCTATTACAACGACGCCAAGCGCTAAAGCGGCAATGATGCGATTTCTTCTAGGAAAGTGCCATGCCTTAGGCCCTGACCCCAGAGGGAGCTCAGACACCAATACTCCCTGCTGGCTGATGGCCCGAGATAGTTCGATATTTTGCCGAGGGTAGACGACATCTATGCCGGTTCCTAATATTGCCGCAGTGCAGTGATTGGGCCCAAGCCCAATGGCAGACCTATGGGCAGCACTGTCAACCCCCTTTGCTAGGCCAGAAACGATCAAGGCGCCCGCTTTCGATAGCGCTTGGGCAAACAGGCATGCATTTTTTAAACCTTCAGGGCTGGCGTTTCTTGAGCCTACGATCGCAATCATAGGTCTCTTCAGAAGATGAATGTCCCCATATATATAAAGAGAGCCTGGGGGATCATATAAATCATGGAGGCGATTTGGGTAATGGGGGCTCTGGCGGTTGATTTGGAGAATGGAATTGGGCGTCGGCGAAGTTTGCATAAATCAATTTTGTTCTTTGGGGGAATTGCGGCAATCAGGACAGACTGATAGCTCTGTTGGATAATTCTTATATGGCTTTGTTACCCGTCCTTTGTTACCCAGACCCGCGCTTGCACAAGGTTGCTAAACCAGTGGAGCAAGTGGACGCTCGTATTAAAAAAATTGTCGCCGATATGGCAGACACTATGTATGAAGCTCCCGGTGTTGGCTTGGCAGCGACTCAGGTGGATATTCATGAGCGCATTGTGGTGATTGACGTGTCTGATGAACAAAATGAACTGATGGTTTTTATCAACCCAGAAATTGTTTGGGCAAGCTCTGAAACAAAATCTTGGCGCGAAGGTTGTTTATCTGTTCCAGAGTTTTATGACGAAGTCGAGAGGCCATCCGAGATTCGAGTGAAGGCACTAGATGTTGAGGGTAAAGAATTTGAAATAGAGGCCGATGGTTTATTGGCAGTTTGTTTGCAGCACGAGTTAGACCATTTGCAGGGCAAAGTATTTGTGGAGTATTTATCCATACTCAAAAGAACTCGTATTTCACAAAAAATGAAGAAGCGCGCAAAAGAATTAGTAGGTCAGCGCTAAGCGCCCGAATGAAAATCGTCTTTGCTGGAACTCCTGAGTTTGCTGCGCAAGCGATGCGCGCAATTTACGATGCTGGTCATGAAATTGTGTTGGCTTTAACCCAGCCCGATCGTCGTGCCGGCAGAGGCATGCACCTTCAGGCAAGTCCAGTTAAAGAGTTTGCTTTGCAGAAAAATATTCCTGTGCTCCAACCAGAGACATTGCGGCTCACTAGTTCCGATCCGCAAAAGCAGGCGCAAGCGGTGGCGGCCAATGAGCGCTTATCCTCTATTGACTTTGACGCCATGGTGGTGGTGGCCTATGGTTTGATCTTGCCCCAAGAGATCTTGGATGTTAGCGAGAGAGCAGGAAGACACGGCAGCTTTAATATTCACGCTTCTCTATTGCCCCGTTGGCGTGGTGCGGCGCCAATTCAGCGAGCAATTGAATCTGGCGATGCCAAAACGGGGGTTTGCATTATGCAAATGGATGCTGGCTTGGATACCGGAGACACTGTTTTAGTAGCGGAACTTGAAATCGCTCGTGATGAAACGAGCGCAAGCTTGCATGATTGCTTAGCAGGGCTTGGCTCAAAATCGATAGTAGATGTTTTAAATGCTTTAGAGCAAGACAAAGATTTATCTCGAGCACCCCAAGAAAAAGACGGCATTACTTACGCCGAAAAAATATTGAAGAGTGAGGCGGAGATCGATTGGACCCTCAGCGCCAAAGAAATCGACCAACGTATTCGGGCCTTTAATCCCTTCCCGGGGGCAAGCAGCAATCTCAATGGACTGGCTGTGAAGTTTTGGGATTCAAGGCTTGCAGACCCTAAGGCTGTCATCGCCACCGGTACTGTAGGCGAGGTCCTTGGGTTTGGTAATAAGGGCGCATATATACAGTGTGGTGAAGGGGTGCTTGAGGTCTTAGAGATGCAAAAACCGGGCGGTAAAAAAATAGATGCCAAAACGTGCTTGCAGCCGATTGGTGTTGGTGAAAAATTGTTGCGCTTTAAAACAAAGGAGTAGAAATGTTTAATTTTGCAAAGACTGCTGTTTTGATGGCAGCAATTACTGCACTCTTTATTGTGGTTGGCGGTATGTTGGGTGGTGAACAGGGCATGTTGATGGCCCTAGTACTGGCCATTGGAATGAATTTTTTCAGTTATTGGTTTTCCGACACCATGGTGTTGAAGATGACTAATGCACAGCAGGTTGATGAAAGATCTGCCCCCCAGTTTTACGGACTCGTTAAAGAGTTGTCGGAGAAGGCTGGCTTGCCGATGCCTAAAGTATTTTTAATTAATGAAGATGCTCCTAATGCTTTCGCAACAGGACGCAATCCAGACAATGCATCGGTTGCCGCAACAACAGGCATTCTGAAAATTCTCTCGAATCGCGAACTGCGCGGCGTGATGGCACATGAGCTTGCCCACGTTCGCCATCGTGATATTTTGATTTCGACTATCGCCGCCACTATGGCGGGAGCCATTTCAGCATTGGCCAACTTTGCCATGTTCTTTGGTGGGCGAGATTCTGAGGGTAGACCAAACAATCCGATAGCTAGCTTGATGGTGGCAATTTTGGCCCCGATTGCAGCAAGCCTAATTCAAATGAGCATTTCTCGCGCAAGAGAATACGAGGCAGATCGCGGTGGTGCAGAAATAAGCGCTGATCCTGAGGCGCTAGCACAGGCATTAGAAAAAATTCACAACTACGCACAAGGCATCCCGTTTCAAGCGGTTGAACAACATCCTGAAACAGCGCAGATGATGATTCTCAATCCCTTGAGTGCCGGGGGCCTTGGGCAACTATTTTCAACCCATCCACCCACTGAAGAGCGGGTGGCACGCTTAATGAGCATGGCTAAAAACGGGGTATATCCCGGAGCAAATTAATTTGACTGATCAAAAAACACCACGCAGTCTCCCGCTCTCTGAAGCAATCACGATTGCCGCACAAGCGGTAAGCGAGGTGATGAGCGGAAGATCGCTTACAGAGGTTCTGGATCAGCTAGAGGCCCATGAGCGCCCGATCGTGCAGAGCCTGAGTTTTGATGCGCTCCGTAAATGGGTGCGCTCCCATGAATTCATTAAGCAATTTATTCCAAAGACTCCGCCTCCTGAAGTGGATCATTTGCTCAGCGTTGCGATTGCCTTATTTTTGCAAGATCCAGCCGAGAGCAAGGGCTATCCAGCTCATACGATTGTGGATCAGGCAGTGAAATCCTGTGGCGAATATGACGAAACCATGTATGCCAAAGGTTTAGTGAATGCGGTCCTGCGTAAGGTAAGCCTCGTAGTGCAACCGCCAGAGGGCGAGAAGCATTTTCCGCCAGATCCAATTCCAATGTATGTGCCTGCGTGGTGGCGAGCAAACCTCAAGCGCAATTACTCCAAAGCATGGCAATCCATTTTGTTTCAACAAGCCAAGCGTGCACCATTAATTCTGCGTGTAAATCAAAAGCAATATACGCGTGAGCAATATCAATCCTTATTATCCGAGGCCGGAATATCATCAAAACCAATAGATGAGTTGGCTGGCGTTCAATTGCCTTCCGCTCTCTTGTTGCCTCAGGCGGTTCCCGTCTCCGACCTACCTGGTTTTTATACTGGTGCTGTGTCTGTGCAAGATGCGGGTGCACAGCTGGCTGCGATCTTATTAAATCCGCAGGTGGGAGAGTTAGTGTTGGATGCCTGTGCGGCTCCCGGTGGAAAAACGGCGCATCTATTGGAGCTTGCAGATTGTTCAATGCGGGCTTTAGAGCTGGACGGCGAGCGCATTGGAAAGATTGGCGGTAATTTAGATCGCCTTCGCTTGCATTCCGACAAAGTGCACGTCTTACGCGGCGACGCCTCCAAAGCGGCTTGGTGGGATGGCATTCTTTTTGACAAGATTCTGCTTGATGCTCCCTGCTCAGCTTCTGGAATAGTGTCGCGACATCCTGATATTCCATTTTTAAGGCGCGAAGCAGATATCCGGGCTCTGCAAGAAAGGCAGCGAGCCATTTTGAATCAGGCGTGGAAGATGCTCCAAGTGGAGGGCACCCTTTTGTACGTCACTTGCTCAATATTTCCAGAGGAGGGCGAGGAGCAGGCTTTTTGGTTTGCTGAGCAGCACTCCAATGCGGTACGATTAGCCGCTCCGGGCCAGATTTTGCCTGGTGAGCTAAACGACGGTTTTTACTATGCTTTGTTTAAGAAAAATGGGCCATGAGCCGAAGAATTAAACAATTCCTCTTTTTGTTCTTGATGGTGTTGGGTATTTTTTCAACCACCGTTAGCGCCGAAGGAATCAAGATCAAATCCTTTGAGTTGGAGAAGGTGGATAACGACTGGCTTCTCAATGCAGCTTTTCAGATCGAGCTATCTCCCGGACTGGAAGACGCAGTACAAAAAGGCGTCGTCCTCTATTTCCAAACGGAGTTTGATTTAATGCGATCGCGTTGGTATTGGTTTGATGAAAAGTCTGTGCTTGTGCAAAGGCAGACGCGGCTTTCTTATCAGCCATTGACACAGCAGTACCGAATTGCTTCAGAGGGCTTTACCTTTTCTGCCAAAACTATGTCTGAGGCATTGCAGGCGGTGGGGAGTATTGGTGGGTGGCGAGTCATTGACGGCACTCAACTAGATTCCAGTAAATCGTATACGGCCAGCATGCGAATGAGCTTAGATCTCAGTAAGCTACCAAAACCATTTCAAGTAAACGCACTCAATAACCGCGAATGGAATGTATCAAGCGATTGGTATCGCTTCCTATTTTCTCCTAATGGCCCTAATTTAATTAAGCGATGAGATCGATAGCAGCCATGCTAGACCCGGGCTTTTTTACATCCAAGGCTTGGAGTAAAAAAATAATTCCAATCACGATAGGCGTGATTGGCGCCTTTGCTTTATTACTTTTAGTTTTATTGGCGATTGCCTCATCCAATACAGAATTTTTTGATAATTACTTCATTTGGCTCTATGCCGCGAATGTAGTGATTGGGGTTTGCTTAACTCTGGTTATTTTGATTTTGGTGGCTGTTATCGCCGTGCGATGGTATCGCGGGCACTTTGGCACGCGCTTGATTGCAAAGTTAGCAATGATTTTTGCTTTAGTCGGAATTGTTCCGGGCTTAATTTTGTATGGCGTTTCATTACAGTTTGTGTCGCGTAGTATTGAGACTTGGTTTGACGTCAAAGTGGAGACAGCCCTGAACTCGGGCTTAGAGTTGGGGCGCGTTACTTTGCGAGTGGCCCAAGAAGAAATTTTGGGCGAGGGTAATTTCATCGCCGAGCAGATTGTCCAAGTTCCATCGGGCACAACTACTGAGCAGGTAGCTGCATCAGTAATGAAAATTCGCAATCAATTTGGCATTCAAGAGGTTAGTCTCTTCAATATGAAGCGCAATTTGATTTTCACTAGCGAGCTAAAGCCTAAAAAATACTTTCCTGCGCCCAGCGCCGATGTGATTGCAGAAGCATTTAGCAAGAAAGGAGTGACCTTTTTAGACCAAATTGAAGTAGAAGGTGGCCAACGCGGTTATCGAGTCAGGGCAATTGTTCCCGTTATAAGAAAAAAATTGATTCACAACAAATTAGAATCTGGCAAAGAGATCGAAGACAAATATTTTTTACAACTAGTGCGCTATATACCTACCCCGTTGGCAAAAAACATTTTTGCTGTGGAGTCTGCATACAGTGAATATCAAGAAAAAGCGTTGGGGCGTACCGGCCTTCGCAAGATGTTTGTGGGAACCTTAACCCTTACCCTTTTCTTTGCAGTATTTGTGGCCATTACTTTGGCTTTGATGTTGGGTAGGCAGCTTGCACGCCCCCTTCTAATGCTTCTGAGAGGCACCCAGGCAGTTGCACAGGGAGATTTATCTCCCAAGCCAGAGCTCGATACTGGCGATGAACTTGGCATGCTTACACGGCAATTTAATGTCATGACTAGGCAGTTGGCCGACACCCGAACTTCTTTGCAAGAATCCAAAGCATTCTTAGAGCGCGTATTGGGAAGCCTCACGGCAGGAGTATGCATTTTTGATAAAAACTACAACGTTGTTTCTAGCAATGCGGGCGCAGATCGTATTTTTGGTCAAGACCTTACCCTACTCGATGGAAAGCCCCTCGGCAGCAGACCAGCTCTATTGGAGTTTGAGGGGGCCATCAAAGAAGGCTTTTCTACTATGAAGCTCGCAGTCCTGGGCGAGGGAGATGTAGAACAAAAAACCGCGCCGACTAATGCGCCGGTGTGGCAAAAACAAATTCAACTACACACTACAAATGAATTTGAAAATGAATTGGGGGTAACTCTGTTTGTGCGCGGTACAGAGCTGACTGGCGATTTACGTATGGTTGTTTTTGATGACATTACTGATGTGGTGAGCGCACAAAGATCTATCGCTTGGAGTGAAGTTGCTAGACGTCTTGCTCATGAAATTAAAAACCCTCTAACGCCCATTCAGCTCTCTGCGGAAAGATTGCAGCATAAGCTTGCGGGTAAGCTGAGCCCAGAGCAAGAGGAAATGATTAATCGCAGCACCGAAACCATCATTGGTCAGGTACAAGCCATGAAAGAAATGGTGAATGACTTTAGGGATTTTGCGAAGACGCCAACTCCACAACTCAAGCCTGTTTCCATCAACACGCTCACCTCAGAAATTTTGGGTCTATACGAGGGCAGTCCATTGCGCACTCAGTTAGATCCTCATTGCCCAGAGATCATGGGGGATCCCACACAACTAAGACAGGTAATCCATAACTTGCTACAAAATGCTCAAGATGCCACTCTTGAGGGGCCTCGCCCCAATAGTCCGGTAGAGGTTAAGACAGAATTAGTCCCTTATGGCGAACACAATGGCGTAGCTCAAAATGCTGTGCGATTAACAATAAGTGATAGTGGGGTTGGATTTCCAGCTAAGATATTGGCAAGAGCCTTTGAGCCTTACGTAACAACAAAGAGCAAAGGCACAGGTCTGGGTTTGGCAGTAGTTAAGAAAATTATTGATGATCACTCGGCCAAAATTGAAATTCGGAACCGTATGCAGGGTGAAGAAGTGGTTGGTGCGAAAGTGTCAATATTGTTTATGAATCTAGCAAAAGAGGCAGCATAAGCATGGCTAGTATTTTGGTTGTTGATGACGAGATGGGAATTCGTGAGCTTCTCAATGAGATTCTCACGGATGAAGGCCATACTGTGTACGCTGCAGAAAGCGCTGTACAGGCACGCACTATTCGCGAACAAATGCGCCCCGATTTAGTCTTATTAGATATTTGGATGCCCGATACCGATGGTATTACCTTATTAAAGGAGTGGTCCAATACTGGCCAGCTCACGATGCCAGTAGTAATGATGTCTGGGCACGCAACGATTGACACTGCAGTTGAGGCCACGCGTATTGGCGCACTCAATTTTTTAGAAAAACCGATTGCTCTACAAAAGCTTTTAAAGACGGTTAGTAAAGCCCTGGAGAGCTCTCCTAAATATGTAGAGCCAGAACAGGTTAGAGCCGTTCAGTCGAGTGCTAGCTCCGTTATCGCACCAAAGCAAACAACAACCGAGTTGGTTGCCCCACCTACTGAGGGTGAATACATCAGTGGAATTGCAAAAACGTACTTTGATCTTCCTTTGAGGGAGGCAAGAGATTTGTTTGAGAAGGCGTATTTTGAACATCAAATGCAAATCATGGGCGGCAGTATGACCAAGATTTCAGAGTACACAGGTCTAGAGCGAACCCATTTGTACCGCAAACTGAAGGCCTTGGGAATAGATACCTCACGCAATAAGGGCGAGAGCTAGGTGACCGCCTAATAAGGGCAAGTACCACAAAACCTAGAAATCACGGGGTACTAAGCAAATTTGAGGATGATCCAACCCAATTCGTTATAATTCCAAGTCTTGGCCTGGTAGCTCAGTCGGTAGAGCAGAGGATTGAAAAAAATATTTTTCGATGTTTGACAGTTGTAAACATTAGTCAAAAGCTTCTCTTCACAGCGCCGTTCAATTCGCAGAAAAATCTGCGGCACACAATAAAAAAATCACACACTAAATTTTGTTCGCAGAGTATTGCGTGGGATTTTTGCGACGATAAAAAACTAATCGTCGTCCAAGTAGGCATTTGAAAACATACTTGCGTGTATGTCCTCGCTACAGCAACTATTCACAACACAGTTTGACGCAAACACTATTAAACAAGTAAAGCTGATGGACGGCAAAGCCTTGCTGTATAAGCGTCCGCAGTCGGTGCAGTGGCAAGTGCGATTTAAGTTGGCAAACAACAAGTGGCATAGCACGACAACAAATACTACTGACATAGAGCAAGCAAAGATAAATGCGATTGCAATATATGAAACTGTAAAAATAAAAACAGATGCTGGCTTGGCAATCACAACAAAAATATTTAAGCAGATAGCATTAGATGAAATTGCAAATATGAGTAGAGCATTGGATAACAACATTGGTCGTCGGGTAATCCCCCCACCCCTTAACCTGACTTAAAAGTAGAATTTCTAAGTTGTTTGATTTAAAGGAAATTCTATGAAAACCTCCCGTTTTACCGATAGCCAAATCATGGGCATCCTCAAGCAAGCCGA
>NZ_JAYGQU010000011.1:0-66422 GCF_035012985.1 Polynucleobacter sp. MG-28-Ekke-A2 | reverse complement strand
TAAAAAACCAATATTTACCGAAACAGGATGCTTGAGCCCCTCAGGGCGCTTTATTGAGAAACCTAAACCCGTGTACACGCTCTAAATCGAAATTAATGGAAGTGTTTTGAGTTTTTACACAGCCTCGACCCAAAGCAGTCATTAGTGAATCACTTCTATCATCCTACCATCCATGGATTATCAGTTTCCATGGTCTGTGCTTAAGAATGAATTGGGGTTAATGCTGCTAACGTTAACGCCAGAACAACAAGTCTAATTTTCATGATTAGTCTCCATTCATTTATTTATAGTAAGAAAAATAAGTCGATAAAACCACCTCACACTGCTACTGGTTAACTGCCACTGCTTGATATCTAAATTCCACAAACAGTTCCGCCTGGATTATTATGGACAACTGCTAGGTCTTTTTTGGCAACTCCCACTTGCATATCTCTAGGTAGTTGAACGCCATTTTTTACTGCCAAAATTTCTGCCATAACACTGACAGCTATTTCGGAAGGTGTTTTACTGCCAATATAAATACCGATGGGGCCTCTCAGTGACTTAATAGATTCCTCGGTATATCCAAAATACTCAATTAAGCGTTGATGACGAGCTTCACTATTTCTTCGAGAGCCTATAGCGCCAATATAAAAGGCATCTGTTCCTAGAGCATCTAGCAAAGCAAGATCATCTAATTTGGGGTCGTGTGTTAATGCCACCACACAACTACGACTATCTAATTTCATTTCAATAACAACATCGTCCGGCATTTCAGAAGTCAAAGTAACGCCAGCAACCTTCCAGCTACCGCGGTATTCTTCGCGTGGATCACATACGGTGACATTAAAACCATTAAACAAAGCCATTGTTGCCAGATACTCAGAAAGCTGACCCGCTCCTATAATCAACATTCGATATTCGGGACCAAATGTATTGATTAACACCCCATTCTTCAACTCTAATTCTGATGGGGCTTTGACCTTAATGAGATTTACCCTTCCATCTTTTAACTGAGTTATTCGCTGCATTAAATGTCCCAGCGATAACTGCACTACGAGCTCCTCCAAAAGACTCACATCAACATTAAATTCAAGCAATACCTCTAAGGTACCCCCACAAGGAAGGCCGAAACGGTGGGCCTCATCGGCTGTCACGCCATATTTTAAAAACTCAGGGGATCCAGATGGAAATTCGGCCTTACTGCTATAGGTTCGAATAAGATCATCCTCAATACAGCCTCCAGAGATGCTACCTACAACGCTACCATCCTCACAAAGTGCCATGATCGAGCCAATGGGACGTGGCGATGATCCCCAGGTACGCACTACGGTGGCTAGTAAAGCCTTCCTGCCATCTTTTCTCCAGCCCAGTAAGGTACGTAAAACAATTAGGTCAACATTTTCCATATAAGTAATATGCAGTCTATCCGAGCTTATTTAGAATCAAAACCATAAATCTGATCACCTTGAGCAGAGTGAATTTGGACATTAAATGAAATAATAATTCGGTCCTTCTCACCTATATAAGGCATTGCCATATGCGGAAGAAAGGAAGGAAATAAGATCAACTTACCCTCCTCAGGATAGATATCTAGGCTATTCTTCTGTAGATATGCGTTTCCGATATCCATGTGAGCACCAGCTTGCCATTGACTATAGGGGCCGTAAAACCTAGTTACTCCGTTCACCTCACCCATATCCGCATGATTTACCCTGCTAATAGTGTCATCAACTTGAACGTAATACACCCCTGACCAAGAACAATTTCCATGAGTATGAACATCATGAAATGCCATTCCATTTTGGATCTGGAACCAACATCCCATAATCTCCAATTGCAATGACATTTTTCCGGGTGGCCAAACTCCTGCGTTTACAGCACTAACTGTTTTTTGGATTGAATCAGCAAAAAATTGTACTAATTTGGTAAATTCTGGAAGATCGATACGTCTTAGTAATTGATCATCACTTGCATAAAAACGTTTAGTAAAACTCTGTTCAGATTTTTCTTCCAGCAAAGAATCAGCAGCTCTCATCGCCTGAAAAACTCGTGATAAGACAGAGTTAACCTCGGTAGCATCATCATAGATATGACTTGCTATGGGCACAGACCAATGAGTTCCTATCATTTACAAACTAACCTTTGTAACGCCATATAAGCAGGTTCAGCATTTAACATGTTTTGCTTCGCCTTATCGGACAAGTTGGGAATCTTCAGATGCCATCCTGTTTTTTCTTCAAATTTTTCCAAGTCCTCAGGGGAATCAACGTCCATAATGAAATGCTCGTTATCGGAATGGAATAATTCCACCATTTCTGGATGTTGATCCATAAATTTTCGGCAAACCATATTGGTACCAGATTCTAGTATTTGACCTAATGCAATCCTACCGATCACTATAGGATTACCTCGATTGTCATCAACCATAGGTAAAATAATTTCACCAGATTTACGCTTTTTAAAGGCAGCTATTAACTGGGCGATATCAACTGCATTAATAAGGGGCTGGTCACATAAAGCCATAATGACCGCGTCAAAATTAGTACCCAAGGCTTCTAACCCTAGGCGAACAGAAGAGGCCTGCCCTTGTTCCGGATTTAAATTGCGAGCGATGCGAACTGGGAACTGCTCCACCAAGGGCTCAACTAAATTATGGTGATAACCAGTCACAACAACAACTTCATCCACTCCCGCGCCACTCAAAGCGATCAATTGGCGATTAATTAATGGGATGCCTTGGAGCTCAATCAATGCTTTTGGAACGCCACCCATTCGACTGCCTTCTCCTGCAGCCAAGAGAATTGCCCCCACCCTTACACGGCTATACAGTCCACCGCCTTGCTTCATAATGCAGCCCATTACAACTCCATTTCCATCTTAGTTCGCGTAGGTTGATTTTTATGCTTTAAAGTTAAATCGACAAGCCCATTTAAGCTATTTAAGTGGCTTACTGCCATAAAGCCAGAAATTGCTTCTTTACTCATTTGAATTGCTTCTGATTGAGGCTGTCCGATAGTTGGATGTAGCCAAAACAACTCAGCCCCTTTTTTACGAATGGCTGAAATAGCCTCAAGTGTTTTCTGGGGGGGATCGGTATCGTAACCATCGCTTAATACGTAAACAATATCCCGCTTGCCAATACCCTTAATTCGATTTCCAGATGGGCCTAATTTACTTTGCTGAACAAATGATTGCAGGTTTGTCGCGATCCTAGTGCCACCACCAAAGCCAAACGCTACTGCATTGATTTTTTCTTGAACGCGGCCACTATCACGTTTCATAAGAGCGCTAACCTCTATCAGACTTGTATGAAATACAAAAACTCTTGCGTTCAAAACTTGACAAAAAGATCTGGCCATTCTTAAAAAGAATTGTGCATGAGATTCCATTGACTTACTAACATCAACCAAGATAAATATCTTTGGTGGAATTGTTTTACGTTCTTTCATTCTCAAGCAAATAAGCTCTCCTGCAGTACTGGATGCCTTACGAATTGACTCTCGCAAATCGAGACGACGAGCTTGTGGATTTTGTCGATAATGTCGTAAAAGCTTGCGCTTTAATCGTGCCTGTAATGGTGCAATTAAAGCATCAAGTTGCTGACTATCCTGTGGCAACCAGTCACCCAATGGTTTTTCTGCTAAAGGCTCCACTCTGCTAGCGCCGCCTTGACCTTTGTCTTCGGCACTTGAATTCATCTCATTTTCTGCGGAACCTAAACCAACAGTTCGGCCACCATTACCAGGCTTAGAAGACTTAGAATCCCCTTTAATTTCCTGAATCAGCTCAGGAAGTGATTTACCCTTCTTCTTTTGACCGGTTGACTTGGTACTGCCCTTCATCTTTTTTGGAAACCAAAATGATTCGAAGAGACTTGGAAATTGCTCCCATTGTTGATGCGTCGAAGCGGCAAGACCTCGCCAACATTTCTCAATACGTTTGGAATCTTGGATTCCGGCTAGTTGAACAGTGCTGATCATTGCTTTAAATTCAGACAAACCAATGACAAATCCATTGTCTCGAAGATAAGCAACAAATTGACGAATCTCATGGGTGGGCATTGGTGAACTAAGCATTAGGATTTAGGCCAGCTTTTATCAGTTACGAGACGCTACCACTCCAGCATCGATGCCGACCCTCTTATTTGAGCCCATAAGCTTATTGAGTGTTTGATCAGATATTTGCCACTGATCACTACGTGTTTTTAAAAGCGCAGAAAGCGTGCTTAATAGCTCAGCTGGATCCTCTGGCAATTTTGTTAAGTCTTTAGCGCACAGGACTCTGATCCAATCTAAAGTTTCAGCAATACCCGGTGTTTTATCCAGATCTTCTTTACGCAACTGGTGAACAAATAGCACTGCCTGCTGAACAAGCTCTAAGTTTGCATTTGGAAGAAGCGCTTTAACAATATTTAATTCACGGGGAACCGTCGGATAGTCCACATAGTGATAAAGGCAACGACGCCTTAAAGCATCTGATAAGTCACGCGTCCCGTTGCTTGTTAAGATTACCAGTGGATGGCTTTTTGCCTTAATTGTGCCTAACTCAGGAACCGTTATTTGAAATTCGCCTAATACTTCAAGAAGGTAGGCCTCAAAGGCTTCATCTGCACGATCAATTTCATCAATCAAAAGAACGGCAGGTGATAAAGAGGTGATAGCCTGCATTAAAGGGCGTTGAAGTAAGAATTCCTGGCTAAATAGGTCGTCTCGAAGACTTGATTTATCGCCACCTTCGGCCTCTCTTAGACGAATCTCAAGAAGCTGACGGCTATAGTTCCACTCATATACCGCCTGATTTAAGTCCAAACTTTCATGGCACTGCAATCTTAATAAAGGTCTATTTAAACCAGTAGCGCAAGCTTGGGCAATAGCTGTTTTTCCAACACCAGCCTCACCCTCTAAAAGAAGAGGTCGATCGATTGTGAGTCCCATCCAGACCATCTCAGCCAAACTATCATCAGCTACATAGGAGGACTTAGTTAGAAGGGCTGAGATTTCCTGAACATTCATTAGCTTTTTATACCAACTAAGCCTTTGAAGAAATTCTTAATTAGCATCCAAGCTATTGCCAATCCATTTAATTCAGTATGGGGAGCTTTTGGAGTAGCTGAAGATTTTGAAGCCGAATCTATCGAAGAGGCTGATGATGACTCACTGCTTTGAGAAACATTTTGGATTCCACCTAATGCCTGCGCTTTAACGGAAAAATTATCAGCAAATTGCTGCAGGATCATATCGGATACAGAGTTCATCATACGACCGCCAAATTGTGCAAACTTGCCGTTAACAATCACGTCTGCTTTACCAACTAAATTCGTAGAGCCATCTGGTTGGGCAATTAAGCTAGCAGTTAATTGCATCGAGGCTGATGAGCCCCCTCTATCAGCACCTTTACCAAGCATTCGCATTTGCTTTAACGCAGCATCAACACCTTGAACCTCAATGTCTCCAGCAAACGCTGCAGCAGCCGGCCCTACTTTTACCTTAACACTACCTTTGTAATGTGTGTCATCTAACTTTTCAGTTATGGATGCGCCTGGCATACAGGTTGCCAAATCAGTCACATTCGACAAAACCTGCCAGCAACTTTCAATGCTGGCAGGAATTGGGTACTGCTTATCAATAGTTACTTCCATTGCCAAATTCCTAACTTTAATTAATTGAGGTTTAGTCCGTGCTTTTTGAGCTCTTTCCAAATGCGGTAAGAGGTATGAGGCATATCGATGTGAGTTACTCCAGTATGCGCAAAAGCGTCCACTACAGCTGATGTGAATGTTGGAATACTGCCGACGTGAGGTGACTCTGCAACACCCTTAGCACCAATCGGATGGTGTGGCGATGGCGTAACAGTAAAGTCAGTTTCCCAATGCGGCGTCTCAACTGCGGTTGGTAAGAAGTAATCCATCAAAGAATTACCTTGAATGTTTCCTTGCGTATCAAATGAGAGAAGTTGACCCATTGCGACGGCATAACCTTCAGTTAAACCCCCGTGAATTTGGCCTTCGATAATCATTGGATTGATACGGGTTCCGCAGTCATCTAAGGCGTAAAAACGTCTTACCTTAGTTTCTCCAGTTGCACGGTCAATATCAACTACGGCCAAGTAAATTCCGAATGGGAAAGTAAAGTTTGGCGGATCATAGTAATGAACAGCCTCTAAACCTGGCTCTAAGCCATCAGGCGGCTGATGATAGGCGGCCCATGAAATATCTTTCATTGTCTTGAACTTGTCATCATCACCGCGGACCTTAAAGCGATCGACTTCCCACTCCAAGTCATTCTCGCTTACCTCAAGCAAAGATGCTGCGATCTTTTTTGCCTTTGCATGAATTTTGCGAGCAGCCATGGCAATTGCAGCTCCAGCTACTGGGGTAGAGCGTGAGCCGTAAGTACCTAAACCATAAGGTGCTGTATCAGTATCCCCCTCTTCCACTTTAATGACATCAGAAGCAATTCCTAATTCTGTTGCAATAATTTGAGCATAGGTAGTTTGGTGCCCTTGACCCTGAGAAATAGTGCCCATTCTAGCGATAGCACTGCCAGTTGGGTCAACACGAATTTCGCAAGAATCGAACATACCGATACCAAGAATGTCACAGATTTTACTTGGCCCAGCACCCACAATTTCAGTAAAGGTAACTAAGCCAATACCCATGAGCGTTTTGCTATTAGGGTCAGCACGTTTTGCAGCCTGCTCAGCTCTTAGGCCCTTGTAATCCACAGCATTTAAAACTTGATCTAGCGCTGTATGGTAATCGCCGGAATCATATTCAAATCCAAATGCAGATTTATACGGAAATTGTTCTTTGCGGATGAAATTCTTTTTACGAATTTCAGATTTATCCATATTCAATTTTTGAGCAAGAACATCGACCATGCGCTCGATTAAATAGACCGCTTCTGTGACTCGGAATGAACAACGATAAGCCACCCCTCCAGGAGCCTTATTTGTATAGACTCCCCTTACGGTACAGTGTGCTGCTGGAATATCATATGATCCCGAACAAATATGAAATAAACCTGCAGGGAACTTAGTAGGATCGGCACAGGCATCAAATGCGCCGTGATCTGCAAGAACGTTAACTCGTAACCCCTGAATTTTTCCGTCTGCTGTAGCTGCTAATTCACCAGTCATATGGTAGTCACGCGCAAAAGCAGTCGATGAGAGATTCTCAATACGGTCTTCGATCCATTTGACTGGACGGCCTAAGACAATGGATGAGACGATTGCGCAAACATATCCTGGATAAATGCCGACCTTATTGCCAAATCCACCACCAATATCAGGTGAAATAATTCTCACCTTTGATTCTGGGATGCCTGAAAGCATGGACACCACAGTTCGAACCACGTGGGGGGCTTGACTGGTGATGTAGGTAGTCAAATCACCGCGAATTGGATCAAAAGAGGCCACGCATCCACATGTTTCAAGTGGGCACGGATGAACCCGTGGGTAAAGTAAATCTTCTTTTACAACTACTTCAGCACTAGCGAACGCAGCATCGGCTGCTGCTGCATCTCCGGCCTGCCATGTAAAGATGTCGTTTGGGTGATGACGCATTCCATGAGCGCCCTCCATCTTTTCAACCAAATCCTCACGCAAAATTGGAGCATCATCCTTTAAAGCATCAAACGGGTTAATTACTACCGGAAGCTCTTCGTATTCGACTTGAACAGCCTCTTTGCCATCAGCTGCAGCATAGCGAGTTTCCGCCAATACAACAGCAACCTCTTGCATTTGAAAGTGGACCTTTTCATCAGCCAAGACTGCGGCTACGTCGCCAGCTAGTGTGGGCATCCAATGCAATTTCAAGGGCTTCAAATCTTCTGCAGTAAGAACTGCGATGACACCTGGGATTTTTAATGCCTCTTCTTTGTTGATTTTCTTAATACGAGCATGTGCTAAGGGAGAGCGGACAATATCCATGTAAACCATATTGGGAAGCTTAATATCATCAACGTAATTCCCTTTACCTTGTATAAAGCGAGCATCCTCTTTACGAAGGCGAGAATCGCCCATACCCATCAATGCTGCTTCGCGATCTTTTAATGGTGCATTCATCTAAATCTCCTATTGAGCCTTAGGGGCTTCAAAAATTTGTATATATGAAAGTAATTGTGGTTTTATGCGGTAGCAGTTTCTTGTAATTTTTTAGCTGCGTATTGAACCGCTTTAACAATATTTTGGTAACCAGTACAACGGCATAGGTTGCCTGAAATACCTGCACGAATTTCTGCTTCAGTCGGGTTTGGATTTTCTTGCAATAGTCGATAGGAGCGCACTAACATCCCAGGGGTGCAAAAGCCACACTGCAATCCATGCTCTTGATGAAAGCCTTCCTGAACTGCACTAAGAATTCCATTTTTTGCCAAACCTTCTACCGTCAAAATGTCAGCACCCTCACACTGTACGGCTAACTCTGTACAAGATTTAACGGATTTACCATCAATATCAACCGTACATGCGCCACAGTGACTGGTTTCACATCCAATGTGAGCACCAGTCAGATTCAGATTCTCGCGTAAAAAATGAATTAAAAGCAGTCTTGGCTCAACAGCCTCTTCCACCTTTTTGCCATTAATTGTCATGCTAACTAATTTTTTGCTCATGATCTATTGCTCCGTATTGGGTCTAGAGTTAACTAATTTGTGAGGCAGCATCAAGCAAAGCACGCTTGGTCATTTCACCAGCCATGGCAGTCTTATATTCTGCATCGCCTCGAAGGTCTTCGGCTGGACTGCAAGCCGCTTGGACAGCACTTGCTACTTGACTTAATGTTTCATCCGTAAGCGCCTTCCCTAGCAATAATTCTTCAGCCTTGGTTGCACGAATAGCAGTATCTGCAACATTGGTTAAACCAATGCGAACCATCGAAACCTTACCTTGACTCATCTGAAGTACGACAGCTGCTGCGGCCGTAGCCCAATCACCTGTTTTGCGCTTTAGTTTGACATACGCACAACCAGTATTTTTGGCTAAGGGAGCAAACTGAATTTCTGTCAGTATTTCATTGGCCGCCATATCAGTCATGTAGGTACCTTGGAAAAAGTCTACTGCTTTAACTTTTCGTTCACCCTCTGGACCATGAAGCACGAATGTCGCATCCAAAGCCATAGCTATTGCAGGATGATCATTAGCAGGATCACCATGAGCAATATCACCACCGATAGTTCCGCGGTTACGAACCTGGGGATCGGCAATCCATTTGACAGCCTTAGGCAATAAAGATGCCTTTTCTTTTAAAAGGTCTGAATCCAAGATAGCATTCTCTACCGTCATTGCGCCTATCTTGATTAGACCGGCCTCCTCACGAATACCCCTAAGCTGTGGAATGCGATTAAGGTCAACTAAATGAGCTGGCTCGGCAAATCGTAACTTCATCATCGGCAGAAGACTGTGTCCACCAGCCAAAATTTTTGCATCGTCACCCAACTGCGCAAGTAATGCAACCGCATCATTCAAAGTAGTGGGTGCATGGTAATCAAACTCTGGAGGAATCATTTTGTCTCCTGTTTAAAGTCTATTTATAAAAATGGTTTTAAATCAAGTATGTTTATAAACTAAAAAATAATTCTATGTTTTTTAATGCATTGCAGCATTAAAGTTAATCGAATTCTCATTACTAATAACCCTTATAAAACCTAGAGCAAGGTTTAATTTTTTGAAACATAATCCATCAGATATTAATTAAAAACTTGATCAATCTTGAAAAATACTCTTCTAGATAAAAATATCAACTTGTTAGTTGCTCTCGGCTTAGTGGTGGCCGTGGGAATTACTCTGATGTTGATCACCATTAATTCTGCAGAAAATATTTGGTCCTTGCAGTGGCTCTCTTTGATTGGCATAGCATTAGGGTGTCTGGCGCTATCCAAATTAAGGCCACAACGTCTTGGCCTTTCTCCGCCAAGCGTGATGCTCTCGCTGGGTTTTGGGGGGATGCTAATTGGCTTATTTATCGATACACGTGTGACACCCATCTACACAATTGCTACTATTTGCACATCGAGTCATAGTCTCTCAGCACTGTCTTCCCTTAAGTTCCATATGCTATTGATGCCCTATATGTATATTGGCATGTTATTAGGGGGAATGGCTGCCATTCCAAGTCTGAGATACTTAAGACCCCAATGTAGGAAGCTATGTTCAATGCTGACTCAAAATCTTCTATGTTCTGGTTGGATGTTGCTTGGAATGACTTTAGGTGCAGTCATCTTCACTCAGGCGTTACAAAGCAGTGATGTTATATCGCTCAACTTTAGCCTAATGCTTGCCGGCATGTTCACCGGCATGGTTTGGGGAATGGTTATTAGTGTGTATATATACCGCCAATATTTTAACTGGCGGGATCGTTTACAAACTATTCAAGTGGGGTCACAAGAGAGGCCTTAGACTAACTTAATGACATCACAGTTAAAGTACTAAATCTAGTTTTGGTAAAAATCTACCTCTTATCTAACTTTCGCTTATTGGCCGGTATCTGCCACTTCATCAAATCCTAAACTACCCTCTCAAAGTGCGGCACATCCACGAATCCCTTGAAATTTCCACCCCATCTATTCTTCGATCCTAGGCTTTCCCAGTATTCGCCCACTGTACGAATGAGTTCTTTATCCCAAACTAGCCTTCCATTCCAAAAGAAGTTCAGATCAACAGTGCAGCGCCTTAGATGATTGCTATTCATGGTCTTTGATCTACCACTTTTGAAATAGATCTCCTGCTGCTCTGGGGAGCGCCAAAGTTCCCCTCCTGTGACTACCCACCCTTCTGCTGCGGCAAACTGAATGAGACGACTGACATCGATTAAGAATGCTGCTTGCTCTGCAACCAAACCGCTCATTCTTGGGCTTCCTTTTGACGTGGCCCATGCATGCGCATCTCAAAGATCTTCTCGACTGATCTTCCGCCAAAGTAAGCCAGCATGACTAGTTGACCCCATTCGCCAAGAAGCCTTACATAGGCTTCATTAATATCTATACCCATGGCTGAAAGAAGTGCGAATAAAAGATAAGCAGTCAGAATATAAACGAGCGTTCCTGGTCTAATGTTCTTTGATAACTTGGAATCGCTACCCATATCGAATTGCCAGCGGTGTGTAGCATTCTCTTGGGATGCGCGACTCATCTCCGCTAGAAGTTTGGATTCCTCTATCTCTAGTTCCTTTTGCTTGAGTGTGTATTGCAACAGGAGTTGCTCTTGTTCGATCTCTAGTTGCTTGAGTTTGATGAGATCCTCATGACTGGGATTCTCCGGAATACGCGCACCAATCTTGCCTTCAATGAATTCCTTGCCTTTAGCTTGGACTGCGCCCGCAAGTAAGCCAAGGCCATTGACGGCCAAGGTTTGTACTAGAGAGGTGATGATTGGAAGCATGTCATTAGCTCTTTTCTTGATGCTTGGAATATGGAAGTCCACCGCCCCACTACCGCCTAGGCTTTTCTTTGGTGTTGGCAGTGGGGCGCAGTTAGTCGTGAATGCATCCCTGCGCACTACCGCCTCCACCTCTTTAATTTGGAAGTCGCTATGAATGAGTTCTTTATTTGTCATATGATCTTCCTTTATTGAATCGCCAATACCGCATGGGCATTGGCACGTGAGATGGATAAGGCGCAGCGTAGATTCACCATGGCGTACATCGCTAAGGTATCGTGCGGACGAATTGGGGCAACGATATCTAAATCATCGTCACGCAACTTCATAAAGCGCGTGTTGAGGAAATAGCAGCGCTTGCTCCACTCCACCGTACGATTAGCCATGGCATCTAACTCATCAAACTGCGGATCCCAGATGATCTCTACTCCTTTGAAGGCAAGGCTTCATTAAACGCCTTGCCTCTGAAAAAGATGGACGAGAACAGGAAATTCACCCTACCCCCAGCGCTGTAAAGATCAAAGTAGATCTCAATGCTGCTAGTGGCACAGTTACCAAACGCATGAAGAAGTTACTTGGAACCAATGAATTTGAATCAGTCGTAACGCAAATGAGGTCTATTACAACAGCCCTGAAGTAAGTATTGATTTGTGAGCTTTTTTATTTAAGTAATAGTTGCATAGCTAATTACTTTTAATCAACCAAGGAGAAAAATATGCCAATCTTGAACGTAAAGGTCAGCGGGCAAAAGAATGCTGCCACCACCAAAGCAATACATGAACTACTGTTAGACCTGACTAACCGGATTCTGGGCAAGAAGAAAGAAGTAACTGCCATTGCGATTGTCTATGTAGATCCTGAATGCTGGATGGTTGGCGGGAAGCTATTGAGCGATCAAAACATGAATAGCTTTTACTTTGATATCAAGATTACCGATGAAACCAATACCAAGGATGAGAAGGCTAGATACATCAAAGAGGCATTTGAGGGGTTGGCCCGTATCTTAGGTAATTTGCATGAGGAGAGTTACATCTATGTGCAAGATGTCAGAGCTGCAAGTTACGGCTATGGCGGGAAGACCCAGGAATACAGATACCACCAGTAAGCAATCACCCCTTCGCACTAGTCTTTATGCCCAATGTGTCATTGCGCCACATTGGGCATAAAAGAGCGTTTCTTTGGTCGTGGCCATCAAGGGTTCGCAAGCCACCCCGTTGGGGTGCCCTTGACGGAATGACGTTGTTATTTAAGCGAAAAACCCTCCTTTTTATAGCTATTTGATACTTATGGGCATCAATTAAGTGTATTAATTTATACCTATAGGTTACAATTAGACATATTAATTAATACCTATAGGTATCAATATGAACAAGAAATTTGCTAACTTACAACTCCATCAAATTGACTTGGCCCTTACCAAGCTTAGGGAAGTTCGTCCTCCAACCCGTCCAGCTAGCGGCTGGGTTAAGGCTATTCGCGAATCTTTGGGCATGTCAGCCTCTGCATTGGCTCGTAAACTCGGTGTTACGCCCGCCAGTATTACCAAGCTTGAAAAGGCTGAAGCCGATGAAAAGATCACTTTAGCTAGCCTACGTAAATTGGCTAGTGCCTTAGATTGTGAGTTGCAATACACCCTCGTGCCACGCAAATCTTTAGAGGAAATCTTGGAAGATCGCGCTACTTTAGTTGCGCGTGAAAGACTGCGCCCTATTTCTCATTCGATGAGTCTTGAGGATCAGTCTGTAAACAAGTCTGCCAGTGAAAAGCAACTTCAACTACTCGCAAAAGAGATTCTGGATGGCCCTAGAAGGAATCTATGGTGATGCATTTTGAATACGCACCAGGAGCTACTCCGATTGATCCGGATGAAGCTCTTGGTCTTATCCCCAAACACATTAGCACCCAAGCTGATTTAAACGCTTGGGAAGAGATGAATATTGTCGAGGGTGCAGATTGGATTGCGCGTCAAAAGATCATTCAAGGTTTGAATGAGGGATTGGTACGTGAATTGCATAACCGCATGTTTAATCAAACATGGCAATGGGCTGGCACATTCAGGAAGAGCGCCAAGAGTATCGGCATTGATTGGACTCAGATTGCCGTTGCCCTCAAGAATCTTTTAGATAACACTGCCTATCAAATTGAAAACAAGGCGATGCACATTGATGAGATTGTTGTGCGCTTTCATCATCAGCTAGTGTTGATTCATGCGTTTCCAAATGGCAATGGTCGTCATGCGCGCTTGATGGCTGATGCTTTGATTGTGAGCCTTGGTGGTAAAAGATTTTCTTGGGGCGGCAATACTTCAATCGCCACCCCGGGCACTACACGTCAAAACTACCTACTAGCCCTGCGCGCCGCAGATAAAGGCGATATCGCGCCCTTAATGTTATTTGCTAGGCAATAGACTAGATACCCATATTGCCTAGGTGTTGGGCTATACGATCCATGGGTTGCTCAGAGCTTGCAACAGGTGATCCCAAGGTCGCTGTTCTAGCTCTAATCGGTTGCGGTGCATGGCTCGTACCGTATCTGCATCGCTAATTTCTTTGATTAGATCATCGGATTGACTAGCAAGTACTTTTTGCTCACTAGTACGCTGCTCAGGCGGCGTAATGAACGCATTAAATTGCGCGCCATTTAAATGGGGTAGTGGATCCCTTACTAAATCGCGACTCACGATTTTCACGCTGGAATACGTTTTTTTAATACGCTCAAGCAGTTTATTAGACAACTGTCGTGATTGGCTGCTATCACCTTGTATGCTGCAATTAAGACACAGTACGTTATTCATATTTAAGCCTATTTATATAGCCCCATTATGCAATAACAGTAGTGGACTTTAACGGACTCATTGGCAATCTGGCTGAAGATCAAGGGCAAATTAGACCAATGGCATGAGCCCGACACTCTCATTCGCAAGCTCTGCTAGAAATATCTGCATAACTGCTTTTGGCATAGCAGGAGAGACGCAATAACTTGCTCTTTTTCCTGTGGCTTTCTTTGCAATCAACTTTACCTTTTCTAGCTTTTTTAGATGAAAGCTTAAAGTACCTGAGTCAACATCAAACTCCTTAATGATATGTTTGGGTGCAACACCCTCATTTCCGGATTGAATAATGAACTTAAATATTTTTAATCTAATCTCAAAACCTAGTGCCTCAAAAATGGCGCAATACTTATTGATATTCATAAATCCTCCAAACTAATGCAACTTAACAATCGAGTGGGTCCTACGATGAATTAATCGACTCAGAGTGTCTAAAGCCACTTTTACCCAACCATGAAGTGCTAATTGGTGCATCTTATAGAGGCTAATGTACATACATTTAGCGAATAGCCCCTCCACCATAAGGCTGCCACCAATGAGACCGCCCATCATGCTGCCGACACTGCTATACTCACCAAGAGAAACCAGAGATCCAAAATCTCGATACGCATAAGGTTTCAGGGGCTCCTGCCTCATGATCCGATTAACTTGTTTGTAAATATGCGTTGCCTGTTGGTGCGCCGCTTGAGCGCGTGGTGGCACAATACCCCCCTTGCCATTATTTGCTTCGGGCCATGGGCAGGCCGCACAATCTCCAATCGCAAAGATATTTTGGTCCAGAGTAGTTTGCAATGACGACAAGACTAACAATTGATTGACGTGATTAGTTTCTAGACCGCCAATACCCTTAAGAAAATCAGGTGCCTTCACTCCGGCTGCCCAGACAATTAATTCAGCAGGTATTTCAACGCCATCTGAAAGCAACACCTTATCCGGCAGTACTTTTTGCACCTTTGCGTTGGTTATGACTTCAACACCAAGATCTAGTAATAGTTTTTGAGCAGCGGTGGAGATCCGATCAGATAGTGCTGGCAATATTTTAGGGGCTGCTTCGATCAATATCACTTTTAGATCCTTTTCCGGATCCACTCTATCCATTCCAAAAGAAATGATTGCCCTAGTAGTTCTATGTAACTCTGCAGCAAGCTCGACTCCAGTTGCTCCTGCACCAATAATTGCAACTTTGAGCTGATGAGGAGCCAAAGGTTCGGACTGTGCTTGTGCTCTCAAACAGGCATTAACTAAACGCAAATGAAAGCGCTTAGCATCGGCTAGTGATTCTAGTCTTTGTGCATATTGTGCAACGCCTTCCGTTCCAAAATCGTTTGTCAAGCTTCCTATGGAAATAATCAGCGTGTCATATGGAATCGTTTGTATTGGAGTTACCAATTCACCCGCTTCATCAACAACAGGAGCAATTTGGATTTGCTTTCGCTCTCGATCAATACTGATTAGCTCGCCCAATCGAAATTTAAAATGGTGCCAATGCGCTTGAGCAATATAGTCTAACTCTTGATCTGCAAGGTCCATAGAGCCTGCAGCTACCTCATGGAGTTTTGGTTTCCAAATATGCGTTCTATTCTTATCAACAAGAGTAATACTTGTTTTATTAGATCCAGAGTCATCGCCTAACTTGGTTGCTAACTCAAGCCCGCCTGCGCCTCCACCCACTATGACGATTCGATGCGGGCTTGACATGTATACCCTTAAACTTTGACCAGCCTAAGATCGGCCGAACATTGACGGACCTTGGAGACTAGGGCTGCTACGTTTTCTGGCGGCGTAAATTGGCTAATACCATGGCCCAGATTAAATATATGCCCGTCTAATGGACTTCCCTCCACCGTAATGACGGTAGATAAATCTTCAAAGCATTTCTGAACTCTTTTTTCAATCTCTTCTGGATTGGATAGAAGGACGGATGGATCAAGATTCCCTTGTATAGCTATATGCCGGCTACTTACTTGATTAATCAACCCACGTGCCCTTGCCAAATTGATAGTCCAGTCTATGCCTAATACATCTGCTCCTGATTTAGCAATATCGCTTAACCAAATACCCCCTCCTTTGGTAAATAAGATGATAGGTACTGCATCGTATTTTGGATTGCTGCGGATGTCTTTAATAATCTTTGACATCGGCCCAAGAGAATATTGCAAATAATCCTCTGAAGTTAATAAACCACCCCAGGTATCAAAGATCATTACAGCCTGTGCACCTGCATCTATTTGTAAGCACAAATATTCACTAACCGATTGAATATTGATATCTAGGATTTTTTGCAAAAGATCGGGGCGTTCATATAACATCTTCTTGGCTAAGGAAAAGTCGCGAGAGCCTGAACCTTCAATCATGTAGCAAGCTAAGGTCCAAGGACTTCCAGAAAATCCAATCAAAGGTACTTGCTGCTTACCATTTGAAGTTAGCGCCTTTGCTATTGAGCTAACCGCATCAAATACATACTGCAACTGCTCCATGTCGGCGCTGCGCAATTGCTTCACCTCATGCTCAGAACTTAAGGGCTTGGCAAACCGAGGCCCATCGCCATTTTCAAACGATAACTCCAATCCCATGGCATCGGGAATTGTTAAGATGTCCGAAAATAAAATTGCAGCGTCCAAGTCAAAACGATCGATTGGCTGCAGCGTTACTTCGGTGGCAAAATCCGGATTTTTAGCGAGATCTAGGAAACTTCCCGCCTTAGATCTGGTCTTTCGATACTCGGGCAAATATCTACCAGCCTGACGCATCAGCCAAACAGGCGTTCTATCAGTTTCGCGACAAAAACAGGCTCTGATGAATAAATCGTTTTCTAACTGAACCGCCATAAATGTACATTAATAATTTAGCGTAATCGCTCAACATAAAAAGTAGCTTTTTCAAGCGCATCCTCAGCATCCATGCCAACCATATCTGCCCCAAGATCTTCTATCAGCTCAGGGAATTGATTAAATACAGGGCTGCCGATGATGACACCTACATTAGGATTTTTAGACTTAGCTTTAATACTCTTAATTAATTCTTTCAACTGCGGAAATTGCTCTCGAACACTAGCTGATAAACCGACAATGTCAAACCATTCGTTTGCAGCCATAGAAACAATATCTTCTTCAGTAGCAGCCAATTCACCCCATATTCGCCATCCAGCTTTTGCAAAAAACTCGGAGACCATAAAGAGACCTAAATTATGTTGTGAACCAGGCAATGGAACCAACATAATGCTAGAGCCGGTTTTACCCTGCTCAGCATATTGCTGGAAAACAGGGCTTAAGTCATACATTAGTTGCTTGATTCGCCAGAGTGCAATTGTGACCTCTGTAAAGCTAGATTGATCTTCATCCCACATTGCCCCTAATTTTCTAGCCACTGGAGTAAGCAGGAGTAAGTAAATATCTTCTAAAGCAGTTCCAGACGCATGCATTTCTTTTACGTAGTCAACAGAAATACGCGCATCTTCTTGCAATACCAATTTAGTTAAATCCTCAACAGCTTTTTGATCGATGATTTGCTTAGCCTGCAATTGCGCAGGAATAGATGAATCTAGGTGCTGCTCAATAAGATGGGGAAGAATGTTCCCTTCAATAGTTTTAACCAGTGATTCCAGGTACTCACCTTCTGTACAAGCTTTTTCTATTGGATGAGTATTTTTATTTTGCTGGAGAGATGATTTTGTAGGCGTATTAGATACTAAGCAATCCTCCCACATGTCATTAGAGGCCTTAGTCGCTTGTTGTTGATCCAACTTGAAATCGTCACGAGTAGATTTCTTTTTAAACCCCGCAATGCTCACCAGTTTGGATAAATTCATGAACATCACTTGATCAAGACACGGTCTCAAAAGAGTTTTTTTGAAAAATACCGTGGCTGCCTAAGAGCCTCTTTATTGGAATAATTACTTTATAAATTGATTTAGATCAAATCACAAAGACTTATTTGTAGGTGCTTTCCCTAGAGCCCTTTGTTTCATCATATTGAGGCTCTAAACCGTAGCTCTTCGTTAGCTTCCATATGTAGTCAGGGACCATATTTTTAATTTTGTGCGGTGCAGTATTCCGTAAATGAATAACAGATTCAATTGCCTTCATCTCAATTCTTGCTTTTGCAAACTCCAGGCCTCGAGGTCCAAACCTAGGCATTACCCAAGCAAATATTCCTCTTAAAAAATTCGGCATTCTTTGAAGCGGCAGCCCACCCGCAGCTAATTCCACATTCTTCATAAAACCCTTAACAGGACTTAAGCGATTGCCAGATGAAGATAAAGGCTCCAAAATGAGCTCCGCCGCAAGTAAGCTTGCTAAACCTTTTCCTTTTTCATTGCGAATAATCACCCACTGCTCACCTGTGCCCGCCATGTACCCAACTGTAATATCAGAAAGTGAATTGACATAGTCAACACAGGTCTTACAGGTTGTAGGGAAAAAATCTGCTGGCAAATTAGAGAGAGGCAGCTTTAAAAAGGGTATTTCTTGCTTTTGACCATTTTCAAAACGAATCTCAACGTGATAGTCAGCCCTAAATTCTAGATAAGAAATCGTTTCCGGCTTTTCAGAAAGCAGACTCAAGAACTGATGAAAATGCTCGGTAGTAGTGTTATCCGAACAGGGGGAGCCAATAATAAATAATTTCTCAAAGCCAAACTCTTGTTCTAGAGCTCTAGCGGCATAGACCTGACATGGAATACCCACCATAGCTACTTTTTTATACCCAAGATCTTTTGCTTGCTCAAGATATTGAATGATTGGGGCATAACCCATCTTCATTCCCCTGCATTGCGCCATATCCTGAGATCTTGTTACGATTATTGGAACAGGCTTCCATCGGTCATTAGCGTCAGAGCGCATAGTAATGACGGCATCTACAACGCCCTGCTCTAGTAACACCTCACAAAGTCTCGTGATGATTCCGGTCCACTGAGCACCTTTTAATGGAGCGCTTAATCTAGCCCTAAACATCTCTAAATAAGGTCCAAAAAAAACCTCATCAGATTGATCTATAGTACGCTCTCTGCCGTGAACTAATGTTTCAAATTTTGGGTAATTAGGCTGAATAAACTGACAGGCAGTTGCGCAACGTTTGGGCTGCGTAGTTCGAGATACTCCGCAATCGGTGCATAAATCACGAAATGGGGCAATCTTGATTGACTCCACTCTTTATCAAACCCTAAACAAAACGCTCTAAAACTCTTTGCTTAATCTTTTCCTTAGACAGTCCATACCTAGCTAAAAGCATACTAAGCTCACCATGCTCTACATACTCATCAGGCAGACCTAGCAATAAAGTTTGAATATGAATATTGTTATCTGACAGTACTTCTAAGCAAGCACTACCAGCACCGCCCTTAGAAGCACTATCTTCAACAAAAACTAACCCATCGTGACTATCAGCGATGTCTAAGAGTAATTTTTCATCTAAAGGCTTCACAAAGCGCATATCTACAACTGTGGCATTGATTTCATGGGCTACGGAAAGAGCGCTATAAAGCAATGGCCCAAAACAAACAAAAGCAATTTTTTTCTTTTGGAGTGCAGCTCTATCCATTGAGCGCACTACGAGCCCTTTACCTATTGGATATGGCTCTAATGGGGACCCCGATGTTTCCAGACCGATTCCAGCACCGCGTGGATAGCGCACAGCCGCAGGACCATCATGCCTAAAAGCAGTTGTTAGCATTGCTCTGCATTCCTGCTCATTTGATGGTGTCATCAACACTAAATTTGGTAAGCAGCGTAGAAAAGCAATGTCAAATACACCGGCATGTGTTGCCCCATCAGCACCGACCATACCAGCTCGATCAATAGCAAAAACGATTGGCAAATTTTGCAAGGTCACATCATGTATCAGCTGATCGTAGCCACGCTGCAAGAAGGTTGAATAAATCGCAACTACTGGCTTTAGCCCCTCGCAAGCAATTCCAGCCGCAAATGTAACCGCATGTTGCTCTGCTATTCCTACATCGTAATATCGATCAGGAAAGCGCCTTTCAAAATCCACCAGTCCCGAGCCCTCACGCATAGCAGGAGTAATCGCAATCAAGCGTTCATCTGCCTGAGCCATATCGCATAACCACTCTCCGAATACCTGGGTATAGGCCTTCTTAGACACGGGCTTTTCCTCAATGCCTACTATCGGATCAAATGCGCTAGGGCCATGATAGGCAATAGGATCAAGCTCTGCTAATGAATATCCCTTACCCTTTTTTGTAATAATATGAAGAAACTGAGGGCCCTCAGTTTGAGCAAGCGTTTTAACGTTTTCTAGAGTTGAAATTAGCACCTCTAAATTATGGCCATCTATTGGGCCGTAATAGTCAAACCCAAACTCCTCAAAAATCGTTGCAGGGCCGACCATTCCCTTTGCATGCCCTTCCAATCTTTTTGCAAATTCACGGATGGGTGGCGCTACAGAGAGTACTTTATCGATACCCCTTTTAGTAGCCGCATACATAGAACCAGAGATCAATTTCACTAAGTAGCGGTTGAGCGCTCCTACCGCCGGTGAAATTGACATCTCGTTATCGTTCAGAATCACAATTAGGGGTACTTTTTTATTCACGCCAGCGTTATTCATTGCCTCAAAAGCCATACCTGCACTCATTGCGCCATCGCCAATAATTGCCACTACATTGCGATTCTCATTTTTGGTTTTGGCAGCCACTGCCATTCCTAAGGCCGCTGAAATACTTGTAGATGAATGGGCTGTTCCAAACGCATCATATTCACTCTCACTGCGTTTAGGAAACCCTGAAATACCACCAAACTGTCTTAGACCAGACATCGCCTCCCTGCGTCCAGTGAGTATTTTATGAGCATAGCTTTGATGACCCACATCCCAGATCAGGCGATCATAAGGGGTATCAAAAACATAATGAAGTGCTATTGCGAGCTCTACTGTCCCCAGGTTTGAAGAAAGATGACCGCCCGTACTTGAAACAGAGCTCAATATAAAATTTCTAAGCTCTCTCGCTATTTGAGGGAGCTTAGAAATTTCATAGGCCCGTAATTCTTCTGGGTTTGATATGGTTTCGAGTAGGTTAGTCATTTTTAGCATAACCAACTCATTTAGAAGAATATATTTTAGAAATAATTTGTTTATATTCTTCCAGATTCGCATCGGAAGATTGCTTTAATGCATGAATTGGTGCGTGCATAAATTTATTAGCAAGTGCTATCGCCATATGTGAAAGGACAACCATAGGGTCATCACCGTTAGCAATCCTTCTACTTGCTTTTTCCAATTCAATCTTTTGATATTGCTCGCCTACGTTTTGAATTGACTTAATAATTGGTACAACGGCTCTTTTTTCTAAGGTTTCATAAAACTCTACGACACCTCTTTCGATAATCTTTTCAGCATCGCCAATAGAATCCAAACGATTTGCTTTTCCTGCGCTTACTATTTCACCGAGATCATCAATAGAGTAAAGATAGGCATTTTTAAGAGTCTTAATTTCCGGCTCAAAATCTCTTGGTACCGCTAAATCTATCAGAACAATGGGGCGTGATTGCCTAGCTTTAAGAGCTGTTTTAATCATTCCCATGCCAATGATTGGAAGCGAACTAGCAGTACAAGAAACAACAACATCGTATTCATGTAACTGCTTTGGTAGCTCAACTAAAGGGAATACATCCGTTCTTAAATTCTTATCGGAAAAAGTTTTAATTAACTCGCTACCCCGATCAACAGTTCTATTTGAAATTGCAATCTTTTTTGGGGCTTTATCTGCAAAATGATTAGCGCAAAGCCCGATCATCTCCCCAGCGCCAATAAATAAAATATTGCAATCACTGACTTGTCCAAAAATACGCTCAACCAACTTAATAGAGGCGCCCGCTATTGATATGGAGTGCGCTCCAATTTGGGTGTTGCCTCGAACAACTTTTGCCACTGAAAAAGTTTTATTAAATAAGGGCTTTAAGTAAGCTCCCAAAGTCCCAACCTGATTAGCATTCTCTATAGCTTTTTTCATTTGCCCTAGGATTTGTGTTTCTCCCAGAACCATTGAATCCAAACCACTTCCGACTCTAAATGCGTGTTTTACAGCATCGCTTTCTTTTGCTGAATAGATGTAAGGACGTAACTCATCTTTTTGGACATTATTTTGAGCTGCCAACCATTCAAAAGCCCGATCTTCCAAATGGTTCTCGGTATATTCAACATCATTTGCTGCACAATAAATTTCCATGCGATTACATGTAGACAATATAGCTACCTCTGGTTTATGTCCCGAGCTATTTCCCTGTAAATATTTACGTAAATCGATAAGTGAGTCCTGCAAAACCTCAGGCGAGACAGCAACACTTTCTCGAATGTCGACTGGCGCTGTGTGGTGATTAACACCGAGGTTTAAGAGCTTCATGCCTGACATACTTTTAATAGGCCCCTGGGTTTAAGACCATCGTTTCCCAATTCAAACGCATGGCGATGCTTACCCATATTAAGTATGGAACCATTAGTAATGCAGCTAACTTTCTAATCGGCCACATCACTAGAATAATTGCCAATACAGAGCCCCATAGGAAGCATGCTTCTATTAAGGACCAGTCTGGATGGTGCATCCTGAAATAGAAAATACTCCAAAGCACATTTAAAAAAAATCCATTCAAGAAAAATAAAGTAATAATTTTATTTTTCTGAGATGGAGATGGATTGCTATTAAATGCAATCATCCAGGCGATTGCTGATAAAACAAAAATAATGGTCCAGATGACACCAAAAGCCCAATCTGGCGGTTTCCAGCCCGGCTGCTTTAATGAAAAGTACCAAGGGCCTATTTCTGTTGCAAGACCTCCCATTATTGATGTGCCAACCATCCAAATGGCAATCAGCAAAAGGTACTTATGTTGAAAGAAAATTTTCATACCTTTGCTAGCCCTAGCAGATGTCCCATATCTTTAATAAAGATTTTGAAATGTGCAAGAGGTTTTTTGCGAACCAACTTTTTGTTCATGTAAGATTCAAAGGTGAGTCTTTGCACATCTTTGTCCTCACACATTTTTACAAAACTCTCGCGACGTTTATCAGTTGAATACCAAAAATATTGCATGATTCCAAGCACCAAAAACGTCATGCGATGCTCTTTCATAAATCTTTTTCTCGCGAGTTGCAGTTTTGCCGGGTTTTGCGTCTCTACAAATTCAGCAATTGCCTCGCCTGCTAATTGACCACCAAGCATGGCGTAATAAATCCCCTCACCAGATGCTGGGGCCACTACTCCTGCAGCATCACCAGCCAGTACAACCTGCTTTCCGTCATCCCACTTTTTTAAGGGCTTCATAGGCAGTGGTGCACCCTCATGTCGAACTAGCTCAGCATGCTCTAATCCAATATCCTTCCTCAATTTCCCTACTGCATTGCGGAGAGAGAAACCCTTATCAGCACTGCCAGTTCCAATACTGATCGTATCGCCATGGGGGAACACCCAACCATAAAAGTCAGGAGATACCGGTTGTTGATAGAGAACATCGCATCGACTTGCGTCAAATGAGCTTGGGCTGTCCTTAGGGGTTTTAATAATCTCGTGATAAGCAAATACATAATTTGCCTCTGCGCACCCCTTAACCCCGGCACTTCTACCTACTTGGGATTTTGCACCATCGGCGCCAATAACTGATTTGGCTAAAACGCTCTTTATAGAACCATGATCGCCATCACGGGCGCCCCTAGTTCGATAATGAATACGGACGTGAGAATTCTCCCTTGTCAGGGTTTCAAATAAACCATCTTCTCTTTCGGCGCCCGCATTTACGGCACGCTTTCTTAACCATTCATCAAATTGTGCTCGATCCACCATTCCTACAAAACCATTTTCAATCGGAATGTCTACTGATTTCCCACTAGGTGAAACCATGCGTGCTGATTTTGCTCGAGCAACCAGTAATTCATCAGGAATCTGAAAATCTTTAATTAATCTGGGGGGAATGGCGCCTCCACATGGCTTAATTCTTCCCCGTTTGTCCAGCAAGAGAACTTTCATCCCCTTTAGCGCTAGAGTATGTGCAGCGGTAGCGCCGGCTGGTCCACCACCAACAACTACTGCGTCATAAATCAATTCTGATGACATTGTTCACCCCGCCTTGAATTCATTAGTGGATTTGCGTTCAACCAAAGATGCCATGTAGGCAGAAGCAACAAATAAAATTGCCTCTATAAAAAATACACTTGCATAGGCCCAGGCAGGATTCGTGAATATTGAACGGGCTAGATCACTTGCGCCTGCCCCCAATAGGCCTCCAAGACCAAACGCTATTGCTTGAGCGCCACCCCAAAGGCCAATTCTGACCCCCTCTTTCCCGCCACCCCCAACTACTGCCAATCGCATCATTGATGCGATTGCCGCAATTGAAAACGCTCCATTAGCCAGACCCAAAACATATACATTGAGCTTTAGAGGCCATTCGCCTTCTAATATTCCGGCCATTACCAATCCAAACATTGCCAATGCTGATGCGAGGCAACCATAAATCATCCATGACCTTAAAGACCCAAAGTAGCGCCTCAATCTACTTGAGCCACAAACGGCAACTAACAGCATTCCAGTTAAAACGCCAGAATGTTGAATTCCTGAAAGACTAGTCGTTTCTCCAAGTGTGTACTTGAAAATGATTCCCGCAAAAGGCTCCAAAATTAAGTCTTGGGCACTAAAAGCAAGCATCGATAAAAAGATAAAAATGGTGAATCTTTTAGTATCAGGATCGGATAGGATCTCCCTAAGAGCGCTCTTGAAAGGGATTTTTTCTTTGGTCTTGGATATCTTATTTTCAAGGTCAGAGCCTTCTAGCCTGTATAGAGCTAATGATGTAAGTGCAATAGCAACTAGCGAGATGATCCCTGAAATGAGAATTATCTTTTCAGGAGCATAGGGATCTAAAAATTTCCCTGCTAATCCACTAGTCAATGCAAACCCAAAAATCATCATCAGCCAAACGGTTGTTGCTGCAGCCGCCCTACGATCGTCACTCACACCTTTTGCCAACAAGGCAAGCAATGATGTACCGCTCATACTGACGCCAATGCCAATTAAGAAGAAGGCTACTATTGCAGCCAAAATTCCGATAATTAAATTAACGCCCATCAATGTCGTAGCAATAGCCGCGCCAAATCCACCTAATGCTAGCAATGCAACACCGCCGATAATCCAAGGCGTTTTCTTCGAGCCACTATCGGATTCAAAACCCATCCGCGGCCTAATAACCTGCACGAAATAATGAATAGCAACCAAAAGCCCAGGAAGGCTAGCAGGTAAAGCCAATTCAACCACCATAATGCGGTTTAGTGTTGAGGTTGTCATGACGACAATGGCACCAATTGAAGCTTGGACAAGACCCAATCGCACAATACTGAGCCATCCAAATGTAGAGTGACGAGCGACAGCTTGAGCAATTGCAATACTCATGATCCCATCTCCATGCTGTTGACTGCAAATGCTGCGACCATCATCCCCGACACCAATAATGGAACACCAAAGCCACTATAAAAAAGTGCTTTTTGTATAGGTCTTTTTAGGAAATCAACTAATAGGAAAACCTGCCCTATCATTAATGCCCCAATAACGATGGCATAACCCTGCTTATCCCAATACGACAATAAGATCATTACCAAGATCTGTGGGATTAACATAAATGCTGCAGAAAATTGAGCTGCTCTTTTTGCTCCCAGCTGAACAGGTAATGAGCGCACGCCCATTTGTCTATCGCCCTCAATCGCCTTGAAATCATTCAGGGTCATAATGCCGTGGGCACTTGCGCTATATAAACCTGCGAGCAATAGCGATGGCTTATTTGGAATAGATCCACCTGATAACAATGTTGCGCCTGTTATCCAAGCCAAGCCTTCATAGCTCACTCCACAAGCAAGGTTTCCAATCCAACCATTATTTTTAAATCGTATCGGTGGCATGCTGTATAGCCATGCCAAGACTAAAGCTAAAACAGTCGCCAAAAATCCAATCACACCTAAGTAGCTAGCAGCATAAAGCGAAATCAGAGACCAAATAATGGCTATATATAATCCCCAACTTCCAGGAATTCTGCCTGATGGTATTGGTCTATCAGGCTCATTGATTGCATCAACATGACGGTCGTACCAGTCGTTTACAGCCTGACTTGAAGCGCAAACAAGGGGGCCAGTTAAAAGTAAACCCAAGAAAAATATTGGGAGATGTTGTTTGATTGTTTCACTGCCAGTGATGGAGCCGCAAGCAAACGCCCACATTGGAGGAAACCATGTGATCGGCTTCAAAAGCGTCAAAATTGCTCTAGGTTCTGGCAGATTCATGTAAATGATTTTGTCATTGACATTTTAAAGTGTCAATTAAATTTGACACTTTTATAGCCTGTTTTTACCAGTGAAAACCCTTATATATCAATAAGAAAGGCAATTTTAGGGGTTTATGCAGCCTGCAATAAGGCTTTTGGTAAAGAGAAATTGACGTTCTCTTCAATGCCGTCTAGAGCCAGTATTTTGGCCTGACAGATAACGCCAACCGCCTCAATAATTTTGGCGGTTAATGCCTCGGGAGCAGATGCGCCAGCGGTAATTCCAATATTCGCTACCCCTCTAAACCATTTATTTTGGATTTGGCTTGGTTCATCAACCAAATAAGCCGGGATATGCAAACTGGTAGCTAATTCTTGAAGTCGTTTGGAATTTGAACTATTTTGACTTCCGACAACAATAATTAAGTCGACTTGAGGTGCCATCGCCTTAACGGCATCCTGGCGGTTTTGTGTTGCATAACAAATGTCTTGTCGCTTAGGCGCGTGTATCTGCGGATATCTTCGAACTAATGCAGCAGTAATCTCATGAGTCTCATCAATGGATAAAGTAGTTTGAGTTACGTAAGCCAATAAATTACTCTCACTAAATTTTAATTTGGCTACATCAGATAAGCACTCAATAAGATGAATGGATGCATCAACTTGCCCCATAGTCCCCTCTACCTCAGGATGGCCATGGTGACCAATCATAATAATTTGATAACCACGCTCTTTTAAGCGGACTACTTCAGCGTGAACCTTGGCTACCAATGGGCAAGTAGCGTCAAAAACTGTAAGTTCATGCTCATCAGCCTCAAACCTCACTGCCTTAGATACACCATGCGCACTAAATATAAGAATAGCCCCCTTAGGGACGAGAGACAAGTCGTTTACAAAAACAACTCCCCTACTTTCAAAATCTTTTACTACATAAGCATTATGAATAATTTCATGCCTTACATAGATTGGGGCACCGAATCTCTTAAGGGCCTCCTCCACGATGAGGATTGCCCTTTCGACGCCTGCACAAAATCCTCGCGGTTGAGCAAGATAAATGGTTTTAGATGAGATCATATAAATTCTCTCTAGCGATTATTCTTATAGCCCCACTTCCATAACCACTCATTTGGAAATGGAAGTATGAGAAATAAATGCTCCAACAGACCAAGCCCTAATAAGGTCCCCAAAAGTGCAGAAGATGTTGTTTCAAATAGGGAAGATTCAGAGGCTGCATGAGACCAGATTGGAATAAGAATAAGCAAAGACACGAGAATAGAGAAAGGCATCAATAAATTCATAGCCCTACGTCTAAAGTATGTAATTAGATATTTCAAATGCTGAGGCAAAAATGCTTCATTGAAATTCAAGACTCCCAAAAAGATATTTACCTTAGTGCTCTGTCTCATCCCCCACAAAATAACGTAGGTCCAAAAGCCAGTTTGATTGGCAGAGTCAAGATTAATCAAAAATAGGGCGAGGCCCAAGCCCAATAGAGTTAGTTCGTGATAATTGATTGTTTGAAATGCGTACCATGCACGCTGTAAGCCACCTGAATCCTTAGGGCAATCTGATCGCCGTGATCCCGTGATGTAGCCGAGTAAAAATGCAAGCTCTTGCCAACCCCAAATAATAATGGCGCATGTAAATGAACAATAAGCCCCGGCAATAGTTGCTTCCCGACTAGATATTTGTAGGCCCCAAAATGCAAAAATCAGGGTCACAATCGAAATAACAAATATTGCTTTGTAAAAGCGTCTTGGAAGGCTATTAATTTTTAAAATAAGTCCTGTACTAAACCACCATATAAAAATGGTAAAAATTAAAGGGCTTATCCAAAAATACATGAGTAGTTACCAAACAGGGGCAAGACGAATGTCTTGAGGAAGCTCATTTGGAACAACAGGCATGGTATAAATTTTCACAAATGTAACCATTGCGCAGGCTGCTAGGTATCCACGCTTGATTAGGGACAAAGGCCCTCCTATTAGCTTTAACTCCTCAACCTCATCGGAAATCCTTCTTAATTTGTCGAATCCTTCCCAGAGTCGTGGATTGTCTAAATCAATAGTGAAAGGAAATACTTGCTTAGTAATATCTGAAGTAATTTGCAAGACTTTACGGTCATAGTCTGATGGGGAAACACCGAGCGCCTTATGAAACTCTGGACGGGAATGATCTCTAACATACATCGTGGCATATACCGCCAATAAGAAGAAACGAATCCAGAGCTTATTAACACCGCTTAGCAGATTTGGGTTTGAGCGCATCAGTAAAGCAAATGCTTCGCCATGGCGAAACTCGTCGTTACACCACTTTTCAAACCAGAGAAATATTGGATGAAAACGTAATTCAGGCTTGTTTTGAATTATTCGGTAAATCGTAATATATCTTGCATATCCGATCTTTTCCGATAGGTAGGTTGCATAGAAAATAAATTTCGGCTTAAAGAAGGTGTATTTTTTAGTTCTTGCCAAGAAACCCAAATCTACGCCAATACCGAAATCCTTCAGCCATTGGTTAATAAATCCAGCATGCCTACTTTCATCTCGAGCCATATAAGAAAAAAGACTTTTAAGATCTGGATTGTTAATCGATTTTTTAATCTCAGAATAAAGAACGCAACCTGAAAATTCGGATGTAATCGAGCTAATTAAGAAATCTAAAAATTCCTGATATAGGCCATCTGGCAAATGCGAATAATCCTTGGACATATCTTCAGGACGTTGAAAATGCGCCTGATTAATATCCTGATCAAATTCCTGCATTAATTTATCCCATTCAGGCTTTACAGAAGAAATGTCAAATCGATCCATTTCATCAAAATCAGTTGTATAAAAGCGTGGGCTAAGAATGGTATTTTCTAAGGCCCTATCAGTTGATTCATTAATTGGACGAACAGAATCCATGCTGGTAGTGGATGCGCTCATGCCTTTACTCCTTCTTGCAAAATTAATGGGCTAATTTCTTGCTTCTCGCTTGGCCTTGGGTATCTTTTGGCTTTACTGAATCGAGTTGTAGAAAAACTGACCTCGTACAACATAGTAATTTCTAGTCTTGCAGTAAGGTAGACCCACAGGCGCGAAAAAATCCCAGCCTTTGAAACCGTCGCTGTTCCGCTGTAGCTGAGAATTTCTCCATATTCAATATCCACGATTGGGTTATGTACTAAAACTGCATCGCCTGGCCCCACCTTGACACCATTAAGATCAACGTGTGCATACAAAAATTCAGATGTATTGGACATATCAATATGACAATTCACTAGCTGTTTTGACATCTCTACCTCGGACTATTTAAAAATGCAGCAAACTCAGCTGCGTTATCTTTTCCAAATGACTCTAAATCAATTCGATTCTGAGTAGCCGGATCTACTAAAGTTAGCCTACCGTCAGAGTGACTAATCAATAAAAAAGCTTCATCACTTGTAATTTGACGAATGCGGCGTTCACGCGCCATTGCCCTGAGAATCCCCCTCACAAATCCAGCTTGCCCTGTTACTTGCGCAATTACTTCTCCATTATTAGCTGAAATAACCCCAACCGATCCATCCGGTAGATCCCTAAAATAGAGATCTTTTTGAACCAATACACTAGCATCTGCCTGGCGCTCTAATGCTCCAGCCTTCATGAAACTTCCCACACCGATAACTACCATCACCAAAGCAGCAAAAATTACCAATCCAATGTAATTTTGTATGCGTGCAGTAGTCATCTGAAGAATCATGCTGTTTCAACCCCTGTGAAATGACGCTTTGACTCATCTGATATGTTATTGCTGATCTGAACAGAACGCGAAATCACATTATTTTGCACAGACCAGGCATCAACCAAAATTTGCGCAACTTCAGCACAATTCTTGATACACCTTAAGCTAGGTTGCGGAACAGCCCATTTAGTCGGTCTTGAATGGGGCCAAAGATGAAAAATAGCGATCTTAGTTCCCTTAATTAACTTCATGTAGATATCGCCACAACCATCTTTAGTAAGCCCGCAATCGGCTGACTCGATCTGTTTAAGTGGAAAGTTAAAAGTCATATTGAGCACAATCCCAATCCGCATCACCACCCTTTTATTAGTGATCGTATACACAGCTGTAGATGCCATGAGGTAGCCTAATAAGCCAATTAAGCCAAGCCCCAAACTTGAAAAAATAATTATTTGCAATATTGAGAGAAGCATGGGGTATAGGGCTTCACTATCTAGCACGCCACTAATAACTCGATAGGCTAGCAATAAACCAAAATATAGGACAAGTCCCTTCATATGAAAAACTTTTAGTAATAAAGTTTTCAGATCTGGAGAGCCTTGCCATAATACTTTCTCCCCTTCCGGCAGCTTTTCTGGAAGCCCTAGTTCCGGCTCAAACTCATGCTCCGGACTGCTGTGGATATTCAAACTCATATCAGCGGTTCCTGACGACCTGGAGTGGCATATAAAGTGCCCGCACCAAAGTAGGCCATGATTTTTTCTTCCTCTAGCAGAGTAACTTCTTCAGGATGCTTAGTCTTAGGGACCTGATTAAATTGTTCAGCAAGAATTGACTGAACTTTGATGTCCCTCTTGCCTATCCGTGAAAAATTGATTGGTAGCAGCGTCCTATTGCCAGCAACATCTACCTCTAGATAGCGAATCAACATTTCCATATGATCTACCCAGACATCCGTTACAGTTCCGGCTTTTTGGCCATCTGCCCCAATAACGCTTAAGCCAATTGGGTTGGTATCAATCTTAGATATTGAAATTTCGTGTAATTTTCGCAATGGACGGATACGCGCGTGGCCCTCTAAATCATAATCAACATGATCAGCTCTATTGGCATATGAACCAGGACCGACACCGGCCAGGAGAGGGTTTCCAACTGGTGCTAAGGGTGCACCATTCCATGGATGAATAGGCACTGCTGAAACTTTTTCAGTATCAGGAGGACTTGCCAATGGGGCTAGATAAGTCTCGCCAAATTCTGTAACAAACTTTTTAATACGCGGCATACCAAGAATTCCATACTCGCGACGAATCTTTCCAAAACGCTCCGTCTCCAATGGAAATCCTTCTCTTTTGCTTTCCAATGTTAGATAGACAACCAATCCAACAAAGAAAAACAAAAAAAGGTAAACCACAACTTGAGCTACATCAACATATTGTGTAATTGCACCTGTACCCATTTTTCTCTCCTTCTTTAAAAAAACTAGCCTGGAAAATCAGCTAGACCAAACTTACTCATTTTTGAACCAACCTTATTGGATCCTTTGTTTACCAACGGACCTAAAGCAATCAAAGTAATAAACAACAAATAAATTTCAATGTGATAGACGAAGCTATAGCCAGTTGCAGGACTTATTAGCGCAGAACCTATCACTCCATTCATCGCCAGATCGGCTACTACATCGCGCACCACACCACCCAATGACATGCCAATACCGGAACATGTTGCTGTAACAGCCCCCCAAGCGCCTATTACCATTCCACTCATATTTTCTTTATCCATGCTCATTGCAATGGTCAGCGTACTGATCGCAAATAAGCCGCCACTAAAGCCGATCAACAAAGCCCCTGCCCTGAATAAATTCGGCGAATCCATAGGTTCAGAAAAAATGACTAATGTGAATGCAATCAAACCTAGCAATAGACCAACAGAAGCTATTCTGTATGCGTTATATCCTCGACTTAACCATCGCGCAGAGAGAGAAAATGCTGTTAATGATCCACAGGCAATTAAAGCAGTTAGGAAACTAGTTGCAGATACATCGAGTTTTAAGATTTCACCGCCATAAGGCTCCAAAATGATGTCTTGCATACTAAAAGCAGTGGTACCTAGCCCCAACATAATTAAAAAACGGCGTACATTGGGTGCTTTAATAAAGTCTTGCCAACTTTGGCTAAATGTAGGCTGCGGAATGGAGGGGGATGTATTTTTTGGTTGCCTTGCCTCCTGCTTCCAAAGTGCGAAAATATTTAGCAATAAGGTAACTAAAGCTACACCCTGGATTACTTTAACAAGTTGTAATGGGCTAAACGGCTTCAGAAATACACTAAATAAAATTCCGCTTACTACCATACCCACTAGCAACATCACATACATCATTGCTACTACTCGGGGTCTATTTTTTTCATCGGCTAAATCCGTTGCAAGAGCCAAACCAGCTGTTTGAGTTGTCTGCATCCCAGCACCAACTAACAGAAAGGCAAATCCGGCTCCTAAATAACTAAACCAAATCGGCCAATGGGTATCCCCAGAGAGAATGATTAAGGCAAAAGGCATGATGGCAAGACCGCCAAATTGCAGCCAAGTTCCAATCCAAATATACGGAACTCTTCTCCAGCCTAATATTGACCGATGAACGTCGGACTTATGGCCAATCAGCGCTCTAAATGGGGCAAAAATGAGAGGGAGCGCTACCATCAAAGCAACTAGCCATGCCTCCATTCCTAATTCAACAATCATGACACGGTTCAAAGTACCAACCAATAATGAAGTGGCCATACCAACTGTGACCTGGAATAAAGACAGTCGAAAGAGTCTACTCAAAGGCAAATTAGGGGTGGCTACATCTGCAAAAGGCAAAAAGCGAGGATGAATCCTCGTCCAAGCTTTTACCAGTTTAGGCATGCTCATCATGATTGTTTTTGTAACTCCATGAGTTGTGATTTATAAAAACCACTGGATACTAAATGCGTAAAAGGTGTTTCCCAATCTACAAACCAAGGTGATTGATTGATCGCTTGATGTAACTTCGCATGACTAATAGGCTCAATGAATGGTGCTCGATCTTTTCTTGGGAACAGGCGACCAACTCGAATCATCACCTCAAGAGGCAAAGTACTAGGAGCAAAAGTAAAAAGTATTTTTTCACTTACCCGCGAAGATAACTTCTCCAATACAACCAACATATCTTTTGCGCAGTAATGAATCATCGAATCCATGCCGATGACGTAATCGAAGTCACCGTAAGCTTCATCCAGCATATCGCCAGAGTAGAACTCAATGTTGCGACGATCGCTCTCGGGAATCCTACTTTTAGCCAGCTCGATTAAATTTGGTGAGAGATCAACTGCAGTGACTAAAGCCCCTTTGTTAGCTAACTCCAAAGCTAGGGCGCCGGTACCACAACCTGCATCTAAAACTCTTTTACCAGAAAGTTGCTCTGGCAATCGACTAATGATGGTATTGCGCATTTGATCGCGCCCTGCTCTTACAGTTGCCCGGATACCGCTTACCGGAGCATCGGATGTTAATTTTGCCCAAGCATCGTTAGCAGTGCGATCAAAATAGTCCTGCAACTTACTGCGTCTATCCAAATAAGAAATCGCATCCATGATTAATCAAATCCTAGTAAGTCAAAGATTTCACGATCTTTTAGAGATTCCATCAACAATGGGTCATCATCTAAAAGCAAGCTTGCTGCCAAGCGGAGGTACTCTTCTTTTACTGCCTCAATTTCAGGCGTTGATTCCATTTCAAAAATGGTGCATTTCTTTAAACGGCTCTTACGAATAGCATCTAAGTCTGGAAAATGGGCCATTTTCTTCAAGCCAACTCGATCATTGAATTTATCGATCTGATCGGTATCTTGACTGCGATTAGCAATCACACCACCTAGACGGACGTTGTAATTTTTAGCTTTTGCACTAATCGCCTGAACAATTCGATTCATTGCAAAGATGGAATCAAAATCATTGGCAGCAACAATCAGGGCCCGGTCTGCATGCTGTAAGGGGGCTGCAAAACCGCCGCACACTACGTCGCCCAACACATCAAAAATCACGATGTCTGTATCTTCCAGCAAATGATGCTCTTTTAAGAGCTTCACTGTTTGACCTACCACATAGCCACCACAGCCAGTTCCTGCAGGAGGTCCGCCTGCTTCAACGCACATTACTCCGTTAAAGCCCTCATAAACAAAGTCTTCTACCCGCAACTCCTCGGAATGAAAATCTACTGACTCCAAAATATCAATCACTGTAGGCACTAGCTTCTTGGTTAAGGTAAACGTAGAGTCATGTTTAGGATCACAACCAATCTGAATAACTCGCTTACCTAAAAGAGAAAAGGCTGCAGATAGATTGGAAGAGGTTGTACTCTTTCCAATCCCCCCTTTGCCATATATAGCAAATACTTTGGCATTGCCAATTTTCTCGTTTGGATCAAGGTGAACTTGCAAGCTACCCTCACCATCTAACGGCTTAGTCCTAGAACTGATTGAAGCAATTGGTACGTTAACCGTTTCCATTAAATAGGTACTCCTTCATAAACACCTTCAAGTCGATCTTCAAAGTCATTGGCAACGCGACGCAATGTTTCCAATACCGATGGCTCTGGCTTCCAATAATTTCTTTCTGACGCCTCTAATAAGCGACTAGCCACTTTCGCTGATGACGCAGGGTTGAGACTCATTAAACGCTCGCGCATTTCGGGATCCAATATGAATGTTTGTGTAAGGTGCTGATATACCCATGGCTCAACTTGACCAGTGGTAGCAGACCAACCTACTGTATTTGTGAGGTGGCTCTCGAGTTGACGAACACCTTCATAACCATGCTTGAGCATGCCCTCATACCATTTAGGATTGAGCATGCGTGAGCGTGTTTCTAAGGAGACTTGCTCGTTTAAGGTTCTTACTACTGCATCACCCTTAGTTTGATCGCCAATGTAAACCGGTGCGGCTTTACCGCCTTTAGCTCTTCGCACGGCGCGGCTCACGCCACCTAAAGTATCAAAGTAAGTGTCAATCGTAGTTACTCCAAGCTCAACAGAATCGAGATTTTGGTAAGTGAGTTCAACATCACTCAAGATGTTATTGAGTAACTCACTTTGCAGTTTTGGTATACCAGTTCTTCCGTATGCAAAGCTTTTGCGACGGGTATATGTTTCAGCTAATTCGTTTTCATCTTTCCACAAGCCGTTATCAATCATTAAGTTGACATTGGCACCATAGGCACTCTCAGCATTGCCAAAGACGCGAAGTGCTGCAGTTTCAAGATCGCAAGCATTTTGTGCCTGATAGGCTAAGGTATGTTTTTTGATAAAGTTTTGATCTAGCGGCTCATCTGCGGAGGCCGCTAAGTAAGCTGCCTCTGCAAGCATACGAATCTGTAAGGGCATCAGATCTCTAAATATCCCTGAAATCGACACCATGACATCAATCCTAGGTCTACCCAACTCTTCCAAAGAAACTAGTTGGGCGCCAGCTAATCTGCCAAAGCTATCAAAGCGTGGCAACGCTCCCATGAGCGCTAAAATCTGAGCAATTGGCCCACCTTCAGTTTTTAGGTTGTCAGTACCCCACAACACCATCGCAATTGATTCCGGAAGAGGATTGCCATCAGCTTGGTATCTTTCCAAGATCATATTTGCCTGAGCCAAGCCATCCTTCATTGCAAATTTGCTTGGGATGCGGAATGGATCGAAACCATGAAGATTTCTTCCAGTCGGCAGGACCTGTGGATTTCTCAGTACATCGCCGCCAGGTGCAGGGCGGATATAGCGCCCTTCTAATGCCTTCAGAATACCCTGCATTTCACTATCAGTTTGTAACTCGTTATACATGGCAAGCAATTCTTCTAGCTCAGTACGCAGTGCTGGAGTCAGATTCAATTTCTGAGCTTTTGCAAACTGCTCTACACCATCACTATTAATTAGCTTTTCAATACCTACTCGACCAATATTTTTAAGCTCGCCATCTTGGACGGATAAAAAGCACATCAACATATCTAAGCTTTGCTCCATACTGAGCGGACTACCAAGAATATGAAGGCCATTAGGGATCAGTGTGTATTCCAACTCCAGAATTTTTTCACTCAGATCCAAAACAATTTGATTTACCTTGCTAGCGCTTAAGCCTTTCCAGACAGGCTCTATAGCAGAAAATTCCAGCTCAACTGCCTGAGCCTGCATCGAATCGAGTAGATCTTGCTCGCTTACACTCCAAGATTGTGCTGCTTCGTCTGGAACCAACTTACGCCAGTGATCAACCGCCTCTTTAAATTCCAGCAAACCTTGGTAAAGGCCAGACTGTGAAACAGGTGGTGTTAAGTAGCTAATTAAGGTTGCACCAGCACGACGCTTGGCAATCGCACCTTCTGATGGATTGTTTGAAGCATAAATATAGAGATTTGGTAAATCATGAATCAAGCGATCAGGCCAACAGGCACCTGACATACCCGATTGCTTGCCTGGCATGAACTCTAATGCGCCATGGGTCCCAAAATGCAATACAGCGGATGCTGCAAAGTCTTCACGAATGTAACGATAAAAGGCGGAGAAGGCATGAGTTGGTGCAAAACCCTTCTCATACAACAAGCGCATTGGATCGCCTTCGTAACCAAACCCAGGCTGCAGCGCTACAAATACATTGCCAAACTGTTTACCCAATACAAAGATAGATGATCCATTGCTCAGGAGATTTCCAGGTGCTGGGCCCCACTGCGCTTCAATTTCTTTTAACCAGGGCTCACGGCGAATATGGTCTGCCGCACTGATCTGGGCATGCACATTGGCATCTGTACCATGTTCTTTCGCATTACCAATCAGAATCATGTCCCGAAATTCATCTACTGATACTGGGACATCAACGCTATAACCCTCTGCTTTGAGGCCTTTTAAAGTATTAAAGGCGGATTCAAAAACGCTTAAGTAGGCTGCAGTACCAACTCTTCCCGCATTCGGCGGAAAGTTAAATATTACGAGAGCTACCTTACGGTCTGCGCGCTCAAACTTACGTAATGCAATCAATTTAGATACGCGCGCAGCTAGCATGGCTGTACGCTCGATGCAGGTATGCATATCATGACGATTGATACTAGCCTCAAATACGCAGCCCTTATGGCAACCTTTGCACTGCACATCTGCATCACCTGCTCTACCACCAAATACCATCGGGACAATCGCGCCATCGAGCTCAGGTATGGCGATCATCAGAGTGTTTTCTACTGGTAATAGTCCTCGGTCAGAGCTGCCCCAATCATTGAGGGTCTGAAACTCGAGAGGTTGTGCTGCTAGGTAAGGTACATCTAAAGAAGCGAGTACCTCTTCAGCCGCTTTTGCATCGTTATAGGCAGGCCCGCCTACCAAGGAGAAGCCAGTAAGCGATACAACAGCATCCACTACTTTCTCGCCATTCTGATAAAAGAATTGGTCAATTGCCGGTCTTGCATCCAAACCCACTGCGAATATGGGCAGAACTTGTAGTCCTTGCGCCTCAATTGCGGCGATAACTGAGTCATAGTGCAAAGTATTGCCAGCCAAAATATAGGATCTGAGCAACAGCAAACCAACGCGACCCTTAGATTTCTTATCAGAAACCAATTTAGGTAAATCGTTAATAGACTCACTCATGCGGCCTTTGAGCCGTGGATGATAAATACCGTTATCAGGGTAAATAACAGGCTCAACGAGCTTTTCTTTAGTCTTTAAAACTACTCTCTCACCAGCGGCATAGCGATTGACTAAATTGGTCACCATATGGAAGAGGTTCTCTTCGGAACCACCTAACCAATATTGCAGTGTTAAGAAATAGGCTCTGACATCTTGCGCATTTCCAGGAATAAATCGGAGAATTTTTGGCAGGCGGCGCAACATGCGCATTTGAGCTGCACCACCAGTTTGAGCTTTCTCTTTATTTCCACGCAAACGCTTTAACAAAGCCATCAGGCCAGTTGCTGGCTTACCCATATCAAACCCGCCCATGCGAGTCAGGGAAACTACTTCACCTGCTGACATTGCGCAAATCATGGCATCACAGTGATCACGGCGCGCTTTTAAGGCCTCAATCACTGGTTTGTAGTGATCTTCCATAAAGAGCATGGTCACAATCAGAATGTCTGCAGACTCAATATCGGTAATGCAGTTTTCTAGAGCTTTAGCATCCACAGTCCAACTAGAAGCCGCATGAATACTTAACTCAAGACTGGGTAGCTTTTTCTTGAGGGCATAACGAGCTCTCTCTGTCGCGCTACTCAAGTGCGTATCCATCGTAATGATAGAGACTCTCATGGGGATTTTTTTATCTGCCATAGTGAGCCTTTGCGTCGTAGAGCGTTTCAATAGTGATATGGCTAATGCCATGCTCAACTGCGAACTTCTCGGTATTGCGTCGTGCTTTACCTCTAACAAAGAATGGAATTTTTCCCAATTCTTTTTCCGCTTCTGCATCCCATAATTTTGCTGGCTCTGTACCACTAAATGTCTCAGCGTTTACCAGAGTGTGGCTAACTACTGGAGCGGCCTCATTGGATTGAGGCGCTGGTGAGTGCAAGTTTTCTTTAACAGCTGCTGAATGCCCTAGATGGGAAGGTGCAGCCTTAGCACTAAATTCAAAATCATCGCGGAACATCATAATCAGATGCTCTTCTAGACCCATCATCAGAGGATGAATCCAGGTATCAAATAAGACATTAGCGCCTTCAAAACCCATCTGAGGGGAATAGCGCGCAGGGAAATCTTGAACGTGTACTGGTGCAGAAATGACTGCGCAAGGAACTCCCAATCTCTTAGCGATATGACGCTCCATCTGAGTTCCCAAAACTAAGTCTGGGCTTAACTCAGCAACTTTTTGCTCAACCTCGAGGTAGTCATCAGTAATTAGCGCCTCTACATCGTAAGACTTGGCAGCCTCACGTACTTCACGCGCAAATTCGCGACTATAGGTTCCTAAACCAACCACCTTAAAGCCAATTTCTTCTGCGGCAACTTTAGCTGCAGCAATAGCATGGCTTCCATCACCGAAAATAAAGACCCGTTTGTCGGTTAAATAGGTTGAGTCAACTGATTTGGCATACCAGCGCGCCCGCTCTTCTTGCGCAGCCAAGATAGCTTCTGGATCAAGGCTGGCTAACTGCGCTACTTCACGAACAAAGGCCTTGGTGGCCTTAGTGCCAATTGGAATTGTTTTTGTAAATGGCTGGCCAAAAGTTTTATTCAACCAAGTACAAGTCAGTTGGCTAATCTCAGGATAGAGTGACACATTGAAATCAGCTGCTGGGATCTTAGCTAGATCAGATACTGATGCATTTAAAGGAGCCACTACTCTCACTTCAATACCCATAGATTCCAATAAGCCGGCAATCTCCTGGACATCATCACGATTTCTAAAACCTAAAGCTGTTGGTCCTAGAATATTGCAAGTAGGTTTCTGACCTTCTTGCTTACTAGCAGAGCGATTCTCTTGATACTGTTGTGCTGAAATAGATTTATCTACAGCCACCAAACCACGCACAATGTGATAAAAAGTTTCCGAGGCACCCCAGTTTTCTTTTTTCTGATACGAAGGTAACTCGAGAGCAATCACTGGGATCGGCAGAGTAAGTGCCCTAGCTAAGCCACCTGGATCATCCTGAATTAACTCGGCTGTACAAGACGCCCCAACAATCATCGCCTTAGGTTGAAAACGCTGATATGCGTTATTCACAGAATCCTGAAATAGCTGGGCAGTATCCCCTCCTAGATCTCTTGCCTGAAAGGTCGTATAGGTAACTGGAGGACGCTTACGAGACCTGCCAATCATCGTAAACAGTAAATCTGCGTAAGTATCTCCCTGGGGAGAATGCAAAACATAATGTAAGTCAGTCATTGATGCAGCAATTCGCATTGCACCAATATGTGGAGGGCCTTCATATGTCCATAGCGTTAGTTGCATAGCCCTATTCCTTATGCCGCTAACTTCATACTGCGATTTAAAGGACGCGCAAAAAGCTCTGCCAAATCAGCGGCCTGCTCATATCCATGCACGGGACTAAATACCAGCTCAATTGACCACTTTGTAGTAATTCCCTCTGCCTCTAAGGGATTGGCCAATCCCAAACCACAAACCACGATGTCTGGCTTATCTGCACGACATCTATCTAGTTGCTTTTCAACGTCCTGACCTTCAACAATGCGAGAGTTTTCAGGAAGCAAGTCCAACTCGACCTCCAAGTGCTGCTTATGTAGGTATGGAGTGCCTATTTCTAGGACTTTCATACCGCACTCTTGAGAAAGGAAGCGCGCCAATGGAATCTCTAGTTGGGAATCTGGGAAAAACGAGATGCGTTTGCTTTCTAACATTGGTATGTAACGTGCCAAGGCCTTCTGAGCTCGCTCAATTTTGGGCTGTGTTACCTCATCAAATTTCTGAGCGCTCACCCCCCATTGATTAGCCGCTGCTTTGAGCCAAGCGCTTGTGCCCTCAATGCCAAACGGGAATGGTGCTGAGATTCTTTTGGCGCCGCGCTCCTCAATCAGCCTTGCTGTTTCAGCTAAAAATGGTTGCGCAAGTAGATATTGGGTATTGCTATGAATTTCTATCTTTTGTTGAGAATTTTTTGGCGGGAAAAATGAAACTCGAGCAATCCCTAGCTCATTAAAGAGACGCTGAAATTGATCTTCAACCACATCTGGTAAACAACCCACAACCAGTAGATTTTTTTCCTCAGCCATCACTGGTTTAGGAATTTCATTTACTAATGAGGCAAGACAAGCATCCTCACCCTGGGTGAAGGTAGTTTCAATACCGCTTCCTGAATAACTCAAGATACGACATTGATTTAAAAATTCTTTATTTAATCTTTGTGCAGCTCTTGAAAGATCAAGCTTGATGACTTCTGAAGGGCATGAGCCAACCAAAAATAGCATTTTGATATCTGGGCGACGGGTCAGCAGTGATTTCACGACACGATCTAGCTCCTCATGCGCATCAGCAATCCCCGCAAGATCACGATCATCAATGATGGCAGTGGCAAAGCGTGGCTCTGCAAAGATCATCACGCCGGCAGCTGATTGGACCAAGTGGGCACAGGTGCGGGAGCCCACTACCAAGAAGAAGGCATCTTGAATTTTGCGATGCAGCCAAATAATGCCTGTTAGACCACAAAATACTTCTCTTTGGCCGCGCTCTTTATAGATAGGAATATTTTTCCCTACGCTACTGAGGTGATCTTTAGGTAAGTCTACGACGGCATTCATGCAGCCACCCCATTATTCATTTGCAGGCGGGCCATTCTGAGCTTGTAAATGAATTGCCCTGCATTGATAAAGTAAGAGGTGTAAGCAGCTAATGCAACATACATTAAGCCCTGCTTACTTATTCCTCCAACAATGAGGAAATACAGGTACAAAGTATGCAAAGAAATCACGAGCATACTAAATACATCCTCCCAAAAGAAGCTTTCAGCAAAGAGGTATTTACCAAAAACAACCTTCTCCCAAATACTCCCAGTCAACATGATCAGATAAAGGAAGATCGTTTTTATGATGACTGAGATAGTTGCTATTTCATATCCCTCGCCACTAATGAGGTAGCGGAGTACTAAAGAGAGGCTAATTAAGCAAACTAGGAATTGAATTGGCGCCAAGATTCCCTGAACCAAGGTCCACACAGTCGCATCGCGTTTTGCACGCTGCTCTTGGCTGTAAAGTGGCTTACTAATCTTCATTTTTTGGCGTTGCCTTATTGGCTTTGTGTAAACAAAACTTTACGCCAAATATGTCTTACTAGAACTAGTATTTACCCTTAATATGATAAGTAATTACCCTTAATTATCTAAAATAATTGCATTATTGAGGACATAAATGTAATATTTATTTTACATATAAGTAATGTTGATAAGCAACTTTTATCCTCGGGGGCATTGATGGACACCTTAGTCAAAAAAGAACTCATCAGGGAAGTTTTCAGCACTCAATTACCCCGACTAATTGAAGAGATTGAACGCAAGGTTGATAAGTCAACCCTTAACGCACCATCCAATGAAAGCTGGATTCAAGCTCCAGCAGCTCAACATAAAAACCAAAAAGCGTTAAATGAAGAGCAGGTATGCAAAATTACTGAGTTATTACTTGATACAGAAGAAGGCGCATTCGAGCTTGCAATCACTGTATTAAAAACTCATGGAGCATCAATTAACTACATTGTTTTAGAGCTTATTCCTGAAATCGCCAAGAAACTGGGGAAGCAATGGGAAGAAGATACATTAAGTTTTACCGAGGTATCCATTGGGGTTGGAAAGCTAGAGCGCGCAATACATAAGCTTGATTACTTATTCCAGGCTACTCAATTAGAAAAGCGACAAGACAAATCAATTCTGATCTCTCTCTTTCCGGACTCGCAGCACTCTCTTGGAGCATTAATCCTATCTAACTTCTTTACCTATTCGGGCTGGCAGGTTTATCGGCCAGCTAATAATGGGCTGAATGCAATAATTCATGAAATTGAATCAAAACATCACCATGTATTAGGGATATCTATCTCTACTTATGAACAACTTCAGGAGCTTCCACACTTAATTAAGTTGCTCAAGGGGAAATCTAATAACCCTCAAATCCTTGTTCTAATAGGAGGTCCGCTCTATAATAAATCGCCTGAAAAATTTAATCATATTCAGGCAGATGTCAAAGCTTTTACTCCTGAAGAATCTGTGCAAAAGTTAGACCAGCATCTCAGCCTAATAGAAAATAACACTTAGATGCATAAGTAGAAAAAATATTGTGACCAAAATTGTGAATTTAGCCACACCCGAACTAAATACATTAAATGTAAATCAAGCAGCTTCTCTGCTTGCGCATTCTGTAGATCTCGTTTTAGTCATCGATCAGTCTGGAATGATTGAGAAAGTCATCGACGGCTCAAAACCAGTTCACACCAAGACACAGTCATTGCTTGGGAAAAAATGGATAGATACTGTTGCGATTGATAGCCAGCCGAAGGTAAACGCACTACTTAAAACAATCAGCAATAGTGAAGAGCAGAATTGGCGTCAAGTAAATCAAGAGATGGGTGACTCTTCATCGATTCTGATTCAATTTAGTACGCTTTTTTTTGAAAAGCAAAACAAACTGATTGCGATTGGAAAAGATCTTAGCAGCCTCTCTACTCTGCAGCAAAAATTGGTTCAATCCCAACAAGAAATTGAGCGAGACTATGCCAGTCTTCATGCAATAGAAAATCGCTATCTACAATTATTTAATAGCATTGATCAGGCCTATTTAATTATTGATAGCTTGACGCTGAAAATTTTAGAAGTAAATAAATCCGCCGGGTTTTTAGTAGGTGATCTTAAAAAGATTCAGGGCAAGCTATTTACAAATCTTTTTCCGACCAAGGATCATGTCGCTATACAAGAATACCTTACTGGATCTAAGTCGGGGATCATGCAATCCTCTATTCATTCGACCCTAGAGAACCTTCAGGAAGATGTAGAAATTTCCAGCGTACTTTTACGCGAAGGTAATCACAATATCTGCCTAGTTACGGTAAAGCCTAAAGCTAGCGGCATTCAAATTGGTAATGCAAGTGATCAAAGTGTTTTAGTGTCACAGGCAGTTGAAGATTTTCAAGATGGCTTCATCATTTGTAGCGCAAATGGGGTTATCTTGACCGCGAATAACGCCTTTCTTACGATGTCACAATCTACTCAGAAAGATAATATTCTTGGTAAATCTTTTGAGCTATGGCTTGGTCGAACTAGTATTGATTTAAAAATTATTCTTGGCACTGTTCGTGAGCATGGGGTAATTAAAGACTATGCAACTACGATCACTACAGATGATGGCAGCTCACCACTAAATGTGGCAATCTCGGCAACACACTTTAATGCTGGAAAATTATCAGCCGTAGCTATTGGCATCCATCAACTATCAAAAACTGCTCGAGAGCCAGCTAGCAAATCAGATAGCTTGGGCAAAAATGCAAAAGAGCTTACTCAATTAGTTGGCAAAGTACCACTGAAGCAAATTGTTACTGAAACAACTGACATTATTGAAAAACTTTGCATCCTAGCAGCCCTTGATCTCACTATGTCCAATAGAGCTTCAGCAGCTGAGTTACTGGGATTATCACGCCAAGGGCTTTATATCAAGATGAGACGCTTTGGTATTGTCGATAGCAACGCTAGCGATGATTTAGATTCATAAGATTTTATGAGTGTGCAGACGGCAGTATTGGTTTTAATAGATATTGCGCCTGGATCTCGATTGTGGGGCTTTAGCCGCTATATTCTTGGCAAATTTCCTTTTAGAAATATTCCCGGATTAATCTTTTGCAAGGTTCTGGGATCTGGTTTTGAAGGTGGATTTAGCACAAAGCCAAGCCTTACAAAACAAGGGTTCTTCTGCGTCTTTGATACAAAACAAAATGCTGAGACTTTTCAACAATCAGCCCCCATCGTAAAAGCTTATAGCTCCCATGCCAATGAGTTCTTTGTGGCCACGCTTTATCCATATTCCAGTCGAGGATCTTGGTCTGGTTTTTCGATGAACAACTTAAGCTCCCCCCCCGCAAATGAGCCGATAGCATCTCTTACCAGAGCATCAATCAGACCTTTTAAGGCTATGCAATTTTGGGCCAAAGCAAAACCAGCAGAACAAGCTATCAAAGCAGCGTCGGGATCTATTTTGACAGCCGGACTAGGAGAGGCGCCTTACTTTCGTCAGGCCACATTTACTATTTGGGAAAATCTGAAGTCTATTGATGAGTATGCTCAATCAGGCGCACATCTCTCTGCTATAAAAGCGGCGTATGGCGAGGATTACTTTTCAGAGTCTATGTTTACTCGCTTTAAGGTCAGCTCAGCCAGCGGGGTTTGGCAAGGAAAACATGTCCAAATCCCCTAAAGTCATCATTGTTGGCGCCGGAATTGCAGGCCTTACCGCAGCCTTGGAGCTAGCTCATCATGGTCTTGATGTCACAGTCCTTGAAAAGAATACTTACCCTGGCGGGAAAATTCGTCAAATCGATGTTGATGGCGCGCTCATAGACTCTGGACCCACCGTATTTACAATGCGCTGGATTTTTGAGAAATTATTTGATGATTGCGATGAAAATTTTGCCTCTGAATTTGAGTTAGAAACTTTAGATATCCTTGCCCGGCACAGTTGGGGTGATAACTACCTCGATTTATATGCTGACAAGAAAAAGAGTGCGGATGCTATTGCTCAGTTTTCTAATCCCCAGCAAGCACAATTATTTTTGAAGTTTTGCAATACTGCTAAAAAGGTTTACGAATCCTTAAGAAAGCCTTTTATAGAATCTCGACGCCCTGGCATGCTTGGAATGATGAGTGCACTAGGGATTGAGAAAAGTAAAATATTATGGGATATCGGTCCATTTAGTAGCCTCTGGTCTGCCCTAGAAAAATACTTCCCAGATCCACGCATGCACCAACTCTTTGGACGTTATGCAACCTACTGCGGTTCATCACCCTATTTGGCACCAGCAACCTTAATGCTGATTGCCCAAGTAGAAATGGATGGGGTTTGGTCGATTCAGGGTGGGATGGCAAAAATACCTGAAGTAATAGCCAGACTGGCGCAAAAAAAGGGTTGCCAATTCCGCTACGAATCAGAGGTTAATTCTCTTCAAATAAACGGCTCGAAAATTAGTGGTGTTCATCTGAAAAGTGGCGAATCTCTAGAATGCGATTACCTCATTTTTAATGGTGATGTAAATGCTCTCAAGAATCATTTACTAGGCGAGAAGGCGAGCACAGCAATACCCGCCAATCTAAAACAAGCAGATTCCCTTTCAGCGGTGACCTGGTCAATGAAGGTAAAAACTTCTGGCTTTCCTCTAGTGCGACATAACGTGTTTTTTAATCAACCCTATCAGAGCGAATTTTCTGATATTTTTGAAAAGCAGCGCCTGCCCCTTAACCCGACCGTCTATATCTGCGCTCAAGATAGAAATGATTTAGGGCTTGAGGATCAGCAGTTTGAAAGACTGCTGTGTTTAGTGAATGCCCCTGCGAATGGCTCAAATAAACCTTATAACAATGAGGAAATCGATCAATGCGAACAAAAAGCATTTTTACTCATGCAGCAATATGGACTCCATCTAGAGGATGCTCAGATTACCCGAACGACCCCTCAGGATTTTTCGACACTATTTCCGGGTCGAGGGGGCGCACTTTACGGCCAGGCAACCCATGGATGGATGAGCTCATTTCACAGACTAGGTTCTCAATCGCAAATCAACAATCTTCTGCTAGCGGGAGGCAGCACTCATCCGGGACCGGGAGTTCCAATGGCAGCAATGTCAGGACGGTTGGCGGCCGCAACCCTGATGGATCACCTCGGTTTGACCAAGCAGTAGATCCAGGAAACTATCTCTGGTGGTATGTAGATGGTCTTAGCGATGATGGGCTATATGGATTTAGCATCATTGCTTTTGTTGGTAGTGTCTTCTCGCCCTATTACGCTTGGGCTAATAAAAGTGAACCTGCACAAGCTGATAACTTTTGCGCTATTAATGTAGCGCTTTATACCCCTACTAAAAAATATTGGACGATGACTGAGCGAGGCAGAAATGCTATTCATCGCACAGCCAACCAGTTCACTATCGGCCCCAGTCAATTGAGCTGGCAGGATAACACCCTGACGATCACTATTAATGAAAGAGTTCCTTTGCTTGGTCAAAGAGTTCAAGGAAGCATCAAAGTACATACGGAACAACTTTTTAATCATGTAGCAAGCCTTGATGATCAACAGAAGCATCGCTGGGGTCCAATTGCTGCGTCTTCTAGAGTCGAAGTATCCTTCAATAAACCCGATCTGCATTGGCAAGGCAATGCTTACTTTGACTCTAATGAGGGAGACGAGGCGATCAATAAACCCTTTAGCGAGTGGGATTGGTCGCGCTCTCACTTAAAGGATGGAAGCACTGCCGTAATTTATGATGTGCGGCAAAAAAACGGAGTAGAAAAAGTATTGGCAACCAAATTTAATGTAGACGGTAGCACTGAAGATTTTTTAGCACCAAAGAGGGTTGAACTTCGCAAAACGGGCTGGAGAATTCAGCGCAATATGCGTTCTGATCTAGATCAGGAGGTTTCAGTAATTAATACTTTGGAAGATACACCCTTTTATGCTCGCTCGATGATTGCATCAAAGCTACTTGGGGAAGATGTTGTTTCGATGCATGAGACATTGAATATAAAACGCCTTGAATCTGGCATTGTGCAATGCATGCTACCTTGGAGAATGCCTAGAAATCCAACGCGTATTTATTAATGTCGAGCCAAAGAGTGATATGCGTCTATCTTTCTATGCTCTACCTTCTCTAAAAGACTAACAACCCAAATGAGCCTATCCTCTACTGATCCGCTGTAATGAGCGTACTGCTCTTCTGGCTCGACTGCATCAACTAAAAACTGAACCGCAGGAATAGTGTCCAATTTTTGTATTGGCTTTACGCTATAAATAGCTGCTCCTAGAGATTTCAGTAACAATAGAACTTTTCTTTTCTTGGATACAACAGCTCTTTTGCTGATCGAATCCATCCCTTGCCGCTCAATTTGTCTGCCGATTTCTGAATAAATCAAACTAGCAGCGGCTATGGCTGATCGACAATTTCTTGGTAAACCAGAGAATCCAAATGCCGAACGAGCATATAAATCATCGGCGTACTGAATAAGCTTTTGATTCACTCGCAAGATACCATCATTAAAAATAGGATTTTTTAGCCATTGATCAGGGTCTATATTTTCTTCTTTAAGCCAATCCCTAGGAAGATAGAGGCGCTGGTTTCTGGCATCCTCTCCTACATCCCGCGCAATATTAGTCAACTGCATTGCCAAGCCAAGCTCGCATGCACGTTCTAATACAGCCCGATCCCGTATACCCATAATCAGAGTCATCATGACACCAACTGTGGAAGCAACTCTCGCAGCATAGTCACATAACTCTTCTATGGTTTGATATTGGCGACCAGTACGATCCCACTTAAATCCCTCTACCAGCGCCTCCAGAAGACTTCGAGGAATTAAAAATCGCTCAACTACAAGAGCTAAAGCTCTATCCGCGGGTATATCTAGTGGATTTTTTGAATAGATACGATCTAATCGATATTCAATCTGCTCGATAACATTATCAGACGCATTTTGGTCATCCACCATGTCGTCCAATAAACGACAAAAAGCATATAACGCTATAGCAGAATCACGAATATTAGAAGGCAGTATCCTGGATGCAGAAAAAAAGGACTTGGAGCCATCTCTCATCAAGCTCTCGCAAGAGAGTAGATCAAGCTGAAAACCGTATTCAGAGGTAATAGCCCTATCGTGCATTTTGAGAAAATATTTTAGCGGGTTCAATCAACGAATCTAAGGCTTTGGCTGATGACAAAACTCCAGGAATCCCCGCACCCGGATGAGTGCTTGCCCCAACCATATAAAGACCCTCGATATCCTCGCTACGGTTATGTGGCCTGAACCAAGCGCTTTGAGTAAGCAAGGGCTCCAAACCAAAAGCAGCCCCCTTATAAGAAAGCAGCCTGTCCTTAAAATCTTCCGGAGTCATTACAAATGATTCCACTAAATTCTCTTGCAAGCCCGGCAAAACAGTTTCTTCAAGCATCTTTGCAATGGCTTTTCTATAAGGCTCAGCCTCTTGCTTCCAATCGGTTCCACTGTCCAGATGAGGAACGGGAGAGAGTACGTAAAAGGTATCGCAACCTGAGGGTGCTAAGCTAGGATCTGTTGCTGTAGGACGATGCAAATATAGACTAAAGTCTTTAGCAAGATGATGGCGTTTAAAAATATCTTCTAAAAGTGCTTTATAACGCTTACCTAACAGCATCATATGGTGTGGGATTTTTGGGTATTGTTTTTTAGTTCCAAAATACCAGACAAATAGACTCATTGAGTACTTACCATTCTCAATTTTTTTATCAGTCCATATTTTTCGATGCTCTGGATCAATCAAATTTTTGTAAGTCCATGCTGTATCAGCATTACAGACTACCTTATTGGCAAATAAAACCTCACCATTTTCCAATGTTACGCCCGTTACTTTATTGTCAATGATATTAATTTTCTTAACGGTACTTGCATAACGGATTCTTACGCCAAGGCCATTTAGCAAACCAACAAGTCCTTTAATAATTGATCCCGTTCCACCCATTGCGGAATGAACGCCCCATTTGCGCTCTAAGGAATTAATTAATGCATAAACAGAGGTAACCGAAAAAGGATTACCGCCAATGAGCAATGGATGAAAGCTCATCACTTCTCTAAGCTGTGGGTCTTTGATATGTTTCGCAACTAAGCTATAGAGATTATTCCAAGCCCTCATCTTCACGAGGCTTGGAAATGCTTTGACTAAATCTTTTAAGCTGTCAAATGCAACATCTCCCAGCTCTTCAAACCCTAGTTTGTAGCAATACTCTGCCTCTTCTAAAAAACGTAGGTAACCCGGTAAATCACTAGGACTAAATTTGGCAACTTCTTGCTTCATTCGCTCCAGATCACCGGTGTAATTAAATATGCGGCCATCTGCAAATCGGATTTGATAAAACGGATCCATTGCGCGTAAATCAACATCATTGGACATTTTTTTGCCGCACAAGCTCCATAACTCTTCTAGTAAAAAAGGTGCAGTGATAATAGTAGGGCCGGCATCAAACGTAAAGCCATTTCTTCTATGTACATAAGCCCTACCTCCAGCGTCTCCCAATCTTTCCAATACCTGGACGTCATATCCTTTTATGGCTAGCCGTATTGCTGCAGCAAGACCACCAAACCCTGCACCGATTACAAGAGCGCGTTCAGAAGCATTTACATTTCCAACTGTGGCTATGTTTTCGGGGATCTTAAATTGATCGACCTGTTGGTCCATCAGACTTCCTTTGTTTAAAAACCCCTTTGATATTTACCATCAAAGGGGTTGGTATGACTATTTTGCTGCGCTATGGTTGCTATCTTTTGGCATATCTCTATTTGGAGCAAGATACGGATAATCCTTAAGCATACTTTGACCTAAGAGTGGTTTATTTACACCTTGATGACAGGTAGCGCAGTTTGCTTTAGCAACGTCGCCAGTGGGCCCGAGTCGATTTGGTGGAAATACACCATCTAAGGATGTCAAAAAGTTTGTATTAACATCTTTGAGCATCTGTATTCCATACCAAGCCTGTACCCGCTGTGGCGTACTTTGCTCCCAACTAGAGAAGTTCTGAGAGTTATGGCAGTAAGTACAGTTAACCCCCAGAGAATGGGACATGTGGGTCATCATTCCATATACATTTTCTGTACTTTGCAGGGTTGCTTTGTTACCCGTAGGAAGTGCCGTTTTGCCAACAATCCTTGCTGGGCCACCTTTTTCTACCAAATAGTCTGCAAATGGCTTATTCGGGAGGGCTGTATAGGCAACGGCAGATGCTGGATCATTTTGTCCGTTAGCATTACCTAGCATATTTCCGCCACGCTTTTCTTCTGGATTAAACCAAACATTTTGAGGAATATTATTACCTCTATGGCAGGTATAACAAGTTACGCCCGTTTGTTTTACGTGATCAGTCCAATTGCTATTAATTTGCTGATTCATCTGAATCATTCTTCTGGCGACAGTTTTAGTGTAGAGAGAATCATCTGCAAAATTCTGAACATTGTGACAATAAGAGCAGCCCTCTTTGGGGGCCACCCATGAGGTCATGGAGACCATAAAAGCACCAAACTGTGCAGTGCTTAAATTATTTAAAACTTTGACGTTCTTATACACGGCACCAGCCTTTGGTCCATCCGGGGATGCAGGAACCCCGGCTGGCATTTCATTAATCTTAGCTAGCTGTTCTTGTGTTCTAGGATTGTTAATCTGATCCATACCAGTGCCGCGGTATCCAGTTTGCTTTGACTCAACTGGTGGTCGCTCACACGCCGTAAGCGTAAGGATTGCCAAAACACTAAATGCAATGGCAATTTTTTGGCGAACGTTTTTCATTTTTTCTCCCCTATTGCTACTGGAGCTGAAGGTGCCTTTAAAGCAGGATCAGACACGGTCCCATAAATTGCCGGATAAGTTGGCGCCATATTATGCTTAACAGCCCATAGATACCAGTTATCCACAACGGTGCCGGTTAGCAAAATTCCAATGCCACCTGTTAATGGAGTAAGTACAGCAAACCACCAGGCCCAACGGTGAATGGATTCCATCGTAGCGTTAAAGCCCATAGTCCATCTCCAGAATAAAGCCGCCCTTTCAGATGCGGTTCCGCGATCGACAATTTGCTCAATTTCTCTTTCACCGCCAAATCGACTCACTGCCAGAATAGTTGCGCCGTGCATAGCAAACAAAAGGACTGATCCATAAAGGAACACAATGGAGAGCATGTGGAATGGGTTGTAAAACAAGTTGCCATAGCGAATTGAAAAGGCGGACACCCAATCTAGGTGAGAAAAGATACCAAATGGCACCGCTTCGCTCCAACTGCCCATCAGCACCGGACGAATAAGGCCCAACACCAAGAACAACCAAATTGCTGATGCGAATGCCCAAGGTACATGAGTACCCATTCCAAGAGCCTGAGCCCTACGGAAGGTTCTTAGCCACCAAAGCATGATTGAAATCGTTGAAAATAGACCAACAATCAACCACCAACCACCTTCATTCATAGGCGGAAAGGTCAATCCATACTTAGGTGCCGGGGCATCTAAAGAAAGCCAAAATAATTTCCTCACAAACTGCAAAGGATTCCAACCTACTTGGGCCAGCATATTCATCCCAATAATGAAAAATGCTGTCATACCAAATATTAACGATGCAACCCCTAATCTCCCAAGGTATACAGGACCGAGCTGCGCATTACCAATGCGCCCCATAAAATGACTAAATCCAATAGAGCGAGTTCGCTCACGCATATCGTAGGCGTTGATCGGAACGCCATGACTTGCAGGACCAGTTACTTGTGTTTGTGTAAATAGATTTTGATATTCCATAATGCTCTCCGCATTTTCAATTTAGCTGAAAACTAACCCCAGATTGGCAAATTCAACCACCATGTCCACCATTCAGGCCAACCCTTTGTCCAGAAGGGGCCACTAATAACAATACAAACAGCACTCCAAAATACCGCCGCTAAGGCTAGGAATAATCCAAGACGATGAATGCCCAATGTTCCAACGGAATATCCAATAATGTCTCTAAAGAAAGTATCCTCGTGCTCAGGAGTTTTGACCGGCTGTCCAGGCTGTGGATTTGTGGAAGATAGAATCAAAGCTCCATGAAGTGCAAGCGCTAAGGTAGTAGTAAAAAATAGCGTTACCGCAATCATGTGGGCTGGGTTGTAATGAAAGTGCAGATACTGATACCCAGTATTCGACACCCAATCTAAATGACTCAATATTCCATAAGGAAAACCGTAGCCCCATGCACCCATTAACACTGGGCGAATTACAACCAAAGTGAAATACGCAAAGATGGCCATACTAAAAGCAACTGGTACATGAAGGCCCATTCCCAATTTTCGAGAAATTTCCACCTCACGCATTGCCCAAGAACCAAATGCTCCTAAGGCGCAGATAGTAATGATTTGCCATAATCCACCCTCCATCAAAGGAGCTACGCCTAACCCATATTTCAGATCCGGAGGGGCAATATTTATTTGCCAAGGATTGAAAACGCCCGCCTGAGATGTGCCCCAAAGAATCATTGCAGTCCCAAGGAATGCAAAGAATATAGTGGTTACCCCAAAGAATCCGACGTAGAAAGGGCCTACCCAGAAATCAAAAAGATCTCCTCCTATTAGAGTCCCACCGCGCACGCGGTATTTTTTTTCAAAGTTGAGCATGGCCATTTTGCGCTCCTTACACAGTGAGAATTCTTCTCACATTAAATTAATCTTGCGTAGACGAATCACTATTTCTAGAAATTCGCCTACGGTTTGCACATCTAATTACTTCTTCGCTGCTGATATAGCTGCTTTGTACTGCTCTTGACTCATACCATCCAGCCATTTGTATTGAACTGTGCTCAATAAAATGAGATGAATCATTGCTGCCAAAGCAAAGAGAAAAACGCCCTGTGCAACCATCGCACGTAGTGGGTCGTATAGTTTCCAAATTCTCCACATAATATTTCTCCTAATTTAAGTAAGACATAAAGCCGTAAACACCTGTTTCAACTGACTTGAAGAATGAACCTCCGTCAGCACCAGAAAATAACCAACTTTTCTGTGATGCAGGTAAGACAATTAAAAAAAGTGCTACAACAAAGAGCACCACGTAACTAATCAAAAAAATAATTTTGAATGACCAGGTGTCATGCAAAACATGTTTATGCATTAAATCCGTATTGATCTTCATAAAAACACTCCCTCTAATTGACTACGTTTACTATGTACTTACTACTGCATCAAAAGAACCATGGACGCCATGCCCATACAAGTATGTGCGCGACGACAGCGATTGCAGTAAATCCAAGAAGACCTTGCATATAAAATGTATGGAATTCTTTAGCTTCTGCATCGGTAAGCCCAGATATAGATCTGTTTTCACTCATGATGACTACTCCTTGAAACTGACCTTGCGGTCTTTTCTACATCACCCCTGTAGATTTGAGGATATGGCTTAACAACACCATATTGGTTTAGCTCTTTACTAGAGCAATATCTTTGAATGCCTGTCATACAGCCTCCCCTTCAACCAAGGAGAAGGATGACTTCTGTAAACAAGCTACAGTTACTTTTTCAATTTTTTGTTTACGTGCCTCTAACTCAGCCTCATCACGGATTTTTTTCGCTGCCGATATTTGAGTGAGCACTGGTTGTTTACTAATTAACTTGTTTAATAACTCCTGGGCCCCCTGCTCCCATGGCATTGCCTGAATGGAGCTTTGTAATTTCGCAGGGGTTGGATCAACCTTATCCATTTCAGTGCCTAGTGGCAAAATATTGAATAAAGCATCAAACAGTGAATTGCAAACTTCCTGAATTAAATAGACTGATCCGGAATATCCCATATAAGGAGTGCCGGTATGCCTACGGATAATTGCCCCAGGAAATGAAGCGGGTATGAAAGAAAACCGTGCGCTGATTTCACTACCGTACATCCGCTCGTTATAACTTCCAAACATCACTAGAGGAGTTTTCTTTTGAACTAACTCTCTGATTTCAACGTTATTTGTCTTGTTTCCAGGCAATCTAGAGACTGCAAAATTACACGGAAGACCCATTTCTTCTTCGAGGAAATTTCTAACGCCTCGTGTATAGGTTTCACTTGCTACGATGGCAAAGCTAGCTGTGCCAAAAAAATCTTGCGTGACAGAACGCCATAAATCCCAGATTGGCTTTAATGTTGTGTGCTTCTCTTTTTCAACGAAAGGTTCCACGTCAAGACCACACAACTCGCCCAGCTTTCGTAAAAAAGCAGTGGTAGATTGCATTCCAATGGGGGCTTGCAAGTAAGGTCTCTCAAGCGTCTCACATAGGAGTCGTCCATACTCTCGATACATGCAGATATTGACATCCGCATCAATTAATTTTGGAATATCTGCAAGGTGGGTTCCCAAGGGGAATACTAAATTTACTTCCGCACCAATACCTTCGACTAAACGCCTAATTTCAGCTAAGTCACTATATAAATTGAAGCTGCCATAAGAAGGTCCAATAATATTGACCCTAGGTTTTGTATCTGCATCTCTTTTGCGTGGAGGAATCTTTTTAAGTCCATATTCGGTCCAAAGCCAATTCATTGCCCTATTTGCGCATTGCCATTGATCTTCGTCAATTGTTCTTGGCAAGAAGCGCTTAATACCAGTTCCCTCAGGTGTTACACCACCACCAATCATCTCCGCAATAGAACCCGTTACTACTACTGCAGGTAAATCAGGATCAAGCACTTTATGAGCGCGCTTCATTGACTCTTCTGTACCTTCTCTGCCTAACTGCTCTTCAGCTAAACCAGTCACTACTATTGGCAATTCATGAGGGGGCAAGGCATCGGTGTAATGGAGCACTGATGTCACCGGCAAGTTTTCACAGCCAACTGGACCGTCAATAACAACTTGAAGCCCCTTTACAGCTGTAAATACATATACAGCCCCCCAATATCCTCCAGCGCGATCGTGATCTAGGACTAGCATTAGCCCATCTCCTCAGCTTTTTGCTTGGCTCGAGCTTTTTCCATGCGACGCCTTACATCAGCTTTAAATTCAGGACGATCAACAGGCACTGATTCCCAAACACCAGCTGCATGATCTTTACCCACACCCTCAAAGAATGAGTTCATAGCATCAAAACGATCTTGGTTTGCTAATGCTGCATTGATGACTTGAGCCAAAGAACCTGCACCAGCAGCCCCCATTAGTGGTCGTGCTGAAATTAAATTCGTGAAATACAAGGATGGGATAGCCAATTCTTTGGCTTTTTGAACTACTGGCGTTGTGCCAATCACTAAATCTGGCTCGAACTCTTTCATTGCGGCGAGATCTTGCTCCAAAGAAGCGCGATACTCAACATGAACGCCGTGTTGCTCAAGCCAATCTAAGTCGCCGCTGCTCCAAATTGTCTTTGGACAAGCAGTGCCAACATAACGTACATCCGCCCCACTCTCTACCAATAAACGTGCCACTAGTAATTCCGAACCCTCATACCCACTAAGAGTGATTCTTCCTTTGATTGGTTTTGCTTTGAGTGCGGCTTGAATCATTGGCAAAAACTTGGCTTTAGCATTACCAATTTTTTCTGCGCTGACACCAGAGGCTACTCCAATGTTTTCTAGCCATTGAGCTGTGCCATCGTAACCAATCGGAGCAGAGCCCACAATGGTTCTTCCAGCACTTTCAAATTCACGAATACTTGCGGTATAAAACGGGTGAATTGCTGCGACTACCTTAGAGTCGAACGCCTGATATAGCTCGCGCCATTCTCTAGTTGGCACAACTGGTCCAACACCCATACCCATTGGCTCTAACATCATTCCAATGCTGATTGGATCTACCGGGAACATTTCACCTAACAAGGTAACTGTAGGCTTATCAGAAAGGCCATTCCGTGGTGCAGACACTGGGCCATTTTCGATTTCAGTACGTGCATAACGCAACATTGCGCTTGCTAGAACATCTTTGGCCTCTGCATGGGTAGGCACCCCAAATCCCGGAACATCAATGCCAATAATACGAACACCATTGATTTCTTTTGGCAATAATTGCAACGGCACGCCACTAGCAGTTGGAACACATAAATTGATAATGACTATGGCGTCATAGAGGTCGGGATTAGCTTCTTTATAAACCGCATCCCGTATATCTTCGAATAACTTTCCAGTAACCAAGGACTCAGAGTTAAATGGTACATATCCGACGCTACGTCGCGCACCATAAAAGTGGGAGGTAAAAGTAAGGCCGTATACACAACAGGCCGAACCTGACAGAATCGTCGCTGTCCTACGCATTCTCAAGCCTACTCGCAAAGAACCAAATGCAGGGCACATACTTTGTGGTTGATCATGAGGGCCCTTAGGGTAATCTTTTGCGTACTGACCCAAGATCTCACTTTTATTGGCAGACTTAGCAGCTGCTAATAATTCTTCTGCGCCTGAATGACAGGTTATTCCAGTCTCAGAAGTGTTCTGAGCTTGTATCGGAATAACTTTAGATGATTTCACGATGGCTCCGGTCTCTAGGCTTTGTCGTAAATCACTTCAAGCGTTGGCTTAATTACTTCATTCTTGCCAACCATATCGAAAATAGTCGCTGGCTCAAGAACGATATCTCTACCAACCTGACTTGCTGAAAATAAGCCTAGTAAATCATCTGGAGCCATTGGCTTTGGTCGCACTGGAGGCGCTTCGGCAACATTACTTGCTAAACCCTCAAAGAGCGGACCCCATTGTGAATCTGGCTTACCAATGATTTCATAGCTAGCACTTTTCCTTCTGATATCGTCATTCGCTGGAATAACCGAAAGTACAGGAATACCTACATGCTCAGCAAAAGCTGTTGCTTCGCCAGTGCCATCATCTCTATTGATAACCATGCCAGCTACACCAACATTACCACCTAATTTACGGAAGTATTCGACTGCAGAGCACACGTTATTGGCAACATAGAGTGACTGGAGATCATTGCTTGCTACAACAATAACCTTCTGACACATATCTCTAGCGATTGGTAATCCAAAACCTCCGCAGACTACGTCGCCTAAAAAGTCTAGCAATACGTAATCAAACCCCCAGTCATGAAAACCAAGCTTCTCCAGTGTTTCAAAGCCATGAATGATTCCCCTGCCACCGCACCCTCTACCGACCTCAGGGCCACCCAATTCCATGGCATATACGCCATCACGCTTAAAACAAACATCGCCAATCTTGACTTCTTCACCGGCTAACTTCTTTTTGGAAGAAGTTTCAATAATGGTAGGACAAGCTTTACCTCCAAATAGCAATGAAGTGGTGTCGCTTTTTGGGTCGCAGCCAATCAGCAATACCTTTTTGCCCTGCTGCGCCATCATGTAGGACAGGTTGGCTAATGTGAAGCTTTTCCCAATTCCGCCTTTGCCATAAATTGCAATGATCTGAGTTTCTTTTTTAATCTCACCTGTATGGACCTGATCAGGCTCAATAGCGGCCTCTTTTTTCAATTGCGTAAATTGAATTGTTATTTCTTTTGGGACACTTGGGGCATTCATAGTGCTTCTCTCCAATCAACTACCATTTTGAGACAGTTAGGATCTTCAAATGCGGTGCGATATACATCACCAATTGAAGAGGGCTTACGATGATGCGTTATTAATCCATTCAGATTTAATCTGCCATTCGATAAGAGCTGCTTCACATCCTTCAAATCCTGAGGCGCCCACTGTGCAGCAATCCGCAATTTAGCTTCCTTCATAAATGCACTGGGGAAATTAAACTGAATGTCTTTGTCATAAAAACCAGCAAGGGTAATTTCTCCGCCAAACTGGAGTTGACTAATTAATTTATTTAATACACTCACTTGCCCACTTGCATCGCAGATATTTTTATATTTGTTATCTTGGTCATCACAAGGATGAAGAACTGTATAGCCCTCAGCTCCACTCATACGATCTGTATCAATCTCCCAGACAACTGGCTGGTGGCCAAACATGACTGCAATTCGAGCGATCAGTCTTCCTAATACGCCATGGCCCACAATCAAATCGGGTTGTAATGATTTTTTTCCTTGAGTAACGTGATAGGCGGTGGCTGCTAAGGCAAGCAAAACACCCTCTTCGCCAATTTCTTCATTTAGTTCGATAACCCTATCGGAAGGAACAACAACATGCGAGGCAGCCCCTCCAAACAAACCCTTCACATCACCAAAACACTTTGCGCCGGGCACAAATACTCTTTGGTTAAGACTTAGGTGAGATGACTTTCCTACCCGAGTAACTCTGCCAACAGATTCGTATCCAGGCACAAGCGGATATCCCATTCCAGGAAAATCTGGCATAGTTCCATTCCAAAGTAGCTTTTCAGTTCCAGTGCTGATGCCGCTCCACTCAATTTGCACCACAACATCCGAGTCATTGGGCTCATCAAGCAAAAGTCGTTTCAACCTGAGTTCTCTTGGAGACTCCAGCAGTACTGCTGTGGAATGAAGTTGACTTTGCATGTGTCTATTTAAATTTACTTTCTTATATGTAAAGTAATTTATACACTATTCAAATACTTTCTATTAGTACTTACCCTTAATTAGGTGCTCAGTAGCAAAACTTGGGCATTTATAGGCATATCCGAGTGCAATATGTCGATATTTTTAAAGCCAACATGAAGAGCTAAATGACTTATCTCTTCAACTGTTCTTGGCCGACCCCTACCCATCGCCAATAAATAAAAACCAAAATAGGCATGTCCCATTGGGGGGTGTTCAGGCGTTTTCGCCATAGGCTCAGCAATTAATAACTTTCCACCTGAAGGAAGTGCTCTATAAATTGAACTCAGCAAAATTTTTACTCTCTCATCGTCGTGATCGAAAATGACACGAATAAGAGTAATTAAATCTGCTCCACTAGGAAGCTCATCCTTGAAGAAATCACCACCAAAAACTTTAATAGATTGATCTTCTGAATTGGCCAAGAAATTTTCTGCGGCAAGATTCACAACACCCGGCAAGTCGAAAAGCATTCTTTCTAACTGGGGAGATTGAAGGTGCACTCTTTTTAAAAAAGTACCCTGCCCTCCTCCAACATCTAACAAGCAGCGATGCTTAGAAAAGTCATATGCGCTTACGACTTGATCTGCCACCAATGGTAGGGATGTAGACATTAAATCTGAGTAGCCCTTAACTCGATCTTGATCTTTAAGAGACTCTTGATCCTCAAGATCATTAGAAACGTAAGGCCAAAATTTTTCTAATTTCCTACTCTTTAATTTGCCAGATAGTAAAAGAAGAGGATCTCTCAAATCTTCATACAAAACAGTATGGTGCTCAATCATTGCCGCTAAAGCAGAATTCTCCACTAGCGGCGCGCCTAACTTTCCTAAACCAAATTTTTGATTGCTCCGAATTTCTAATAAATCAATTGATACTGCGGCGTCTAATAATTGTTTTAAAGGTGCTTGCTCTAAACCACATTCATTTTTTATGGCCTCTAAAGTTAATGGGCCATTTTTTAAATGATTAAAAAGATTTAGGCGTATACAAGCTAGAAGAATTTGGGAATATACAAAACCCGCCATTACATCAAATAATTGATTGGCTCTTTTTTTTGCGATACCTTTTAGGAATGGAATTTTTGCGACTGTGTTTTGGAACCGAGAATTTGCTATTAGCCTATCTTTGTAGATAAATAACCTATCCCACAGACCATACTCACTTCGGTCTTGTTCAATCGGAACTATTCGGGCTTGAGACACTCTAATTAGGCGCGCTATGCAGCCTGACGAAGGGTTTCAATAGCAATGTGTCTTTCACCACGCTCAAACCATGATGAAGGCAGTAATCTCTCGGCCTCAAATGCGACTAATTTTTTTAGCGCCTTATCACCTACGCAACTTGGGATGGATGCCACTGCCTTACCGACCAACAAATCAAAATGCTCAACAGCTCCATTTAATCCCAATTCTTTTGCAGAGCTAGGGCGATGATGTTCCTGGTCTTGCCCTGCAGGCTTACCCAAAAATTGCGCATCACCTAATACATCTCGAATATCATCTGCAATTTGATATGCTTCGCCAAGCCATTCACCCAAACCCCTCCATGTCTCGGCATCAGCTCCAGCAGCCTGTGCACCGCTTGAGGTTGCCGCAGCAAACAACGCGCCAGTTTTAGCTCTCTGATAGTCACTAAGGTTGGCTTGTGTCTCACACTCCCAAGACTGTCCTGCAATAATTCCAAATGGCGCTCCAACGCCCTGTGAAATCGTTTTGATAATTGGTGCTAAGCGATGAGAGGATCTTCTTGAAGCAGCTGCAACTGTTTCATAAGCCATAACAATCAGCGCATCGCCAGTTAAGACGGCCAACCTTTCGCCATATTCTTTATGAACTGATGTCTGACCGCGCCGCATATCTGCATTATCAAAACAAGGTAAATCATCATGAACTAAGGAGGCGCAGTGAATCATTTCAATGGAAATTGCACTAGCCATCGATAATTGGGGGTCATCATTTCCACAGGCTTGAGCCACTGCCAAAGTCAACTGAGGCCTAATCCGTGCACCACCAGGAAAAACAGCATGTCTAATAGCCTTGCTTAGCGAAGGAGGTCCCTTCATAGACTCGTGCGATTTCAACGCCTGCTCTAATGCCCGATCCAAATGCTTAATTGGTGACATGATCTTGCCCCTATAAAGGAAATAGCTTTGTCTAAATTAAAATACAATTTAATATGTAAAAAAATATAGACACAATTGATCGAGCTGTCAAACTTATTTATTCGGGTTTACCCTTAATTAGAGTGAAGTTTTAGAACAAATGAAAAACATCCCAAAGGATTGGCCTAATCAATCCTTCAGTAGAGAGATAAAGACTGAGGACCTATCTTGGCATGTACAAGTTGGGGGTAATTCGCCAAAACACATTCTCATGCTTCATGGAACTGGTTCATCAGCACACACCTGGGGAACAATCTTTACAGAGTTAGCAAAGAATTACACCGTGATTGCACCTGACTTGCCGGGCCATGGTTTTACAACGAGTGTTACGAAAAAGTCCTTCAGCTTAGATGAGCTTACAACCCAGCTCACAAGGTTAAGGGAGGGTTTAGGTATTCAATATTTTGATTACATTATTGGTCATTCAGCTGGTGCAACACTTGGATTAAGTTACGCACTCACCAATGAGCAGCCCAAAGAAATCATTGGGCTAAACCCATCCCTGATTACCTTACCTAGCTTTTATCAAAACTTTATAGCCCCACTATTAAATCCAATTGTTACTTCGTCATTCTTCACTTCCATATTAAGTGACCTATTACCTCACACCAAGATTATTGATGGACTTTTAAACTCAACGAAAACAAAGTTAAGCCCTGATAAAAGAGAGAAATATAAGACTTTATTTAATAGCGCAGAACATCTTAATGGCTCTATGAGCTTCATGGCAGGAACAGACATAGCGATTTTGCTAAAGAAATGCAAATTAATAAAATCAAAATTGACCTTCATCCTCTCAGAAGATGATGGTTGGATACCAATTAAAAATTTACGTGACGTAATTAGGGAATATTTTGATAAAGCAAAAGTGATTGAGCTAAAAGGTGGCCACTTATTTCACGAAGGCGATGAAGAAATGGCTCTGAACTTAATTCAGAACGCCCTAAATAAGGAGGAAGAGGAGAATGTCAACCCTTAACAATGTATTGATAATTGTCTGCATTGCCCTTGGTCTTGGGATGTTTTTAAATGCTTACATCAAAGGCAAAAAGGTTCTCCGAAAAATTCGAGAGCAAGCCTATATTAGAAATTTGCCAATTGAATAGCTGCCGATGTAATTTTTTTTCTGGACCCGGTATATGGAAGGGGGAAATATTGTGCAGCCATTATCCCAGCAAGCTCTTGGGCTAATTTTTCGGGTTGAGGTGAAGTGTCTACGAATAAAATTCGATGACTCTTCATGCTTAACTCTTTTGCGGCTGTAATTGCATCATTGTGAGCCCCCGCTCTTCCGCCTACGCCATTCAAATTAACATTTGCCTTACCATCGGTCATGATTACGATGATTGGCGTCAAGCCTTTACGCTCTGATGAACTTGCCATTTCATTAGCGGAACGAAGTCCTAATGCAAGGGGAGTGCCACCACCCCCGGGTAAGGAAGCTAAATTTCTTTTTGCTCTAACTAGCGACCTAGTTGGCGGCAAAACAATATCTACCTTAGAACCTCTCATAGACAGCATTGCTACTTCATCGCGTCGAATGTAGCATTGACTCAATAATTCTTCTAAAGCGCCTTTAGCCTCCGATAATCGTTGAGTTGCTGATGAGCCAGAGGCGTCCACCAAAAATATAGTTATCGTGCCTCGGCGTTTCAAATATTGTTTGGTATGCAAATCCTCTGCTCTAAAGTGAACTTTGCTTCCATTATCTGATTTTAAGAAAGCGTTCTTCTGTTGAGCGCGCAATCTTTGCCATGGGATAGCAGATCGAATACTTTTTAAGATATCAAGGCGCCTTCCATTTCCAGGAAGCCCTTTTCTCGTACCATGAGGTCTCCCGCTGGCAAAGCTTTTCTCAATTGATCCAGATTTACCAGCAATACTCGCTTTAGTCTTAGTGGGCCTTAGAGTCTGATTCATCCGCATCATAAATTTTGGGGGTAAAGAAGCCTGTACAGCTTCAACCACTAACTCCTCTAATTCATCAGTAGAAGATGGAGGATCTGTATTTTCTAAATCTGAGGTTTCTTCATCCTTTGAAAGTTCATTGTCTGAGTTATGTTGACTTTCCTGATTACCCTCAACATCTTCGCTGTCATCTGTTTTATTGTCTGCCCCCTCTTCGGGCGGCGATTGCATACTTTTAAGATGGGTGTAGACAAGTCGTGCAGCATCAATCACCTCTTCTTGGCCCACCCTAATTAATCCCCTCAGTGCAGCTAGCGACTTGGCAACCTCTAATGCAAATTGATTGGCTCTTAATGAGGAAATTCCAAGGCTCAGACCAGCTTTTATGAGTACCTCCATCAAATCTTGGGGGCAAGTTACAGATGGTAGCAATGCTATAGCGTCCTTAATATCGGACGGAGTAACTTCTAGATATTTCTTAGTATCGTTAATTGAAAAACGATCGAGATAAATCCCAAACGCAAGCCTATCTAACAATCGTAGGTTAGCGCCCTCCTCTTGGAATTCGGACTCATCAAAGACAATTATTCCAAAGTGGTCATTGTTGGCCGCATGAGGATGATTGAAAAGATTTTTTTCATCCAAAGCCTGAGATATATGAGTTATCGCCTGTAAATTCATTTTCTCAGCCATGGGCAAAAGAAGATATTGTCCGCCCAGTCTTTCTAGAAGCCCCTGGCTAACCTTAAATTTTCCAGACAAAAGAGCGCTTTCAATATCTAATGATCCAAATAATTGCTCAGAGGATAAATTTGCCGGAGCTTTAATAACTTTACTGTCTGCGGGCAATAGATTTATAAAATAATTAAGCCAGGAATCTCTAATGGGCCCAAACTGGCTCTTTATCGATACTCCTTTTAAGCCACGCGGGTTAATAGCCAAAAGAATGGCGATTAAGTTTGCATCAAACCAAGCTTGTTGTACTGGATTCACTTTTCAGTACTAGCAAAGAATTCCTGCATGGCACGCTCAATACGAATTTTTGAATTGCTATCGTCAAGTGGATTACGACGCAATCTATGCCCAAGCGCTATTGGCGCAATTTTCTTTAAATGGTTCAGATTCGCTTTTTTCTTACCCTCAAAAGCAGCTAATGCTCTGACACCTCTCAGCAAGGTAAGCTCGCCTCTTAGGCCGTCAGTGCCAAGATGAGCGCAAAGCTTAGTGGCAGACTCAAGCAATTGATCATCTACCTCCACTTTATCCAGAAGCTTCTTCGACTTAATGATCTGCTTCTTAAAGTCTTCTTCTGACCCTTCCCACTTGGCAATAAATTTTTCTGGATTCCGCTCGAACTCATCTCGTCTTTTTATAATCTCAATCCGTTCTTTAAAATCAGTAGGTGTTTTTACCTCTATAGATAGTCCAAAACGGTCAAGCATTTGCGGTCGCAACTCCCCCTCCTCCGGATTACCGCTTCCAATAAGAACGAACCTAGCCGGATGTCGAATACTCAATCCCTCACGTTCAATAATATTTTCACCAGAAGCAGCTACATCAATTAGCAAATCAACTAAGTGATCTTCAAGTAAATTGACCTCATCGATATAAAGATATCCTCGATTAGCCTTTGCAAGCAGGCCAGGCTCGAAGGATTTGATGCCTTGGGTCAAGGCTTTCTCAATATCCAAAGCGCCTACAACTCTATCTTCTGTAGCCCCAAGCGGCAAATCTACTACTGGAACAGAAATATTTTCGGACCTTAGCTTATGTCCCGCACTCTTTTTGAGCTCACATTCAGGGCAAAGGCTTTTAGCATCTGGATCGCAATGATAGTTACAGCCAACCACTGATTTCATCGTAGGAAGCAAGGAGGCTAAGGATCTAATGGTGGTGGACTTACCTGTTCCACGATCTCCAAAAATAAGAACACCGCCTAACGAAGGGTCAATCGTGCAAAGGGCGATTGCCAGCTTCATTTCTGATTGCGCAACAATGGCGGTAAAGGGGAAGGTGATAGTCATTGACGTCCTACATAAATCATTCAAATTAAAATATAGGTTAAATTTAGCTCAGTTTAACCAGATGTTAATAACGCTTTGAGCAGATTGCCATGTCGCAAACCCTGAGTTTTAACCCTATCTCTTCATCTTTGGCAGCCCCAAAGCGCCTTGTTATTGCCTCCCGGGAAAGTCGCCTGGCTATGTGGCAGGCAGAACACGTGCGAGATTGCCTTAAAAAGCTCTATCCAAGCTGTGATGTCCAGATTTTGGGAATGACTACCCGCGGTGACCAGATTTTGGATAGAGCCCTCTCTAAAGTGGGCGGTAAGGGTCTTTTTGTAAAAGAGCTAGAAACCGCCCTAGAGGATGGTCGTGCAGATTTGGCTGTGCATTCCTTAAAGGATGTCCCTATGGTGATGCCAGAGGGTTTTGACCTTTCCTGCGTGATGGCAAGAGAGGATGCAAGAGACGCTTTTGTTTCTAATGATTACGCTAGCCTGGAAGATCTTCCAACTGGAGCGATTGTTGGGACATCTAGCTTGCGACGCGAATCTGTTTTGCGTGCCAAGTTTCCGCATCTCGAGATTCAACCCTTACGCGGAAATTTAGATACTCGTATGGGTAAATTAGATAAAGGCGAGTACCAAGCAATTATTTTGGCCGCTGCTGGCTTAAAACGTTTAGGTTTGGAGTCACGCATCCGTGCATTTTTGCCATATGATCCTTATACGCCTGCTGCAGGTCAGGGCGCTTTGGGTATCGAAACTTTAAGCAAGCATCCCAATATCAAGCAATGGCTTGCTCCATTAAATGATTTGCCAACTCTGTTCGCTGTTTCTGCTGAGCGCATGGTGTCACGTCAGTTGGGCGGCTCATGCGAAGTGCCGCTCGCTGCACACGCTGTCTGGGATCAAAATCAAATGCAGATTCGCTCATTTGTCGCAAGCACCGATGGCAAAGCTATCTGTCTTGCTAATGGTAGTGCGCAAGTGAAATCAGTTGAGGATGCAGAAGCCCTAGGCCTTTCAGTTGCAAAAGATCTGCTGTCACAGGGCGCGGCGGACTTAATTCCCAATGTGAGCAAGTAAAGCGCTTGCCTAATTAGAGATCTGCGTGGCTACCGTCGCAATAAGGCGGTGTTTTGGTGTGCTTACATCCACACAAGTAGACGGTTTTGCTTTGCATCTCTGAAAACTCAATAGGCTGAGCTGTATCACTTGCATGAGAGCCATTGCACAGAGGTTGTGCATCGCTCAAACCGCAGGCACACCAGTAATATTTTTTTTCTGCATCCACCAATAGCGGATAAGGAAAATTATCAGACTTCTTTTTTCTCATAAAAATGCCTCTGAATTACTGGATCTATGTAAGATAACTTCTGCAAGGTCATTACATAACAGCTATATTTAATAGTCAAGCACCCCCTTTAAAATAAGGTGGATTCAACTACGAAGTGCAACTTTGAACAACTAGTTAAGGAGGCTAAGGATGTTTTAGTATCCAAAGCTTCTAGACCTGCAAGTCAAAGTAGCCATGACCTATCAACACCTTAGCCAAACTGA
>NZ_JAYGQU010000010.1:0-76794 GCF_035012985.1 Polynucleobacter sp. MG-28-Ekke-A2 | reverse complement strand
TTAGGATGTCGCGCTCTTCGGTAACCCGCCGCAGCTCCGCCTCCAGTCTTTTAAGCTTAGCCGTTTGATCATCCCCCACTAGACGCTGCTCGGCTGGAATACCATATTTATTAATCCAGGCATACAGACTATGGGGTGAGGTGCCCAGCCTAGCAGCCACATCTCGAACCCCAAATCCTCGCTCAACGACTTGCTTGACTGCCTCTAACTTGAACTCTTCAGTAAACCGTCTTCTTGTACTCATTACACACCTCCTAATAGACTAAATATTAGGCTAGAAAGTGTCTATAGAAGTAGTAGCGATTCAAATCTTCTTATGCATTCATAGCAAACATCTCCATGAAGATTGCTGTATTCAATGAAGGAATAATTTTGTTCATTCCAAATTTCCTTAACTATATAGTCTTTAGAGTCCCCAGAAAGTTCGCTAGAAACCCAGTGGTTTCTTTTTGAAAAACTCTTCCAACTTAATGATTCTCCCTCTACTGGGTAAAAGTTTTTATAAAACTCTTGCCTAAAAAAAGAATCTTCATGTCCGTTCGAGGTGTATTGAACTGTGTACTCATCAATTAACTCGATCCAGTGAGAGTACCTCTTTTCTGTTTCATTTAAATAAATAGTTGTTCTAATTTCTGGGTTTGTGAGGTCAATAAACTCATCTGTATATTTTTGATACCCATTAATGTATGTTGATACAGAGGCTGAAGATTTATCCCAGGTTATTTCCCTATACCCAAGAAATTCGTGCTTATTTGAATAGCACATGCTGATGATCTTATCCATAAAAGCATACTTGACTTCTCTATCACCAAAAAACTTATACCTCTTCTCCCCTTCAAGCTGCTGGTTATCAACTAAAGGGTCAAGAACATATCGTAAGAAAGAAAATAGGGGAAGTGAGACTATTGGCTTCATGATTACTCCTAATCATAGAATATTTGACTTCTTATGTCTTTGATAAATACTTGGTAAAAGTCTTTCCACTTCTGAAGCTCTTCAGGCTGGCATACAGCGCCAGGCCTTTGCACCTTCAAAACTCTTGTTACTGAGACCACGTTTTTAGATTCTTCGTAAGTTGACTCATACTCTATGCCACCCTTCTTATAGCTCGTATTTGGCGGAATGCGAGTTACCTTGGCATTGCTTGGAAATCCAATCTTGTAGCTCTCCCCTATCCACTTAGTGGCACATGTATATGGCACGGTGAATTTCTCTGGAGGCCTATCATTTGCAATGAGCGCTAGCTCACCGGGCGCGAGGCCAACAGGTATGGCTATGGCTCCTGGTCCAGGCACATTAGCAATAGCATCCAACGTGAACTCTGTATTTGTTGTGAAGGGTTCATTGAGATCGTATACGTAACTGGTTGTGATCTTGCCTTCACCAGTCTGCCTAAATTTAGCCAGATCACTTCTGACGAGCTTTTCTGAAAGCGTAGTTTCCGCGCCCTCATACCTATATCGCGCATTAATTTCAGCGCTCCCAAAATATATAGTGTGTGTTTTTCCTTTAATCTGACCGTCCTTCTCTATTTGCATAGTGATACCGGTAAGGATTTTGCTATCTTCCTTTTTTGGCTTCGGCGTATGCCCCACCTTAGCTAACTTAGTTAATAAGGTCGGCTTATCTATCTCGCTTGATGGCAAGGTACCAAATGGCGCCATCTCTGCCGTAGAGTCCAAATAGAGGTCCCAAGCTGGTATATAAGTAATGACATGGTTAAATGGCCCAATTACAGGATATTTGGGAAGCGTATAGGCTACGCCTGAGTTAATTAAGGCGCTACTTGCATTAATACCTTTTGCTGCCAGCAAGGCTATGAGCAACGCGTTGTGATCCTTGCAGTCGCCATAACGGTTCTTCAGAATGCTTGTGGCGTCATGCGGCACTATACCTCCATCACCAAGATAGATGGCTACGTAACGGATGTTTCGAGAAACCCAGTTATAAAGCACTCGAGCCTGCTCCTTCTTTAGGTTCAGCGTCTTATCCGCAGCCGCCTTCTTATCAACGTCTTTAGTAATTTCATCGGCCATCTTCTGGATCTCGGGGGTTACTAATGACTTATCCGCAATGCGAGCCTCATAGGCTTTAGCAAAGTCTTCTTGGCTAGCAAATGTTGAGATATAGATGTGAGGGGAAAAATCACTGCTAGCAACCTGAAGCTGCTCTTTCTTTTTCATCTTCAGGTTTTGATAGGTGTAACTCACATGGCGCACACCATCTATTACCTCATCCCTAGTTTGCTTAACGTCTTTGATATCGCTATAGAGCTTTAGATCTTCGGGATAATTTAAGTTGTACTCATAAGACAATACCTCTACATTCGGAGAAAATGTCAGGCGCGTATAAAAGTACCCTGGCAATAGAGGCTTAAAGGTTGTGAGCTTGGTTTTGTAATAAGTCTTAGAACCAGGGGTTACCTTTGGAAAGATGATGATCTTGTGCTTCTGGTCAGAGAACATTGCTGCCCCAGTGCTGTTGTCATCCTCTACGGTTCTGATGGCATTGGGCGCAACAGGTATCTTCTCGCCCTTAGGGGTAATTGTGTAAGCCTCTAGGACCTCTAGCTTAGATAGCGTTGAGTTATATGGCAGATCAGCTTGGGACTCTGTATCAACTACCAATTGGGATTTGACTAGCGTGGTTAGCTGGTCAATTTCAACCACAGTACCGTCGGCTTGAATAGTTTCAGTAATCACTGCTCGCTCTACCGCTGAGAGTGATTCAAGCTCCCCCCTACCTGCGCTGGTAATCCCTACGTTGGCTAACAATAGAAATCCCAAAAGGATTGCCCCTAGGCTGCTGATTGACTGAAGTGCAAATTTCATATGGCTATGTAGTTATAAATTATTGGTTTTGTGCTTTAGTTTTCAGCTTTACATATGAAACGATATAGGCTTTTCGCTTATTCAAAGTGCTAACGTGGGTAATAAAAGCTTGATCATTGATCATTGCCAAAGGCTCTTCTAGCAAAGTCTTATTTGCTACATATAAGTTTCCCCGCGAGTCTCTTAATCTTAGCTCTGGAAAGCCTAATATCTTTGCAGTATCCACAAATACAGCTACTGCCAATGGCGTACCCAATGGAATCGTCGAATTTCCCCTTGGGGAGACTTGCAGGGGCATGAGTGTAATAAGTATGAGGGCGCTAGTAAGCATGGGCTCTTTATGAAATTTATTAGTTTTTTCATTTTCTCGACCCACTAGCTCATTAGGTGAGCTCAAAGGTTTTTATTCTGAAATTGTTGTGTTTTCAGATAACTTTTTGGGAGTCGCCCATGAAATACCTCATCACCCTGCTTTTGATTGCCCAAGCGGTTCTTTTGATGTGCGGGGCCTCCGCCCAGGCTATTTATGGTCCGACCGGTGAATACCGCGGCTATAGCCAAACATCGCCAAGTGGCGTAACTAATGTCTATAACGCTACCGGTCAGAATGTTCAGTCATTTCAGACCGATAACGGGCAGACTAATTTTTATAGTTCTCAGGGCGCGTATCAAGGAACTTCTACCACTCCTGTTTACGCTAGTCCCAATACAACAATTAATACTCCACGCCAAGCGCCTCAGGCGCCTTCAGCGAAAGGTTGGTAAGCAATGAAACGGTTACTTTTTATTTGCACCCTTCTTATCTCTAGCCTCAGCTATGCCCAAGTGACTAGCTGGGAAAACTCGCCCTTTAATTACAACAATAGTCAGTACAACTACAACAATAGTTCGTATAACTACAATAACTCCCCATATAACTACAACAACAGTCAGTACAACTACAACGCCAATAATGGGGTGTATGATAACAGCGGCAATCGTATTGGCTATGAGACCCAATCACCAACTGGCGTGACTAATGTCTTTGATAACAACGGAAATCGGATTGGCTACTCGCCCAGCAAAAGACAATGATTGCCGAAATGATCATCGATACCGAGGAGTTTCTGGCGGTATTGAAACGATTAAAGCCCAGAAAAACTACTAAGGCTTCCCTAGCGGAAGAACTTTATATAGCCCTCTTCAATGGGGAGGCCATCTTCTGTGTAAGGGGCGTCCAAACTAGATGCTTGATTGAGAAAGCAATCAATTGGAGAGGCTATATTGAAGTTAATTCTGGGGTTGTGATTTCATTCCTGGCAGCACGGCCTGCGGGTCCGAATATTAAGCTGAGCGTTCGTGGTGATGTATTTCAGATAGAGAACATTAAAGTGCCCTGCAAGATCATGCAGTCTCCAGAATGGATCACGGCAATGAGTTTTGAGGCGCACTTACATGATGATCCTAAAGCTAAACCTCACACCATCAATTTGTATTGCCCAAAATGCGGCAAGAAGCGCGGGGAATTCTTTAAACAAAAAATTGTGAAGCAAAGGGAACTGGGTGATCCACCTCCCCCAAAGTATCCAAGCTCAAGAAAATGTGCAGCTTGTAGGCACGAATGGCTGGAATTTAACGACCTATTATGAATAAATTACTCTTCTTGGATTTTGATGGAGTGCTCCACCCAACCCACTTCGCTGGTGAAGACCCTTTCAATAGAGTTCATCTGCTTGAGGAAACTCTTGAAGGATCAAATATTGGAATTGTGATTTCTTCGAGTTGGCGCTTCACACATAGCCTTGAAAAGCTACAGAAACTATTACCAAACTCAATATCCAGTCTGGTTATTGGCGTTACTGGATCACCAGTCATTGGCAAACATCCGCGCTATCAGGAGATTGTGAATTTTTTACAGTCACATGGAGCAAGCAACTGGAAAGCCTTGGATGACTCCTATTGGGAATTTCCAACTCCTTGCCCAGAACTCATTCGCTGCAACCCCAATACCGGAATCTCAGAAAAGCAGATTCAGGAATTAAGCCAATGGATGATTGCCTGAAAACTGCTTATTGTCAGTAAGTATTCCAGCCGCCAGCACCATTGGGCAGAGTTTGTATGAGGTTTCCATTAGGCGTGTAGGTGTTGTAACCGCCCGCACCACTGGGCAATGTTTGAGTCACTCCTCCATTGGGTCCATATGTGTTGTAACCACCCGCACCATTTGGCAAGGTTTGTGTGAGTTGTCCATTTGGAGAATAGGTGTTGTATCCTCCCGCACCATTGGGTAATGTTTGAGTTAACTGTCCATTTGGCCCATAAGAGTTGTAACCGCCAGCCCCATTAGGCAATGTCTGAGTGAGTGCTCCGTTGCGGCCATAGGTGTTGTAACCTCCTGCGCCGTTGGGAAGAGTCTGAATAGGTTGCGCGAATGCAAGGTTGCTTACAGCGCTAAATATCGCCAGGGTAATTAATTTTTTCATGGTATTTTTTCTTAAGTTATTAGAGCGCCATTGGCTCTAGATCAGGTTCAGGCTCATAGTCCTCGAACTCAAAACGCATTTGCCCAGATAAAGGAGTAAGACATTGCAAGAATCGATCTGGCACCAAACCCACTTTCTCATGCCTCAACTCCCCTTTTTTGGGTAGGTGATAACAAATCGTATGGCCCTGAGCTAATACTTGTACGCGCCAGATTGGCATGACCTCTGTATCAAAGCCTGGCCAACGCATCAAGCCCATAGGCTCGATGACTTTTACGATCAGACCTCGATTCACTGAAAACTTACTATTAGTAATCATGGCAATACTGCCTAACTCACAACGCAAGTGAATATGTCCGCTTCTAGACATTCTTTAACCTTTTAAATTCAATATATTCATACTCGGTATGCTCCTCAAGAGTCTGCCCTAGTAAATCTATTACTTCATCTCTTAGAAAAAAACGTTTGACCCTGTTTTTATCTCGAATGAAACCATCTTTAAGTAATAGCCTGGGGTATCTAAAGCCATTGTGGGTATAACTATCAGTCCAGACCTTAGGCGAGTAGACCGCGCTAATACCCGAATGGATTAAAAGGCAGTAGTCAAAATAGTTTTTATCGCTATCTGCGCGAGCGTTGCTATAGCTATTAATCGTGTCAGCAAAATCATCGTTTAAAACAAATTCATACGAGCAATCCCATTTAATTGCACGCTTATCCAATATCTCCTGCTGCCGAATAGTACATGGGCCGCCAAAGTACAGCGCAATTGGCCTGCGATAGATCTTCTCGTCCTCTGGGATGGTGTGGTGTATCACAGGATTTTCCAATTACTCAACGCCCTCTAAACAGTCTTGCTCATATAACTCCATTTGCAACTGCTCTGACTCGGAGAATTCCTCTAAAAGATATCCTTGCGGTGGAGTCAAGCGCCTAAGGTAAATATCTGGAGCTGGCCCTGAGATATATGCCTCAATACCGTCTTCGCCTTCATAAAATAGTGAGCCACCCTCAGTGGCTACTTCTACATTCCAGGTGTAGAGCGGTTCGCTATATCCTTGCCATTCTTGAAATCCGCCGGACGAAACAATGCGCACAATATTGCCGAGGTTTTCAGGGATTTTGCAGTTAACAGTAATGGCTAAATCACCAACCGAGCAATTGAGCTTTGGGAATTGTTCGCTCATCTTCTTCTCCTGTATTGGGCGCGTACCTTCTCTCGCTCTACAAATAGGAGGTGACCAAAGATACCTTGGCTACACACTAAAAAGAGGCCAAATAGGAACCACAGCGCTAGGCTCAGACTAAGCCCATTCGATGAAGCGGCCCAACTCAAAAACATAAAGAAAATACCGATAAATTTGATCATTTTCAACTCCCTACGGATTAAGCATTTAGCTCTGTATAGGTAGATTAATTACTTGCTAGCTCAATAAATGAGCCTTAAACTGATTAAAGTTATAAAAACAATAAATGTCCTATTTGGAGCCTTGATGAGTGATTTAGAACGCCTACACCGCATTAAGTACATGATTCAACAGCGTAAATGCGTCCCTAGAGAGGATTTCTTAGATGAGCTAGAGATCTCCCCTGCTACCTTTAAACGTGATCTTGAGTACCTGCGTAGTCGTTTAAAGGCCTCTATCGTTTATGACCGCTTCATGGGAGGCTATAAGTTCGAGAATCCAGATCATGTAGACAAGATTGAAATGCCTGGGCTTTGGTTCTCTGAAAAAGAGGCTACCGCCCTTGTATTGATGCAGCACTTGCTTTCATCGCTTGATCAAGGCGGCTTGATTGGGCCCCACATTGAACCGCTAACATCCATTATTGATGGCATCTTGGGTCAAAGCGAAACCTCAGCCAAGGAACTGCGTAAACGCATTAAGGTTATTGGCATGGGTTCGCGCAAGAACTCAATTGAAAACTTCTCCGAGATTGGCGCTGCCCTTCTTAAACGCAATCGCCTTGAAATTGACTATTACTCAAAGGGTAAAGGCGAGGATACCAAGCGAGAGATATCCCCCCAGCGTCTCATCTACTACCGTGAGAATTGGTATCTTGATGCCTACTGTCACATGCGTAATGATCTGCGTAGTTTTGCAATTGATGGCATCAGAAGCGCAGTATTAACAAATAAGAAGACTCAGGAAGTGGCCGAAAAGGATTGTCATGATCACTTTGCCGAAAGTTATGGCATCTTTTCAGGTAAAGCCACCCAGAGGGCGAAGTTACGCTTTACGCCTGAACATGCTCGCTGGGTAGCTGGCGAGCACTGGCATGGCCAGCAAGTTGGTAGCTTTGATAAAGAAGGCTTCTTTAACCTAGAGTTCGATTACAACCAAGATCCAGAGTTAGTCATGGATATTCTGAAGCATGGCTCAGGCGTAAAAGTGATTGCACCAGCCAGCTTAAAAGCAAGAGTAGCAAGCGAACTTAAAAAGAGCCTTGAACAGTACTAAAGTGAAAAATTTAATTCTTGAACTCCCACATCGAGCGCCATTAGAAATCATATTCGAGCGAATCTCTAAAGAAATTGAATTAAATTCTGGTGTGGATGGCTTGATGATAGAAACCAACTGGGGATTTAATGACCTGGGAATTCATGGGCAATATATCGCTCAAGCCATGGGTATTGATGAAGATGTTTTCAGGTTTTATGCTGAATCTCTGATGAAAGAACAACTACCCACAATAGACATTATTCCGACGCAAAGCCTAACTCCAACCTTAAAAGCAATTGCCCTAGTTTCTACACCTAACTGTGAATCGTATAAACCTTTTTATGGAAATACAGAACGTCCAAGTAAGGACTTTTTTTACAACGTTACCTATGAGGCTTTAGCTGCGCTAATAGGAATTGGTTGTAAAGATATTAGTATTGCGGGGCTTACAGGCTCGTTACTGTTTACAGAAGATCCGCAATACAAAAATGCAGTGGCAGAAGCTACCTCCCATATTGCCCATGATTTCCCTACTCTTGAAAAAATTCAAATCGTATCGTATGGTCCAGACATTTCTTTTGGGATCAACTATTTTAATGCTCATAAAGAAGAGACGGGGTTGCATAAAAAAATTGTAGTTAAATCGAAAGATTGGTTTGGGATCAAAAGAATTGCTTTAGATATACCTAGACGTTTTTAAGATCCAGATAAACACTCAGGCAATGCGCATCAGTTCAAACCCAATTTATTTTCATAGCAATCTCGACAGAAATACTTGCCATTCATTTCCCAGGCTCGCATACCAAGTTTCTTGGTGCACCAATAACAATATAGATTCGTAGAAGGAATAAATTTTCGCTCAGTTGAGCCTGGTAAACCATCCAACCTGACTTCTATTGCATTTGGTTGGGCTTTCGCAAATACATACTTCCGAGCGTTGCTAACAAGTTTGTATTTGAAGATGCAATAGATTGCTAGGATTCCAGCTATAAAGCTAATCGTCAATATCCAATTTTCCGCAATCCATGCCAGTATCGCCAAAACGACCATATAGGCAATATAGATACCCAGTAATGCCAATAGATAAGGCCAGATTGCGGCCAGTATCAAGACAGAAATAATTGTCCCAATGATCCCTCCAGAGTCATTGTCATCTGACATGGGATTTCCTTGGCGCCTGCGTGCTCCAGTCATAGGCAAGATCGATGAAAAGTGAAGCTTCCTGCGAAAGAAATTGTGGAGAAGGAAAGATGCCAACCCTTCCTAAATCTAATCGATCGGCATCCCAGCAAGTTTGAATTGTTCTATTGGTTGAAACCTCTCCACCAGAATGGTGCTTCATGGCGTAGCAAAGCGCATCTAGTTGCTTTGGGGTTAACTGGTAAAAGTCTCCATGGATGCCATGAGCAAATTCTGCCGCCCGCTCTCCATGCTTAGGATCTCTACCATCATTAAAGCGACAACTGTCATGCAAGAAGCCAAAGAGCTCTACTACCAATAAATCGGCCTTACGGATTTGACCGATATTTTTCCCATGGTTGAGTACCCGCGCCCAATGATTGGCCCCATGTATGCCCTGCCAATCTAACTTGAATTCGCTTTTAATGAGGGAAATTAAACCTGATCGATCAAAGTCCATCGAAATCCTTGCTATGAAGATATCTATCAATCTTTAAGTGCAACTTTAGTGCGGTAGAGAAGTAATACAACTTTGGATTAGCCTTTATGTAGCGGTACTCCTGCTCAGTAATTCTTAAGCTAACTCCCCTAGCCCAGTAGTAGTGGGATCCCTGATCTTCTATGGCAATCCCAACATATTCATACTCGGATGATTTTTGAGGTCTTAGCACTCTTGGAAAACCATTTTTTTGCAACTGCTCTATTTGTATTAACTGAATATTCATTTACTTCTCCTCTTTAGCCAATTTGACAAATGTCTGGGCTTGGCAATTCGGTTTAAATCTGCCCTTAAACACATGCTGCTCGGTTCGCTTAGTGGATAACTGCCTCCACTACCTCAGGCTTTCCCTCAGGATTCTTTTTTTGGTTCGTCACCAAAAACTCCTTTGTTTCTAGTGCAACGATTAAATATGCATCTGTTGCTGCTCTAAAAGCCTCATGACCATCTTCTTTGCTAAAGATGTAGGTAAGGCTATAGATCAAGTTGTCACCGTCCTCACCATCAACAGTGATCGTATTAACTTCATCGTTATCCACAACGCGCAGCCCTCTTGTAAATTCTGGCTTATCTCCATCGACCCAACTCATATCGAGACGGTCAATATCAAACCTGAGGCTACGAAAGAGATTGTTTATGGTGAATCGGGCACCGCCTAAGTATGTGTAATCGCGCATAAGACCTCCAATTAATTGATTCATTTCTACAAACAAATTATCAAGACTGGAAGGCTCAAATACTGAGCCAGTAATGCTGCGGCTCAAAAAAAAACCCACCAAAATAGGTGGGTTTGTCGCTTTTGATTACCCACTTCGGGTCTCATCTTTTTAGCACCTTACTGCGTTAGCAGGTTGCTGTGGCGACAAAGCCATCTCTTGATGTAGATTCAATTATGCAGACCTTTAATTCATTGTGTCAAGTTGAATAATCGCTCCAAGCGCTCACAATTTTGACCATTGCAATCGTATCTTGCTTGCAGTACTTAAGCATGGCATGCCGCACATTCTCTTTTCGCTCTGGAGTAGTTTGGCTATGTATAGCTTCTTTATAAGCTTCTTGTGCCATTGCCCCATCACTAACCTCTAGGTTTGCATAATCCAATTCAGGTGCAATTGTGGGCAGGACGTCTTTGATTGACCAAGACCCCTTCATATCAGGGTGGTAGTAATGATTACGCGCTAGTGGCAGTAAATCAAAGAAGCGATCAGGAATTGCTAATAGCCCTGAAGAAAGATGTGGGAAGGCTGTGGCTAACTCTTTAATACGCGCCCCCTCAAAACCAGCGTTGTAAACAATTACTGGTCCCTGTGTAGAAACGGCCTCAATCAATGTTCTGGCGAACATTTCCCTGGGGTCGTTTCCCGAAAGATCTAAAAACTCTTTATGCGTGATCGATCCGTCGGTCTGCTCAATATGACATGACCACTGAAATGGCAGTTGCATATAAGGACGCGTGCCCGCCCAGACCGGAACAGCAAAACCAATAGTTTCAAAATCGAGGTAATAACGTGGATATGGCAAAGCCTGTATTTGCTTAATAGCCTCGGACTCTAGTATGGCCTGACCACTGAGAGTGGCCGCATGCACTTTGAGGTGCTTGGGATTACTCAAACGTTCGGAGGGCACATCACGCAAATCTTTGTAGCCATCGCTCCTTAATTCGGAAGCAATCGATTTGCCGTAGGGCAAGATTTCGACTGGATACTCCACGCCCTCTTCAGGCGGAGAGCAATAGGTAATAAAGTCACAGGTAAATGGATCTGTACATTGTTCACCAGGAGCAATCGCAGGCTCAATTGTTAATGCTAAGGTTTTTTCGGCGGCTTCAACCCAAGATTGCACTTGAGACATATTCGGCTTTACCTGGTTTGATAAATCGGTCTCAGTAAATAAACCTTCGTAATTTCCATCGCCTTGATAGACAAATTTATTATTGATATAAGCTAAGGCCATACTGGTTGGCGAACAACCCGCCTTCTCCATGACCCAACTTTGAACTGTTACATCATCAACATGGTAGCTCTTCACGCCAGTAGAAGATTTGACTTCCACTAGACGATATCCATCTTTTTCTGGGAAGAGTAAATCTGCACGAATCATGACATTCTCTTCGAAGAAGGCGCCTTCGAAGATTGTTTGGTGTTTCGATACAGCATCTTTAGTTTGGGTGATAGCTTCTACTCGATTAAGAGTCTCTATAAAAACTCCGCCAGGATGATTCTGGCGAGCAATATCTCCAACTTTGTTGCCCTCATCAAATCTAACCTGGGTTGCTGCGCTAATTTGGATGAGCTCAGGCCGATTTATTTGTAGCCATAGGCGTTTAGGGCACTGGCGGTGGGCAATGATCTTAGACTTGCTCAGACTTGCCATAAGATTTACTTACCTAGCTCAGATTGATACTCGGCCCTGCCTTTTTCAAGTAAAGAATCAAATACCTTCTCTAACTTAGAGTTCGATCCCCTAATGCCAGCCACTACCGATGCCGCCCATTCAAAGTATTCCTGCTTCCTTTTGGTATCCCAACCACTTGGGGGTGAAGCCAAAATATCTCGAAGATTGCAAATCTTGTCGGCAAGCTTGACTAACTTAGCCCCATGAGATGAATGAGGTGCATGTGCAATTTGCTGCAGTTTGCGCTCTGCTTTAGGTAGCGACTTATCATCAGTAACCTCCAATACGATTGAGGCTACATTCTTTCCGAATGCTTTAGTTAACTCTTCAGCTGTAGTTTGGGTATCTTCAATCGTGTCATGCAATAAGGCAGCGGATAGGACATCCCAATTTAGAACACCGCCCTCGTTTACAAGAACATCAACTAATGCGATTGGGTGATTGATGTATGGAGATGCTTCAACGTCCTTGCGGCGCTGGTCTCGATGCTTAGTTGCAGAAAATGCAAGGGCAGTGACAAATTGATTAATCATGATTCTTTCATTCTATAAGGTTTGTCTAGTGCCACTAGACTCCATTACAGCCTGAACACACGATAAGGCAAGTAAAGCTCATCAGGTGAGCCACTCGCCTGACTTACTCGATAAAGGGCTCCCGAGTCCAATGATCGCGCCCCTCGACCTTGCCTGTAGAGATTTTGGTTTTACGGTGCGATTCCTCTGATCTTATGGCCTCCTCGAAAGCCTTCTCTTGAGCCTCTGCTTCAGCCTTATTTTTTGCTAACTCGGAAGCAGGCACGACATCTTTACTCTCAATCATCTGCTTGAGAGTTTTCATGCCTTTTATTTTTCCAACATACTCAAGATCACTCATGCGTTAATCATAATTCTTTCCCGACTGCGTACTCGGAAAACTTTATTCAAATCCATCGTCTCTAATGGGCTCATTCTGTCCGGGCAGACTCATACCGCTTGCCACCTTATAAATTGGATCCCTTGCGTTAATTTGCTCTTGCGCCCAACTTATCCAGCCGCCTAGCTCTTCTTTGTTTTTACGCCTTACAACCCTGTTGCTCTTTATGGCTTTTACAAACTCTCTAAGTACGGCCAATTCATTCCAGCGCTCTGCTGCATCCTTGAGCTGACCCCATTTCCAGGCATCGACCTCCTTGGCCCATTTGATATCAGCTAGGCGCTTACGCTCTGCCTGCTCTCTGGCTTCGCTAGCTTCTCGCTCCACTCTTGCTATCTTGGCATCAAATGAAAGCTCAGCAATGAGATTTATCAATTTCCCAAGCTGCTCCTCAACGCTAGTCTTTTCAGAGTCTTTAACAATCTTCCAGCCATATATATCGTTATGGCGAATTCTTAGCTCTAGCCTTCCAGATGGAATGTATTCAATATCCATCATGTATGAGTGAGTGTGCCCACCACTAGTCCAGCTGCTTTTTCTCTTCATGGGTTTGGGTGGTTTAGTGCTTACCTCATAGAACTCAATTGTCACTACGTCGTCATCCCTCTTAAATGCAGTAACTTCTGCATTTGAATATTTTCGATGGCCACCCAGCCTATAGCCGCGGGAGAGAAATTCGTTGATGAGGGTCTGAAGTATTCGCTTTACCCGTGGAACGCTATGTGGACCAATCTGGACATCAAAGCCAGCTTTAGATTCTGACCTTCCAAATTTTGAGTAACCTTCCATCTTGAAGTCCCTGAAAGTTTTCTCAATCTCCTCATGAAATTTATTACCCTTGTAAACCTCAATGACTGGAATGGGCTCAGCAGGCTTATTTAGCCTAGCCTCCATAATTGCTTTATCCCGAGTGCGGACATGTATCAGAGGATCGTGTTCGTTCCACCAAGGCTCTAATGGAGGCCTCTGTGCCGTTACCTTCCCATGCTCCAGCTTGGCCCAATAGCCTAATGGCGGCTTAGGTACACCGTACTGCTTGCACCACTTGCCAAGGGCCACATCCGAGAGTCCAATCCTCAGCGCAACCTTGGTGGCCGGCTCAGTCCACAGAAGTTCATATATTTCACTGCGTGTGTATGATTCTCTTTCCATCGCCAACCCCTCCAGAATATGAAGACAATTTATCAAATTGTACGAATGAAATCTGGGGGTATTTTTGGGGGCACTCTTTGAAATTCGTACCTTTTTGGTAATACGTAACCTATTGTTTTTGATCTAGAAAATGGGATTTAGTTCGATCTCCGCCGGTCCACCATTTTGAAGTAACAGTCAAACGCCACCCATCGAGGTGGCGTTTTTCTTTAATTCAGAAATCGCCTATTCTTATCAATTAAATTGATAGCTCATACCAGCTTGGAAATTGAGAGGTGCTCCCGCAAAGATTCCATCTGGACTCCTGCTAGATATATACCGCCTATCAAATACATTATTAATCACCCCAAACACTTTCCAATCTTTGTTAATAGCGTAGTTAGCGCTCCAATTCACTGTTGCAAAGGCTGGGACCTCGCCTAAAGTTCCAATAGCATTTTGCGCAACTGTATTTGCTGAATCCGCATATTGAGCAGAAAGATAATTCAGATTGACTAAAGTATTGAAGCCATTCTTTTCGTAGCTAACACCCAAATTTGAAGTTAATTTAGGCGTGTACGGAATGCGATTACCATCTCGCCCCAAAGAGCTCGTGCCAACAAACTTAGCCACCGGGATGTAAGTAGCATTACCATTAATGCCCCATCCTCCTCCTAGCGCATAAGCCAAGGACATCTCAGCACCTTGATGCAAACTTTTACCGCCATTGGCTTTAGAAATTCCGGCAGCTAAGCTCTGATTCACAATTTGATTACTGAAGTTCATGCTAAAAATAGCTGAATCATAAGTAAAGGCGCCAGAGCGACCACGCAGACCGAGCTCCGTATTGGTTGAGCGTTCTGGGGCTAACTGCTGATCAACTCCTTTGTCATCAATTGCGGTGGCTAACTGTGCTGGCGCAAAACCTTTATAAACACTACCGTACGCCTGCACTTGGGGAACAAGCTGCCAGGTAGCACCAATTTGTGGAATAGTTTCTACATTCTTGGCGCTACCAGCTTTTCCAGTAGCAGCATTTGAACGGGTCTGGTTATAACTTTCCACTCGTACCCCAGGAATAAGGGCAAAGTCTTTGCTCAGCAAGAAACGGTTTTGCGCATAGACCGCCACTGAATTAGCCTTGTTATCTTCCTGCGAAGTGAGTCGACCAGAATAGGTGAGAGTTTTGGAACTCAATACTTGATTGATTTGAGATTCGGTATGCAAGCGCAATCCAAACTCTGCTTCATTGGAAATCCCCAGAGCCTTATAGGCATGGCTTACCCGAGAATCGATGCCTAACATTTGAAACTCTCGATTTCGCCCAATCAGGCAATCAGCACCAACGTTGCAAGCTCTAAAGAGTGTCGATTCCTGCGTGCGTTTAACAATACTTTGCCGCCAATAATCTCTAGATAACCTACTCCAATACATCAAGGTATTGATTTTGGTCTCTGGACTAATTTCGATAGCATGATTGAGATCTACACCATTTCTTTGAGTAATGAAGCGGTCATTTGGCGCTGGATTATCTTTTGATTGATTGCTGTACTGATTTGGGCGTAGACCCACATATGAGGTATTGATATTGTTATCGTAATGTGTGTATTTCACACTTAACCACTGATTCTGCGAAATCTCCATTCCCCCTTTCACCAAGATGTCGTACATCTTGAAACCATTGCCTTGGTATCCATTGGACTCAGATTGAATCAGATTTATTCCTCCAATGGCGCCATTCGATGATGATTTTCCCCCTGCCTCAAGCTCTGCTAAACGATATCCGTAGTTGCCCACTTTGCCGGTTAACTTAAATCCTGGAGCAGGTGTTTTACTAAGGTAATTTACTACGCCACCAATATTGGATGGGCCATATTTCAGGCCCGATGCGCCCTTTAAAACTTCAATCCCGTCGATTTGCTCTACAGGTGGGCTGTAATAGGAGGCATTGGAAATGAAGAGGCTTGGTTGAATTGGAGCTCCATCCTCCAGGAGCAATACTTTTGTGCTCCGACCTGAGCCTAAGCCACGAATACCAATATTCGGAATGGCTCCTAAGCCGCCTTCATCACCACGAATATTGACGCCAGGAATCGTCTTTAAGACGTCCTGCAAGGATTGAGGTTGCAACTCCTCCATCTTCTTTTGGTCAATAACATCAACCGTTCCTGGAATTTTATAAAGGGCCTTTTCCTCTCGCCCAACAATATCAATCCTAGGTAACTCAATATCTTGAGCATTAGCCCAAACTGAAAAAGATCCTCCATATAACAATACAAACGATGAAAACCAGGCCAACCGATTTCGAGGACGAAAAACTTCTTGATGCTTCATATACCATCTCCAGTGATAAAAACAAAAAATCGCTGGCTATATGCATATGAAAATGCTCTTGCTGGCTAGTAAGTTAATTCATATTTACTTCGTCAAAATGAGCTTCCCTAATTTAGTGATGCGCAATTGATATGAATGCCCATCATGCAAGATGAAGATCTGCTTTGTGTGACCCAATAAGGTTTCGCTTAGAATGCATCTAGGCAAAAGTTGGCTTGATCGAATACATTTTGAATCAAGATCTAAGGTATTTTTCTCGTTCAAGCACTAACCTTCCAAGGTAAATTGAATAGGTGTCTGAAAGCATTGCAAAGAAACCTGAGCAGGGGCTATTGCAATTGGCGCAAATCTCCACCGAGTCAAAGCCTTGATGGCTGAGCGATCCAAACCCTGAAAGCCTGAGCTTTGGGTGATACCAACTTCTTGCACAAGGCCTTGCTCACTTACACATAATCTTGCAATGACCAAACCCTGTTCCTTAAGCTGTCTGCTGGCTAAGGGGTAATGGGGTTTGGGGCTGTATATAGCCTGTCTAGCCGTGCCTACTGCCAGACGTCCAGCTTCCTTACTATCACTATGCGCATGTGACTCATTTACAGCACTGGAACTATCGCGCTCACTGCTAGAAGATGTATTGATTTGGGGTGCGGCCAGGGATTTTTTCTGCTGAGATGACAAGGTACTTTTGCCTACTAGATTTACCATCAAAAAATCTGGAGCGGATGATTTTGACCCCGCAAATGGTCCCGATAAAAGTATCAATAGTGCTAATACATGAGAGAAAGTTACCCCCGAAATTAGCAATATGTTTCTAGACAATGCACCAGAAAGCAAATGGCACCCTTAAAAAATGAATGAGAGAAACTATATTTAACTTACCGAAAAATGTGTAGTAAGTTAACTACTACTCTCAATGATTTTAAGGATGATGTAGTGGATTAACAACCATGATCCCAATGGGGGCGGTGCTTGTAGGGCTATTTAATGTGGTACTACTTTTGGGTTAATCGCCACAGTGAAGTGACTTCTTTAGATCTCGCTGCATACAATGCATCCGCTCTATCAAATGCCTTGTTGTGCGTTGGCTTGGTATCTAAATGCGCAATCACCTTCAAGCCCGCTTGATCAATCCAATTCAGAAACTCTTCTCTTGCTCTCAAGCCTAAGTGCTCTGCTAAGTCAGAAAGAATGAGCCAACCCTCACCATTTGGCAGCAAATGATCTTTCAACCCACTCAAGAAACCCTTCAGCATCTGACTCTCAGGGTCATACACCGCATGCTCTAGCGAGGAGCTTGGTCTGGCTGGAAGCCAGGGTGGATTACAAACAATAAGCGCAGCTTTTGTTTCGGGGAAAAGATTGGTTTGATGAATTTCAATTTGAGAATTCAAGCCTAAGTGGTCAATATTTTCTTTCGCGCAAGCAATCGCTCGATCACTTAGATCAGTCGCAATAATCCTCTGAACATCTCGCAGAGCCAAAATAATCGCCAACACTCCAGTACCCGTCCCAATATCAAAAGCAATGGAGCTATTTTTTATTGCTTCTGGTAAGGGGGCTTTCAGCACCAAGTCAATATATTCACTGCGCACTGGAGAGAAAACACCGTAGTGCGGATGAATGCGAACCTCTTCATCATCCCTAGTCAGAACTTGAACACCTGTCTTGCGCCACTCATGAGCGCTAATGACGCCAAGCAACTCACGCAAAGAAATTACATAGGAAGTTTCTTGTGTTCCATAAGCCTCATGGCAAGCCTGCGCTATATCTGGGGCGCGTCTCAAAGGTATCGTATGGTCAGCATTCACATGGATGAGAACCATACCCAAAATACGTGCGCGCTGAGATTGGGTGAGACGATGCAGATTAAATGCATCTAAAGGGCTTTTGGTTTTCTCTTTGGTAACTCTGTCAGCTCTGGTAGATTTCTTGGAAGGCTTGTCCACCCTTCTTACCAAGGCCTGCAAGAGTTGCCGCGCATTCTGAAAGTCGCCCTTGTAAAGCATCGCAGTGCCTGCACAAGCTAATCGATAAGCAATGTCAGCAGTCAGCGTGTCATCCGCGATCTGAATCTTTTTATGCGGCGCAATGCCATTTTCAGAATGCCAATGAGCGGAACAGATTTTTTCGCCCTCTTCCCATTGAAGGTTTGCTGATTGCGTCACCTAGGAAACCACAAACCGATTGTTTTGATAATCATCGATGGCTTGTTCAATTTCAGCACGAGTATTCATCACAAAAGGGCCGTACTGAACGATGGGTTCATGTATGGGTATAGCTGCCAGAACAATAAATTGCGCGCCTACAGATCCTGTTCTCGCTTTGAAAAGATCTCCGTCACCAAGAACAATAGCCGCCTGCTTTGGGGCAGGCATCATTGGCCCACCTAATTCAAGCTCACCTTCATATACATAAATAAATGCATTGAGTTCTTTTGGAATACGTTGCTCAAACTCTGCGTTGGGTGGTAAATGCACATCTAAAAATAGAGGTGCAGTAGTAATTCCCTGAATCGGACCTTGAACTGCTTTACCACCATCTTCATATGCGCCCGCAATGACCTTTACTGAGCCGCTATTTGCCAAAGCGATCTTCGGAATATCCTCAACCTGAATATCTTTATAGCCAGCCGGCTTCATCTTTTCTTTGGCGGGCAAGTTAATCCACAACTGAAAGCCGCGCATGGCGCCACTCACTTGCTGGGGCATCTCTGAATGAATAATGCCGCGCCCTGCCGTCATCCACTGTACGCCACTAGTTTTCAGGTGTCCCTGATTTCCTAAATGATCTTCATGCAACATGTGGCCCTCTAGCATATAGGTCACCGTCTCAAAACCCCGATGGGGATGGGCTGGAAAGCCTGCCACATAATCATTTGGATCATTGGAGGAAAACTCATCGAGCATCAAGAAAGGGTCTAACCTGACTTGATTTTGACCGCCCAGACTACGGCGCAATTTCACACCCGCACCATCAGAGGTAGCAATGCCAGGAATAATGGTTTGGATGTTGCGGATCATATTGATGAATGCTTCGACTTGGCTTTGGCTAAGTTTTAACTTTAAGCCGGAGGATGATCTTCAGGATTAACGTCGAGCGCTATCAGGAAGCGGGAGACCATGTTGTAAGCGGCGATTACCGTGACTAATTCCACGGTATCCGTACTTCCCAGAGCCCTTTGTAAGCGCTTCATTAATTCAGGATCCACTTTGATATTGCGCGTCATCTGAAAAGTGAGTTCAGCGGCATCGTTTTCCACCGGGGAGTACAGATCTTTTGGGAAATTCGGCTGTCCAATAAGTCGTAAGCCTTGGACCTGCTCCTCTGTCCCGCCCGCCTTCTTAAAAGGTGGCGCATGGTGAAAGAATTCATATTCAGCACCATTCAAGACGGCTACGCCACACATGGCCAACTCACGCAATTTCGGATCCAAAGAGAGGTTATTCCGAATCTCACCAATAAAGTGATTCCAGCCCTCTGCAATTGGAACGCTATGCAAGAGCATGCGATCTAAATTAATAAACTGACCGCCTCGTCTTTTGCGAATTGCAGCAACCAACTCTGCTGGCTCCGCTAAATCCATTGGCTGATACGGAATTAAACGTTCTGACATACTTACCTTTTATTAATACTGCTTATCAACAACTCTTACTGAGCAGTTTCTTTAATATTGTTTTCAATGACAAACTTGCCCCAAATACCCATTTGCTTGCCGATAAAGTCTTGTGCAGCAACAGGGGTGCCCCCAATAATTTGGATGCCTTGCATTTTGAACTTCTCAGCAACTGCAGGCGTCTTTAAGGCTTTATTTAATGCCTTGTTCATTGCATCGATCACTGCCGGAGATGTTTTACCAGGGGCCAATACCGCCCACCAAGCTGGCGCACTAAAGCCTGGGAACCCGCTCTCAGAAATCGTCGGCACATTAGGCAAGGATGGTGAACGCTTGGCAGTTGTAATCACTAGCGGAATAACTCCACCGTTATCAATATGAGGCTTCACTAAAAATTCTGAGCCAACAGCTAACTCTACTTGACCACCCAAAGCATCTTGCATTAAAGGACCACCACCACGATAAGGGATGTGATTCCAATCAAAGCCCGCTTGTTTTGCAAGACGTGCCATTGCTAGATGACCCAAGCTACCAATCCCAATTGAACCGTAACTAAATTGCTTACCTGTCTTGGAAAGATCTACCAATTGTTTAAAGCTAGTGATGCCAGATTTTTTGCTTGCAACTAACACCATGGGAGATGTGCCAACCAAAATCACGGGAGCAATATCTTTAATCGTGTCATAGGGGAGTTTGTCTTTGAGGCTAGGGTTAACGCCGTGGGTATCAAATACCACTGCAAAGGTGTAGCCATCCGGATCGGACCGAGTCATTGCGGAGGTACCAATTACACCAGAGGCGCCACCAACGTTTTCCACAATCACGTTTTGCTTCAACTCTGCTTGCAAAGCAGGTGCCAATATACGTGCAACCTGGTCAACTGAGCCACCTGGCGGAAAGACCGCAATTAAACGAATTGGCTTTTGGGTGGGCCATGTGCCAACACCCGCATTTTGTGCCAAAGCAACACCGCTTACTCCTAAGGCCATCAAAGTGGCTAAGAGGCTGTTTTTAAAGGCTTTTTTAGCCATTTTTGCTAATTTCAGCATGGATTTTGTCTCCTTTGAATAAGACCTCAAGATTAACACCCCCTTAGCCTATTTGCTCGATAATGCTGTTGTAGCCCAGTGAGAGAAAAATGAAGTCGATTCTAAATATTGCCGCCTATTTATTTGTCAGCCTAGACGGCTTGCCAGAGCTGCGCGCCAAAATGCTGGATGAATGCAATGCCCGCCAACTGAAGGGGACCATTCTATTGACTGGTGAAGGCATCAACATGTTCCTTGCCGGCAAAACGGATGAGTTACGTGGTTTTCTGGATTGGCTCCGCACTGATCCCCGCTTTGCCCCACTTCAAGCAAAAGAAAGCTGGTCTGAGGATCAGCCCTTTAAGAAGATGTTGATCAAGCTCAAAAATGAAATTATTCGCATGAATCACCCAGCGATTCGTCCTGAGGAAGGTCGTGCTAATTTCATTAGCCCCAAAAAACTACAGGAGTGGTTAGATCGCGGTACTGACGATCTAGGTCGCCCTGTAGTGATGGTTGATACCCGCAACGCCTTTGAGGTCGACTACGGCACTTTTGAGAATGCACTGCATTTCAATATTGAAAAGTTTACTGAGTTTCCAGCAGCAATTTCTGCACATAAAGATGATTTAGCCAATAAGACGCTGGTCAGCTTTTGTACGGGCGGTATTCGCTGTGAAAAATCTGGCTTATATATGCGGGAAATTGGCATGGAGCACAGCTACCAGCTAGAAGGCGGTATTTTGAAATATTTCGAGGAGGTGGGCTCCGCTCATTACCAAGGCAGCTGCTTTGTCTTTGATGAACGTGAGGCGCTGGAGCCAAACCTAGATTCCATCCCCGTAGAACACTCTATTCGAAAGAAACTCAAAGCCAGCCAAGCCTGAGCAGGGCTAGAGCCGCCAATAGTAAAATGGCTTAGCTGTACAAAACTAACCAATAACAATAATTCGGATTCGAGACATGTCTAATACGTTCAATCGGCAAAAGCCGATTTTTTTGTCATCCCTTCTCATTGCTTTTTTGGGATTGGCATTCCATTTCAATGCGCAGGCGCAAAGTGCAGCAACAGCCTACCCCACTAAACCTATCAAACTGATTGCACCAGTAGCTGCTGGTGGCGGACTAGATAATATTGCGCGCGCTGTTGCAGAAAAACTTTCTCGATCCATTGGTCAAACAGTAGTTGTAGAAAATATGGGTGGTGGTGGCGGATCAATTGCCTCGCAAGCAACCGCTAAAGCGCCAGCCGATGGCTATACACTCATGATTGCTTATGTAGGGACACACGGCACCAACCCTGCTGTCCGCAAGTTACCTTACGATGCCATAAAAGACTTCACACCGATTGGCATGATTGGCGCAACACCGAATGTACTCATCATTAACCCTGATCTACCCATCAAGAATTTCAAAGAGTTTGTGGATTACGCCAAAAAGAATCCTGCCAAATTAAGTTATGGATCCGCGGGTCCAGGCACTTTGACGCATCTGGGTATGGAGCAATTAAAGCTAGCAGCTGGAATATTCATGGTGCATGTGCCTTATCGTGGCGTAGGCCCTGCTTACACAGATCTACTGGCCGGACAGACCCAGGCAATGTTTCCAACCTTATTTGCTGCCCTCCCTTATATCAACACCAATCGTGTTCGTGGTCTTGCTGTGACTGGTGCTAAACGCAGTACTGCAGCCCCCAATATCCCAACCTTTAAAGAATTGGGATTTAACGGCTTTGATGGTCAACAGTGGTATGGACTGGTGGGCCCAGCTAATCTACCACCGGCCATTGTTGCCAAGCTCAATGCCGAACTCAATAAAGTATTGGCGCTACCAGACTTCTCAGAAAAAATGACGAGCGAGGCGATGACTTTAATGCCCATGACGCCCCCTCAATTTACTAATTACATCAAAGAAGATATTGCGCGCTGGGCCAAGGTTGCCAAAGACCGCAATATTGAAATCGATTGATTTTTCAACCCTCGCTTCTTTAAAAAATATTCATACTTATTCATAGGAAATTGATATGTCTCACGCTATTGCTGCAGCAGCCGATCTCAATGCACCACCAGTCACCAAAATTTTGGCGGAGTTTGTTAATACTCACCCAAGCCAAGGATGGACTCCAGAGGTTGAGCACGAAGCGCATCGTACATTCTTAAACTGGCTTGGTTGTGCGATTGGCGCAGCCAATCATGAGAGCGTTGAATCGTCTTTAGCCGCTATTCGTGAATTTCAGCCAGCCCCACAAGCCAGCATTCTCGGTCGCAAAGATAAAGTAGATATGGGTGGAGCGGCTTTGATTAATGGTATTAGCTCACATACTTTTGACTTTGACGATACCCACCTCAAAACCGTGATTCATCCAGCTGGCCCAGTGGCTTCTGCAATCCTAGCCTTAGGCGAACACATTGGTGCCAATGGTCGCCAAATGATTGACTCTCTTGTTCTAGGCATTGATGTTGCCTGTCGAGTCGGTAATGCAATGTATCCAGATCACTACCATCGTGGCTGGCATATCACCGGCTCCACAGGGATGTTGGGTTCTGCTGCTGCATGTTCACGCTTAATGGGTCTTGATCTGCAAAAAACAATTATGGCTCTGGGTATTGCTGCCTCACAACCGGTTGGTATGCGCGAGCAATTTGGCACGATGACCAAACCCTTTCATCCGGGTGGCGCTGCACGTGCAGGTCAACTTTCTGCGTTGTTGGCAAAACATGGTTTTACTGCAAGCTCTAAAGCGCTTGAAGCGGGTCGTGGCTATATGCAAACCGTTTCTACTAAGTGTGACTGGTCAGAAATTGATCGCGCCCTCGGAAAATCTTTTGAGATTTCCCTAAATACCTACAAACCTTTTGCTTGCGGAATTGTGATTCACCCAGCCATTGATGCTTGCGCCCAATTACGCGCCCAAGGTGTCAAGGCAGAAGAGGTTGAACGCATTGAGTTGCGTGTTCACCCACTGGTACTGGAATTAACTGGCAAGAAAACACCTAAGGATGGACTGGAAGGCAAGTTCAGCGTGTATCACGGCTGTGCTGTAGGCTTGATGTTTGGTCAAGCAGGTGAAGGTGAATATGCAGATGACATCGTTAACCGTCCTGACGTTGTAGCTTTGCGCGCTAAGGTGAATGCGACTACCGATACTTCTATTAGTGAAGCATCTGTGGACGTTAAAGCCTTCCTTAAGGATGGCAAAGAAGTGCATATTTTCGTAAAGAATGCGATTGGTTCAGTAGAAAACCCAATGAGCGATGCAAACTTGGAGCAAAAATTTACAAGCTTGGCCGAGCCAGTGATTGGAAAAGAGAAAACCCGTCAACTGATTTCCGCACTCTGGAAGTTAGGACAAGCGCCAGACCTCAAGCAAATCTTAAGCCTTTGCACTCCAGACTAATTTCAACTGAAAGTTTTTTATCCATGGCTTCATTACCGAACATCGTTATTCTTGGGGATTATGAGCGCGCTCTACGTCGCTTCTCTAACTGGGATAAGTTAGATCAACAAGCTAAGCTCACCATCTACCATGAGCCTTTGCGTGATGAAGCCTTATATGAAGCAGTAAAAGATGCCGACGCAATTGCTATCGTAAGAGATCGCTCGCCCTTCAATGAGGCGATGATCGCGCGCTTACCAAAACTCAAGTTTTTAATGTTTACTGGCGAACGCAATGGCACTCTTGAGGCGCCGGCCTTGGTTTCAAGAAACATTCCCATGGCTTGCACACCCGGTGGACCCTCCAAAGAAACTACCGCTGAGCTTACTTGGGCTTTGATTCTGGGTGCATCTAAGCGTCTGGTTGAAGAAAATAAACTGATTGCCTCTGGTGGCTGGCGCGATGCATTCTCTCTCCTGCCAATGCTTTCTGGCGAACGCTTAGGCATCATGGGTTTAGGCGCTATTGGCAGTCGTGTGGCGCGCGTTGGCGCCGCCTTTGGTATGGAGGTTGTAGCCTGGAGCCCGCGCATGACCCCAGAACGTGCAGCCGCTGAAAATGCAAAAGCCGTTAGCTTGGATGAGTTACTCAAAACCTCTAAGGTCGTATCAATGCATTTAGTGGCAGGCCCTGGCACTAAAGGATTGATTAGCGCCGATCAATTGGCGCTAATGCGTACAGATTCAGTTCTAATCAACACTTCACGTGCTGCACTCATTAATATGCCCGACCTCCAAAAGGCACTTGCCGCAGGTAGACCAGGACAAGCAGCGGTGGATGTGTTTGATGTTGAGCCCCTTCCTGAAAAAGATGCACTACGCAACACTCCCAATCTTTTAGTGACGCCTCATTTAGGCTTTATTGCTGAACCAATTTTTGAGACTTTCTCAAAAGGCATTACAGAAACTCTAGAAGCATGGCTAGAAAATAAACCAGTACCACACCCCTTTAAGCCTCAATAATTTATTAATAAACAGCGCCCTCGATGCATAACCTAACCCCGTCACAGCTATTTATCAGTTTTAGCAAAATTGGCATGTCAGGCTTTGGTGGTGTTCTCCCTTGGGCCAGACGAACCCTAGTTGAGCGGGACAAAATTCTGACTTCCGAGGAATTTAGTGCCATCCTTGGTATTTGCCAGATCGTTCCAGGCCCCAATATTGTTAACCTCGCTGTTTGCGTTGGCTCTCGATTTGCGGGAGCAAGGGGAGCTGCTGCTGCAGTCCTTGGTCTGATCCTCGGACCAATTGCCATTGTGCTGTTACTTGCCACGCTCTATCAACACTACAGCTATTTGGATACAGTGAAAGGACTATTGCGAGGCATCTCTGCAGTAGGTGTAGGTCTCATCGCTTCAACTGGTTTCAAGATGCTGCGCGATGAGTTTCGCTTTCCTCTGATGCTGCTAGTAGTGGTCATCACCATCTGTGCAGTTACCTTCTTTCATCTCGGTCTGGGCTGGGTTGTGCTTGCTGTTTTACCGCTGGCACTGTTCTTGGCACGTAAAAAAGCGCTTAGTTCATGAGTATGCTTTTTAGTGTCTTTCTGAAACTATCCGCCTTCTCGCTTGTTGCGTTTGGAGGCGTGAATGCATTGCTACCAGAGTTGTTGAACTTAGCCGTCTATCAAGAGCATTGGATTGATCTGCAAACTTTTTCAGATTACTTTGCTATAGCGCAAGCAGCACCCGGCCCTAATTTTATGACTGTCACGCTATTAGGCTGGCATATTTATGGTGTACTAGGTGCGCTTATTGCCACACTGGCAATTGCATGGCCCTCATCCATCCTGATTTATTTTTTGCAGCGCTTTATTATGGGTATTCAAGATCCTATCAAGAAGAAATCTATTCAATACGCAGCGGCAGCACTAGCTATTGGGCTGGTTCTCTCTTCTGCATGGCAAATTGCTATTCAAATTAACCATGGCGCGGCAGCCTACGCCTTGACCCTTGCGACTATCGGCTTTACATTATTCACACGCTGGCATCCGCTCTATCTCATTGCAATTGGCGGCGCTTTAGGAATTCTGGGTTTTATTTAAATCACTTTTCTTAGGATAAATATGCGACTCATTCAGAACTTTTCAGTCTGTTTAATAAGTCTAATTACCTTATTTTCTGCCGCTGCTTTTGCGCAAAATAACTACCCCAGCAAACCCATTAATTTCATTGTTCCTTATGGTGCCGGTGGTGGCGCAGACTCACGCAGTCGTCAGATTGCCCAAAAAATGAGTGTCATTCTCAAGCAACCCATCATCGTTGATAACAAACCGGGGGCTGGCGGCAACATTGGTACAGAATTCATTTCTAGAGCCGCTCCAGATGGCTACACCATTGGGATGGGCAACTTCGCGCCCATGGCTGTTAATAAAACGCTCTTTGGCAACTTGCGTTACGACCCAGAAGCAGATCTTACGCCTATCATTTTGATTGAAAAAGGGCCTCTGGTGCTGGTGGTCAATCCAAGCTCACCATATAAAACAGTACAAGAAATTGTTGCGGCCGCTAAAGCTAAGCCGGGTACTCTCACTTTCTCATCGGGCGGCATTGGAGGTAGCCATCAATTATCCGGTGAGCTCTTTAAACAAAGCGCTAGCATCGATATGATTCACGTACCGTATAAGAGTGGATCTGCTGGTTTAACCGATCTAATGGCCGGAAACGTCACCATGATGTTTGATCAAATGTATTCAGCGATGCCAAGCATCAAAGCCGATAAGTTACGCCCCATTGCTATTACTAGCAAGAAGCGCTCCCCTCTTCTACCGAACATACCTACTTTTGCTGAAGCTGGCTATCCCAAGGTTGAGGTTCTCAATTGGCAAGGCTTGATTGCGCCTAAGGGGACGCCAAAGGCTATCATCGATAAATTAAATGCCGCTGCAAATGAAGCGCTTAGAGATCCACAACTACGCGAACTCATACTCTCTCAAGGGAATGAGATTGGCGGAGGGAGTCCAGCTGAATTTGCCAGCCTGATTAAAGCTGAAAGTGCCAAATGGAGTGCTGTTGTAAAAACAGCTAATATCAAGCCGGAGTAAGGAATTCAATTTTGAATGGCATTGGGGGCTTAGTGCCCCCAATTTTATTTAAAAGCCTGGTAGGTCAAGATCCCCAAAAAGGTGAGCGCAAGTGAGCCAACTAGATTAAGTAGGGCTGTGCCCAAAGCCCAGGTAAATTCCCCGCGCTGCATAAAGCCAACCACCTCAGCAGAAAAGCTTGAGAAGGTAGTCAAACCTCCTAAGAAACCAGTGACCACTAAAAGTTTCCACTCTGGAGAAAGGCTTGGATTGTTACCGAAGAAGGCAACTGCAATCCCAATTAAGTATCCGCCAACCATATTCGATATAAAAGTACCCAATGGCAGCGCAGAAGCCATCCCTACGGTGGCGTAATTAAAGCCAGCTCTTAATAAAGCGCCGAAGCCCGCTCCAAAAAAGATTGCAAAGATAGGAAGCCACATAATCTGCTCTTGTTATTGAATTGAAAAACCCAGCATGCTAATTGAACTCATCTCAATTCCATTTGTATAGATTTTGGCCTGCTCTCCCGCTTCCTGCAAGGCCAGGGTATACAAGGCTGGCCAATAATGTTCTGCGGTCGGAATAGATAGGTGTGCTGCATCACCAAAATGCTCCCAGTCAATCAATGCCTCATGATGATTGGCGCGCATTTCTGAAGCAAAAAAATCATTGAATTCTTTTGCCCATGGGTAAGGCTCAGCACCCTCTTGCCAATGAATGGTGCGCAAGTTATGCACCACATTACCACTAGATAAAATCAAAATATTTTCATCGCGCAGGGGGCGTAATTCCTTAGCAAGCTCATAGTGCTCACGTGCTGACATCGCACCATCGAGACTCAACTGCACTATAGGCACATCTGCATTGGGGTACATGTATTTCAGAACCGACCAAGCGCCATGATCAATACCCCATTCATTCTCTTCAAGTACGACAGGGACGCTCAATAATTCTTGCACACGATCAGCTAATGCAGGGCTACCTGGAGCTGGATATTGAACATCAAACAGTGCTTGCGGAAAGCCACCGAAATCATGAATTGTTTTTGGCTTAGCCATTGCAGTAACCCAAACTCCTCGGGTTACCCAATGCGCTGAAATCACCAATATCGCGTCAGGACGCTTTAATGATTTTCCAAGAGCTGACCATGCCGCTGTATAGAAGTTGGGCTCTATGGCATACATCGGACTGCCATGGCCAGCAAATATTGCAGGTTGGCGATGGCTAGTCATTAATACTGATTAACCGAATACGTAACCTGTATGAGCCGCAACCAAGGCAAACAAAATAGCCAAGCTAGTAGCAGCGGCCAACATCACGACCAATGTAATGATCTTTTTGTTGATCTCTTCTTTAGATTCGTTATGCCATTCGTTCATGCTAAATCCTCTATAAACTCATTAATGAATAGGGTAATTATCCACTATCGACCGCGACCAGCCTTGCGCATCATGCCTTTTCCCCCACCAAAGCCTGCCTGAGGCCTTCCAGCTGGGCCAGAGGGTCCTTTGGGTACGGGTGGACGTGCTGGCGGCTTCGCCGCTAGCGCTTTTGCTGGGGTTTTTGAATCGGGTTTCTTTTCGTCAGTCACTTTGAGCTCCTATGGATATCATATTGCCATGATTACTGACTATTCTATCCAAGCTGTCGCAATTAATGCGATTCCCCTAATTTTTGCCATCACTATCCATGAGGCAGCCCATGGCTACGCAGCCCGCAGGTTCGGCGACAACACCGCCTACATGCTGGGAAGGGTGAGCCTCAATCCCGCTAAACACATAGACCCTGTGGGTACCATATTGATTCCACTCGTCTTAATTCTGACGGGGTCTCCTTTTTTGGTGGGGTATGCCAAGCCGGTACCGGTCAATTTTGGGCGACTCAGAAACCCCAGAATTGACTCGATTTGGGTTGCCTTAGCGGGACCGGGATCGAATTTCATACAGGCAATCATTTGGGCGGTCTTTTGGGTCCTGGTTCAGGGCTTTGGAATTGATGAGCCCTTCCTGACTTCAATGGCAAAAGCAGGTGTAATGTGGAATATCGGTTTACTAGTATTTAATCTGTTTCCACTACCACCCCTGGATGGTGGAAGAATTTTGGCTGGCCTTTTGCCAGCACGCCAATCCATCGCCCTGGGCAGATTAGAGCCATGGGGATTCTTTATTGTGCTCGGTCTAGTCTTTACTGGAATTATTGGCACCCTATGGATGGAGCCCCTCAGCAGCTTTTTCCTGGGCATCATTAATCTCCTAATGACTCCCCTCAGAATGATTTTTTAAGTGGGCAAAACTGCTATTCTGGGATATGCTAAAAATAAGCAGTCCAATTGATCAAGGGAGAGCAAACATGAAACTACAGAAATTTGTTTTAGCAGGTACTGCAACTGCTTTAGCGATTAGCGCAGGCGCTGCATTTGCTCAATTTCAAAATGCAGAAAAAGCAATTGAATATCGTCAAAGCGTCATGACAGTCATTGGAACTCATTTCGGAAGAATTGGTGCTGTTGTTAAAGGTGCGGCACCCTATAACAAAGACGATGTGAGCAAAAATGCGGAGATCGTAGCAATGATGTCTACATTGCCTTGGCAAGCTTTTGGTCCTGGCACTGAAGGCGGCAAAGCAAAACCTGAGGTGTGGTCAGACAATGCAAAGTTCAAAGCTGCTGCAGAAAAAATGCAATTGGCTGTTGTTGATCTCAATAAAGCCGCTCAGTCAGGCGACTTAGAAAGTATTAAAAAATCTTTTGGTGCAGTAGGAGCAACCTGCAAAGGCTGCCATGATGACTTCAAAAAGAAATAAGTAATTTTTTTGATCGTTATTTCGTAATCAAATAACCCACTACTACCGCGATCACACTTAAAACCAATAAAGCGAAACCGCGCTGTAGCATTCCATCCTTGGAGGCCCGACTCAAGTCAGTAGGCAAGTACTGAGCCTCTTCACTTAAGTCGATTTCTTTGTCGCCACTAATCATTGGCTTAATCAGATTTTCACCTTTAAATTTTTTGTAATACCAAATCGCTGCAATATGAATTGCAATCAGGGTATAAATCACCACTTGATTACCTTCGTGAATCTCCGATAAAAATGAAGAAATCGAACCAGACACATACTTTGCTAGTGGCCCTTGAAAGGAGACCTCATCATCAACAAATAAGCCAGTCAGCACTTGAACGCATAAAACAAAAATCAGTGCAAATACAGAAATTGCACCAATGGGGTTGTGTCCAAGAACGCGGGGCGAACTTCCACTTAAGTAATCAAAAATCGCTTTTTTAGTCGGCAAGAAAGAGGCGAAGCGCGCATGGGTAGACCCAACAAAACCCCAGACAATCCTGAAGATCAACAAGGTCAAAATGCTGTAACCGAAATAAGCATGCCATTGAATGAATTCATCACCCAGATTGATTGTCACAAAGCTACCGGCTATACAAACCACCAGCAACCAATGAAATAAGCGGATTGGTAGATCCCAGACTCGAATAATTTTCTTCATCCTTTAAGAATAATCCTCTTCTCCTCTAAAATAGAGGGAATTCATGAATCCCGGCAAAGCCTTTAGAACCCTACTGCTGTACCGCGTTGGCGCAACCCTAAGCTACCAAATTACAATGGTAGCGGTAGGTTGGCATCTTTACGAAATCACCAATAGCGTAGTTTCACTCGGGCTGATTGGTCTTGCAGAGCTTGTTCCCTACTTTGCGCTGGCTCTATATTCAGGTCATGCGGTTGATCACCACTCCCGTAAGTGGATTGCTGCAATTGCCTGCCTCATTCATATTGCGGTTGGGTTATTTTTAACCGTCATCGCATTGGGATGGCTTAGCCCACCGATTCCATTGATCTACACCGCAGTGGCATTTATTGGTATTGGGCGCGCTTTATTAAGGCCCTCCTATCAGGCGCTTTTCGGACAAATCATTCCGAGAGATCAACTGCCTCGTTATACAGCGTATGCATCTTCAGCGTTTCAGATCTGCGTAGTAGCGGGCCCAGGATTAGGCGGACTGATGATTGGCTTTGCTGGTCTTGAATGGACGTATCTGCTCGCTGCCTTCTGTGGAGCAGTTGGTTTATACGGAATTACTTTCATTACTGCCGTCCAAGAAAAATCGGGCGGCTTATCTAAACACTTTCTAAAAAGCTTTTTGGAAGGGTTTCATTACGTCAGAAAACATGAACTTATTTTGAGCATCATGGCGCTCGATATGTTTGCTGTTCTCTTCGGTGGTGCGGTGTCTATTCTTCCAGCCTTTGTGAAGGAGGTACTCAATGCGGGCCCAGAAACCCTAGGAATATTGCGTGCTGCGCCCGCGGCTGGGGCAGTGATTACCGGAATCTACCTTGCTCGGCGTCCCGTGCTAAACGACTCAGGAAAATATCTTCTGATATCAGTGGCAGGATTTGGTGCAGCGATTATTGCCTTTGGCATCTCCAGCAATTTATGGCTCTGCGCATTCTTTCTATTTATCTCTGGATGCTTTGACTCAATATCAGTGGTGATTCGTGGCAGCATCATGCAGCTCACCACACCAGATCATATGCGCGGCAGAATTAGCGCCATTAATGGCATATTCATTGGCTCATCTAATGAATTGGGTGCGCTTGAGTCTGGCATTGCTGCCAGCATGATCGGTTTAGTGCCATCCATCGTATTTGGTGGGGTCGCAACAATTGCCATAGTCCTCATTACTTATCGACTCGCCCCGCACCTAAGCAAACTCCATCTGAAAGATATTTCTTAGTAAGCAACTAAACAACTAGTTGCTATTTAATTTCAGGAAGATCTTTCTGAATAATCTTTAGGCCAGCACGCAACGCTTCTTGATAGCGTTCACGTTCAGCCTTAATCGTTTCAGCAGTCCAGGTGAAGAAACCTTCGCCAGTTTTCATGCCAAACTTGCCGCTAGCAATGCGGTCACTCAAGCACTTCGCTATCGTTGGTGAATTGTTTAAGGTTGGATAGATGGTTGCACCTCCAGCACCGTGCACCTCAAGGCCAGCATGATCTCGCTGCATGGCTGGGCCTGCTGCGATGTAGCGAAAGCCAAAGCCAAAACGAACGGCTTTATCAATATCTTCTGGTGTACAAATGCCTTCATCAACCATTGAAAAAGCCTCACGCGATAAAGCATGCTGCAAACGATTAGCCAAAAATCCCGGAAGATCTTTTTTCACAGTAACAGGCACCATGCCACACGCTGTCATTAAACGTGAGAGGCTTTCACCCACCATTGGCGAAGTCTTTGCACCATATACCACTTCCACACAAGGTACTAAATGGGCAGGCATAAAGAAATGCAAACCAATCATACGAGCAGATGTTTTTAGGCCGCTGGCAATTTGACTAATTGGAAAGCTCGTACTATTGCTCGCCAATACCGCCTCAGGCTTTGCATATTTTTCCAACTTAGTAAATAGCTCTCGCTTGATATCTAAACGCTCAGGCACGCACTCAATCACTAAATCAATATCAGACCAATCAACCTCTTCAAGCGAACCCGCAACAGACAGTAAATGAATACGATGCTCATAACCAAGATCCGACATGGTGCTTGCAAAGTAATCCGGCAGGAGGGCTCGTCGCTCTGTAGTTGGCTCCACCACCTGGACTGCACAGCCACCACGTGCACAAACGGCCGCAACGTCTGCACCCATAGTGCCACCACCGACGATAATTACCTTGGTTTCAGCTGGGGTAAATAACATGAATACTCTCCTAAAAGGGGAAGGACTTTTTCTGAAAAATCCGCTTACAATGGGGCCATTATTTCAATAAAAAAGTTAGCGAGACATGATCCCCGTCAATTCGGTGCTACAGGTCGGCCATTTCCCTGAAATTATGCAGGCAGAAATAGATCGGCGCTTTACCCCTTTTCATCATCCCGATCCTCAAGCGCCTGCTCCTGCCGGAAACTTTCAGGCGATTTTAATTCGCTCCAATATCAAGCTGCCTGAGGCCCTAGTTAAACAGATTCCCAGTATTCGTATGGTTGCCACTTGTGGGGTTGGTTACGACAACCTTCCTTTGGCTTATCTCAAAGAACAAGGGATTAAAGCAAGCAACACCCCTGGCGTCCTAAACGATGCCGTATGCGAACTGGCCATTGGCATGATGCTAGCCCTACTGCGCCAACTGCCCGAGGCTCAGGAATATGTCAAAAGCACTGCTTGGTCAAAAGCGCCCTTTAGGCTCACCACCACCTTGGCTGGTAAACGAGTGGGTATCGCTGGTATGGGTCGTATTGGGCAAGATCTGGCTAAACGTTTAGAGCCATTCAAAGTTGAGATAGCGTATTCAGGGCCCAATAAAAAATCTTTGCCCTACGCTTACTATCCAGATGCTCAAGAATTAGCCAAGGCCTGCGACATCTTATTTTTAGCTTGCCCAGCAACCTCCGATACAGACAACATGATTAATGCCAAGGTTCTAGAAGCTTTAGGGCCCTCAGGATATTTAATCAATATTGCCCGCGGAAGTGTGGTTGATGAGGGGGCACTTTTATATGCACTGCAACATAAAAAGATTGCTGGTGCAGCCTTGGATGTTTTTGAGAGCGAACCTAACCCAAGTCATGAATTTTTAACACTTGATAATGTATTGTTAACACCGCACATTGGGAGCGCTACCTCGGAAACACGGATAGCCATGACCAACTTAGCCGTAGATAATTTAGAAGCCTTCTTTAACCAACAAACACTTCCATCTGAAGTAAGTAACTAAAAACGGAGCCAGCATGACGATTTCTCTGCACCCTTCCACCTTGCCAGCGGTGCTATCGCCTGTCATCACCCCATTTAAGGCGGACGGCAGTCCAGATGCTCCTAAGTTATTAAAACAATGCCAATGGCTAGAAGCTAATGGTGTTGGGCAGGCTATCTTTGGCACGAACTCAGAAGCAAACTCGATGTCTGCTCCGCAGAAGATGAGCACCTTAACAGCATTAGTAGAGGGCGGGTTAAAGCCTGAGCACTTAATGCCAGGCACCGGAGCAACATCGATTGATGCTACTGTCAATATGACACGTCATGCAGTCAACCATAAATGCGCGGGCGTATTAATGTTGCCGCCCTTCTACTACAAAGATGTTACTGATGATGGTCTATTCGCTTATTTTTCTGAGGTGATTCAAAAAGTAGGTAGCACTGCTTTGCAGATTTATATCTACAACATTCCACCAGTTACTAAAGTGACCTTAAGTCTCTCTTTGCTTGAGCGCTTAGCAAAAGAATATCCAAAGACTGTTGTTGGTATGAAAGACAGCTCTGGCGATTGGTCCTACACAGAGTCGGTTATTAAATTACTAGCGCCTTCAGGCTTTCGCGTTTATGCAGGCAGCGAAGTATTCCTCATGCGTGCCTTGCGCGCTGGCGGTGTTGGCTGCATCTCCGCCACCGCTAACGTCAACCCAAAAGCCATTGCCGATTTAGCAGCACACTGGAGAGAATCAAACGCTGATGCTCTTCAAGCAAACCTGGATCAAGTACGTGGAATTTTTGCCAAGTACCAAATGATTGCTGGTATGAAGACTGCCGTAGCCCATTACACCAAAGATTCTGAGTGGCTCAGAGTGCGCCCACCATTGATGCAGTTAAGCCCTGAGCAACAAGCGCAACTTCTCAGCGAGCTCAAAGCAATTAACTTCAGCATGCCAGGTTTGTAATTTCAAAATATAAAAAATTAATTAGGAGACAACAATGAAGCTACTCAAAATCATTGCCTTATCACTTAGCCTTCTTTGCGCGAGTGTTAGCGCCCAAAACATTTCCATCGCAACTGGCGGTACAGGTGGCGTGTACTACCCCATGGGTGGTGGTCTTGCATCTGTTCTGTCAAGCAAAGTTCCTGGTATGTCTGCTACTGCAGAGGTGACCGGGGGCTCGGTAGATAACCTAAATCTCATTGGCACTGGTAAGCCATACGTTGGTTTCTCCATGGCTGATGCCGCTAAAGATGCTCAGATTGGCGAAGGTAAGTTTGCTGGCAAAAAAGTGGACTTACGCACTCTAGTAGTTCTTTATCCAAACCTGATGCACGTAGTAACAGTGGACTCTACTGGTATCAAGTCCATGAAAGACCTCAAAGGTAAGCGCATTAGCACTGGCGCTCCTGGTAGCGCAACGGAAGTCATGGCATTTCGCCTACTAGAAGCTGCGGGGATTGATAAAGACAAGGATGTTAAGCGTGAGCGATTGAGTGTTGCCGAATCCGTTAACGCTATTAAAGACCGCAAAATTGATGCATTCTTCTGGGTGGGTGGATTACCAACAGCAGCCGTAACCGACTTAGCCAATACGCCAGGAACCAAGATTGTGATGGTCGACACTGGCGAAGAGGTGGCGGCCATGAATAAAAAATATGGCAACCTTTACTTTGTAACTACCATTCCAAAGGCTACTTATAGCGGCATGGCTAGAGACAATAAAGTCGCAGCAGTCGCCAATATTTTGGTAGTCAATGCCAATATGCCTGACGATCAGGCCTATAAAATTGTTAAGGCGATCTTTGATAACAAATTGGAATTAGTGCGCACTCATCAAGAATTTATGAGCGTCAGCCTAGAAAACCAGAAAACAAAATCAACCCCTGTTGATTTTCATCCAGGGGCACTTAAGTACTTTAAAGAAAAGAACGTCAAACTCAATTAAGTTAATGTTTTTATCGGGGGTGAGTCAATCTCACCCCTTTCGTTTTACGGTAGTGAAAAAATAAAGTAGTACATAAAAATAAATATAGAGGTTGAGACATGAATCAAAACGTTATTGACAACGAAACCCAAGAAAAACTAGATGCCTTTATCAAGCAAGAGGAAGGGGACTCCAATGACTACAAGGGACTATTGGCGAAGTTCATCACCCTAGTAGCAGTAGGCATGTCACTCTTTCATTTATATGCCGCGTATTCAATCGTTCCAACACAAGAGTTGCGGGTCATTCACGTTGCTCTGGTTTTATTTCTCGTATTTCTAAGTTTCCCCATTGCGGCTCGCTTTAAAAACAGGCTCATGCCTTGGGATATTGTCTGCGCACTTATCTCGGTAGCCATCGCGTATTACATTCTGAGTGGTGGCGATGATTTTATGGACCGCAATACTGCGCCTAACTCTACCGATGTCATGGTGGGCATTGCATTAATTCTCCTAATCTTAGAAAGTGTGCGCAGAACCAATGGCATGATCTTGGTTACAGTAACTATCCTGTTTCTACTCTATGCATTGTTTGGCAACTACTTGCCAGCCCCTTGGACTCATAAAGGTTATGATCTTGATCGTCTAGTAGGCTACATGTATATGACTCTAGAAGGCATCTATGGCACTGCCGTTGATGTTTCTGCAACCCTCATTATTCTCTTCACCATCTTCGGCGCTTTCTTGCAATTTACTGGCGCAGGAAAGTTCTTTATTGATTTCTCATTCGCAGCAATGGGCGGAAAATCTTCTGGGGTTGGCAGAACTATCGTAATGTCCTCCTTCTTGCTCGGCGGACCCTCTGGATCGGGCGTTGCTACCACTGTTACGGTTGGCTCAGTTGCAGCCCCCATGCTGGACAAAGTGGGTTACGAGAAAAATGCTGCTGGCGGCCTTTTGGCAGCAGGCGGTCTTGGCGCCATTATCTCGCCTCCGGTACTGGGCGCAGCTGCATTCTTGATTGCAGATTTTCTCAAAATCTCCTATTTAGATGTATTGCTGATGGCAACCATTCCAACTATCCTTTTTTATCTTGGCTTATTTGTGATGGTCGAAATTGATGTACGCAAATATGGCATGAAAAATATTCATTTTGAGCCTGCTGAAACAGCCTGGCAACTCACCAAGAAATACTGGTTTCACTTCTTCTCCCTCATCTCGATTGTGGTGTTTATGCTGATGGGCTTCTCCCCTGTCATGTCCGTATTCTGGGCGACAGTAGTTTCGGCCTTATCCAGCATGTTGCGTGAAGATACCGCCATCATTCCATGGGCATGGTTTAAAGGCAAAGAACCCATTCTCTCTGGCCTGTACAACTCTAATCTGACCAAGGCGCTTGCAACTGGTTCAACTGGTGTCTTAGCTATCGCTGCCACCTGTGCTGGTGCCGGTCTCATTGTGGGTACTGTTACCTTAACCGGTCTTGGCCTAAAATTTAGCTCGATTGTGATTCAGTATGCAGGTGGCTCGCTCTTGCTGACAACTATTTTTACCGCTCTCGTGGTTTGGGTGGTTGGCCTTGCTGTTCCAGTAACAGCCTCTTACATTATTTGTGCGGTAATCGCAGCGCCTGCTTTGATTAATTTAGGCGTGCCTGCTTTTGCAGCCCACATGTTTATCTTCTATTACGCTGTACTTTCGGAAGTATCGCCACCGACTGCACTCTCGCCATTTGCTGCAGCTGCGATTTGCAAAGGTAATCCCTACAAGACCACTTTGCAAACTTGGAAGTATGTTGCTCCAGCCATTCTGGTTCCATTTATGTTTGTATTAGATAAGTCAGGCGTTAGCTTGTTATTAATGGGATCAATCAGCGCTCTAGAGCAGGCGGACTGGATGCAAATTGCTTGGGTCTCTTTCACGGCCGTTGTTGGAATCATCTGCCTAGCCGGTGGACTACAAGGTTGGTTTATTGAGAAAACCAAGATCTTTGAGCGAATCATCATGGTGATCTCTGGGGTTGCTCTTGCCTACCCTTCCACAGAGGCGGACTTAGTTGGCTTTGTTGGATTTGGCTTGGTACTGGTAACTCAAACGATTACCCATTTCAAACTTAATCCTAGATCTTCTTAAGGTACACCTGATAGGCGGACGGATCACATCCTCAAAATAATAAGGCCCGCTTGAGCGGGCCTTATTATTTCCAGTAGTTGCTTATTTTAAGAGATCTTGGTCCAGGCAGCTTTACCTGCATATTTCTTGACAGCAGCTTCATCGAACTCGAAACCCAGGCCAGAGGTTTTATGCAAAATCAAGTCCCCATTCTTAAATGTCAGCTGCTTATTGATCAATCTTCGGAAGTTCAGCACCTGATCATCTAAGAAGAATTCGACAAATCGTGCATTAGGCGTAGATGCCACCAATGGTGCATGCAAATCATGCATCCAGTGCGGGCAAACTATGACACCCTTCAAATCAGCGTATGCAGAAATTCTTCTCCACTCGGTAATACCTCCGCAGACAGCCGCATCAGATTGCAGAATGGCAGCTCCACCAGCATCAATCAACTCTCTAAAACGCCAGCGTCCCGCCTCCATCTCACCGGTAGCAACGTTGATTTTGGTTTGGCGCGCCAAGGCAGCATGTAAATCAATCGCATCTGGAGAAAAAGGTTCTTCAATCCAATACGGGTTGTATGCTTCAAAGCGACGCACATACTCGAGAGCCGTAGGTAGATCGCGCCAGGCATTATTCGCATCAAGAGTGAGCAATACATTGTCACCTACCGCTTGGCGAGCCGCCTTTACACGCGCCTCCTCTTCCGATGGTGATAAACGCCCCACCTTCATCTTGACTGCCTTAAAGCCCTGCTTTACGTAAGACTCCATTTCTTTGCCTAACTTGGCAGGCGTTTTACCTTCAAGATAGTAACCACCACTAGCATAAGCTGGCACCCGATCATCAACCACTGAACCCAAGTATTGATGTAAAGGCAAACCAACTGAGCGTGCATTTAAATCCCACAAAGCCGTATCCAAAATCGAGATGCCGCGCATTACTGCACCTGCACGACCTTGGAGAATAGATTCGTTATACATCTCCATCCAGAGACCTTCACTGCGGTGACTATTTTGGCCAATGAGTTTTGGCGCTAGCAATTGCTCAACGGCAAGTTTGGCAATATCTCCGCCGGCACTACCGACATAACAAAAGCCGATACCCTCATTACCATCCATGCCACGAACTTTTACCAGGCAATAGTGACGCTCGGAAACAGTACGAGTGGAAAATGAAGTAACTTTATCCAAAGGCACTGCAACAGAGGCAACTTGGATGGATTCAATAATCGGCATCTAAACTCCTTAATAAAAATTGATTGTATCGAGAATTTAATTTGCTAGTAGGGGCACGAACAATGATTAATTAGCCCACTCCACTACAAATACACATGGCGAAAATGAGCTGAGTTGTTGATATCCGAACAGGTATCTTGTGAATTAGATTTGCTGCAAAGTTGATATATTCACTCTCCAACATTCTCAAACCGCCAAGTTGTGCAACAAATTTAGTTAAAAGTGGCAAAACTGACATTGCTAAAGGTGCTGGTTTTAGAACTTGGCCAGCCGATGAGGCGGCCCTTGTAAAGAAAAATTATGAGCAAAGACTGAAAGTAGCCCTTGAAGTTCTCAAAATAGCCCCAGATCAAGATTAAATCTGATTTGCTGCAGCACAGCATATTTATTCAGAGATGCTCTCACATTATTAGATAATTGAGGGGTGAATAAAAAAGCATCTCTTGGGTCCCTGTTTACTAAGGGGGTAATCATTTTGTCTGGCTGCGCCTTTCTTAGCTCAACTCCGGGCTTGGCTTATGCAGCTCAAGTCCAAAGTAGCCAAACCCAAAGCACAACCCAAGCGCGCAAGAAAATTATCGTTCAAACCAGCAGGCAGGTTGGCTTCAAAGATAAATCAGCGGGTACCGGCTCAAAAACCAATAGCATGAGCCTAAACCCATCGCTATTTCAGCGAAAAGCCCCAGATGAATTGATGCTCGATAGCGATGCAAACCTTGACTATCGAGTAGCCCAAGGATGTCTAAGACGTAATTTTAATGAAGATAGCCTGCCGGCTAGCGTAGGCATTGATAATCGGCAGTTCGCTGAATTCTTCAAAAATCAGACCAAAACATTTTTTGATCACATGCGTGGAGATTGCATCCCTTATGCGGTTGCCTTTGGAAGTCGTAATCGTTTCGACTCATTGAGCATCATGAATGGCCCAATCCAAGATAGCAAAACTGAAGTATGGACATTTACACCATCAGCTGTTGGTGGGTTTTTAATTCAGCAAGACTATCTCAAAGATGAGTCCAAGCGTTTATCCGAGATTCGCATTCCTTTGAGAGATGTCTTGTATGACACTCGAAAAGTAAGCGATCAATTGCCAGTTGAGCTGGTTTGGGAATTAAATTCCCTGATCAAGCAAATCTACCCTGAAGAAAATAATTCTCTTGAAAATACCAACAGCGTTGTGCGCTTGATTGTTGACTTTGGTGATCGAGAAAGATGGGCGCAAATTTGGGCTGCTGAAATTATTGACCCCACCACCAAAGACGTTTATGCGAATGCTTTTTGGATGGAGCGCAATGATATTCCTGGAGGCTTCTTTACCGGAACCGGAGAATCACTAGAGCGCTTCTTCTGGACTAACCCATTAAGCTATCGCCGTATTTCTCGGGGAGTTGGCATGGTAAGAGCATCTTCGAGTAAGCGTAGTAAGAATCCTGCGTCAACAGTCCCAACCCAGGCGTCAGCAACAAAGCAACGCTATCGTGCCCACATGGGGATTGACTATGCTGCCCCAATCGGCACCCCCATTTTTAGTGTTGCCAATGGCAAAGTAGTGCACATAGGCTTTAGCGGTGCATTTGGAAACTTAATTGTTTTAGAGCATCCGGGCAATTACCACACATACTATGCACACTTGAGCAGTTACAACGTAGAGCTTGAGTTGGGTAACGAAGTGCGGCGCGGCTTGGAAATTGGCTACGTAGGAACAACCGGGAGATCAACGGGGCCACACCTTCATTTTGAATTAAGAAAAAATGGGATTTATGTAGACCCCTATGGCTCCAAAACCCAACTTGATTTATGGTCCATGCGCGATAACGAGAGTGGGCAGCTAACTAGAGAGATGCTTCTGCTAGGTAGCCCTATTAAGCCCAACTAAATACATTCAAGAATGCTGCTGCAATAAAAAGGGTCCAATTGGACCCTTTTAACTTGAGGCTAAGCAAATTAACCCAGAACTAATACTGGCAATGTGGAATGCACAATGACTTCATGAGTCTCGCTACCTAACAGGATCCCTTTGATGCCTGTACGCTTATGAGACGCCATCACAATCACATCCACTTTCGCTTTTTTTGCGCCAGCCAAAATACCTTCAGATAGGTTGCTATTTTCAATGTGAAGACTTTTCACCTTAGCGCCAGCTCCCAGTGCGGTTGTCGACCTCTTAAATACATCCTGCGCATAAGCTGCACAAGCTTCTGAGTGCTGTTTCTTCGAAATTCCATAACCCATGGTGCTATCTGAATAAACCATCGGAGGCGTAGGATCAGAAACATATACCAACGTAATTGCAGCGCCATCCGCCTTAGCAAGTGCGGCGACTTTCTTTAAAGATTTTTTGCTAACATCTGAACCGTCTACTGGCACCAATAAATGCTTAAACATGTTGACTCCCTTTAAATTGAACTACTCATTTGCTCTTTCCATCATAATACTTATTATTAGCCTATAAAAGAATAAAGGTAACTTAATTGATCAAGAATTTTGCTATCTACCTCTCGTTTTTAATTGCCCTCATTGCAATCGATTTAGTGTGGCTTTTGGGAATCGCAAAAAACCTCTATCGCAATGAGATGGGTGACTTAATGGCCAGCGAACCTAAGCTTCTGGCTGGACTCGCCTTCTACCTGATTTACGCCTTGGGCGTCTGTATTTTTGTGATTGTTCCGGCATTATCAAAACAGTCTTGGATATATGCACTGCAATATGGCGCTTTGTTTGGCCTGTTTTGCTACATGACCTATGACCTCACTAATCTGGCGGTGGTTAGAAACTTTCCAACACAATTGGCTTTCATTGATATTGCCTGGGGCAGTTTTGTTACCGCCTTGTGTGCGAGTTTTGCTTACTGGGTTGGTAGCCGTATTTCTTAAGCAGGTACCCCTTAAATTGCCAAGGTAGAACATCACGTTTTCCGTCCTCGGCAATTAGACTCATTGGTGAACTGCAACTGGACTCTTTGCTCGGGAATAATATTGGTTATCCGATCATTCATGATCGTGCTGAACTACCCCAACCTCGACGCCGTTCATAAATTACAAATAGAACGCCCCACATGACTACGGCAACGTATGCCCATACCCAGGCAACTTGTGAAGTACGAGAACCAGAAATATCCAAGACGAAACCAAAAATGGCAGGCCCCAATAGGCCGCCACCAAACCCCATCAATGAGTGCAGACCCATTGCAGCGCCCTTGATATTTTCTTGCGCACTAATTACCAAGCCCGCAGTGAGCGTTGAGGAATCTGCCATGATGAATATGGCATGCCCAATAGCCAGAGCAACAATCAACCACCACGACTGGCCAGTTGAGCAAGCGAATGCAATCCCTAATACCGCACTAGTCAGCATCACAATGCATACCCATTTCTGACGCCCTACTCTCAAAGCAATTTCATTACCCAATATGGAAGATGGCACGCCAAAGAAATTAATCACTCCAGCTAAAGTCGTAGCCGTTAGGAAAAAATCTTCGCCAGAAGCAACTGCACAAAAAGCAAAGAAGGCAACAATCCAGCTTCTTGAGGCAAAGAGTTCCAAAGTATGAGCGGTATATCCAAAAATAAAGCCTGATGCATTTTTGTCTTGTAAAACCAACTTCCATTTATCCACCGGAAAGATATCGTGCAGACGAATATTGATTGGCCCTTGCCATTTTTCATGCTGAAGCGCTGGAATTAGCAACAAGACAATCAGAAATGCGCTAAATGGGCCCAAGGCAATTAAACCAAATACATAATGCCAACCAAGCGCATTCAAAATCCAACCAGAACATAAATACGAAAATCCAGTACCAATACCAAAGAAAGCGGTATAGAACGCGATGTGCCGCGTTAACTCACCAGACTGGATGCGATCAGACAAAATTTTCAGGCCAGGCATATAGGTACCAGCAAGACCAGCGCCATTTAGAGCCATAAAAAGTAGAGCCGTCCAAAAGTTATAAGCGAACAAACCCATGCCTAAAAGACCACAGCTTGCTGTGAGACCGCCTATTAAATAGACCTTACGCGCGTCCACCCGATCTGTTAAAGCCGTTGCTAAAGGAACGGCAAGCATGTAACCAAAGAAGAAAGCACTCGCAATCAGGCCCGACTGCAAATTACTGAGATGCCACTCCTCTTGCAAAGTCGTTAACACGACAGCGTAGCAAGCAAAACCTAATAAAGCACAGGTTTGCGCTAGAAGCATAAGAGGGGTATAGCCAGCTGAACGAAAGCGCATATTTAGTCAGTAGAAACGTGAACTCATTCTACTCGCCCAGAACGAATTAGACCCGCTACACTACTGAAAACATGACGGAGACAGTATGAATAGCAAATCTTTGATAGTTCGTTTATTGCAGATCGGGGCCGGCCTCATTATTGGCTTCGCAAGTAACCTAGCATCAGCGGATAGCTACCCCTCCAAACCCATTAAAGCGATTGTTCCTTTTGCACCCGGCAGCACAACCGATCAAATTGGACGTGCTTTTGCGGCAAAGATGTCTGAGTCACTAGGACAGCCCGTAGTTGTTGAAAATCGCCCTGGCGCAAATGGCCTAATTGGTGCAGATTTTGTGGCTAAGGCCCCCGCAGATGGCTATACGATTCTGTTCGGAACCAATAGCACCAATGCCGCCCTTAAGAGCTTGGTTAAAAATTTACCCTATAACCAAGACACCGCCTTTGCTCCCATTGGATTTTTTGGATCTGCTCCACTCATTATTGCCATCAATAATGATGTGCCTGCTAAATCACTCAATGGGTTTGTTTCTCTAGCCAAAGCCAATCCAGGAAAAATGACTTTTGCTTATGCAAGTACATCACAGCGCGTTTCATCAGAAATGCTGGCAAGCTTTGCTGATATCAAAATGATTGGGGTCTCATACAAGAGCGGCCCCAATGCTATGACTGATTTAATTGGCGGTCAGGTGAATATGTTCACATCCGACTTTGGAGTCTCTTTGCCCCAAGTACAAGCAGGCAAAATCCGCGGCTTAGCCGTCACTTCTTTGAAGCGCTCACCAGCTATTCCAGAGTTACCTACGGTAAATGAAGCATTAGGTATCAAAGGCTATGAACTCATCTCATTCTTTGCGGCATTTGGGCCTGCAGGCATGCCAAAGGACGCTATTCTCAAACTAAACCAAGCAATCAACAATGCGGCTAAATCAAAAGATTTGGCAGATCGACTCTCTGCAAATGGTTTTGAAACTCAGCCAGGAACGCCTGAAGCCCTTGGCCAAAAGATCAAACTAGAAACTGCTAAGTGGGCCAAAGCGATTAAAGAAGCTGGCATGGAGCCAGAGTAAATGAGCAGGCTTATTGCTGACTTCGATTTGGAGAGTCTTGAAAACCATTAGAGCGGTAAGTGAGAACCAAGGTATCTCGATAACCATATTTTGCTAATGGCTGAATTGGGGTTGATTCATGAATCATGCGTTGATCATTCATTAACAAAAGAGACCAAGGTTGAATGAGGGTGAAACGCAATCCTGCGGAGCCAGAGGTATCAAATATTCTGGTCTCGCCACCTTTAATACCCTCTCGACCCAATAAGAAGACTGCTACAAAATCAACACCATCGCGATGAGCACCTTCAGGCGTTGGACGTCCGATACCATCAGTAGTATCAATTCGAAATTGATGTGCTTCAACAAACCAAGTATTCACAGGCTTTTGGCTATTCAAGATATGCGCAAGCCCGAGCAAGACAGATTGCCAAGCAGTATTACTTAATAACTCACCTTGAATAGGCTCAAACCAGCGCTCAATTCCACCATGCAATGCGTTGTAATCCAGTGATTGCCAGTGTGCACGATGTGGAACCAATGTGAGCTCATCACCTTTAATCTCATAGCTAGCATGTCGACGAAAGCGATAGCGCCCACCATCTTTTAAATAAGGATCGCGGGGCAAGTTTTCCCAATACTTCGTGAGATCTTGAAGCTTGGACAGATCTACATTACTAAACTCAGCAACCGTCTCAGCAGACACCACAGCAAAGCCGTCATCACGCAAAGCTTGATCGATCTGCTTTAAGGGGGTCAGTGTAGGCGCAACGCCAGTAATTGTCATGGGTCTATTTTAGGTCAAGCAGCAAAAAAGCGTTAATCCAACTGCGCTCCAGATTCCCTCACAATTTTTGCCCACTTAGCCAACTCATCCTTTAGTAAAGCGCTCAACTTATTAGTTGGAACGGGTGCAAGATCCAAGCCCTGTGCAGATAGCCTCTCACGCACTTCTGATTTAGATAGGGCCTTCTCCATCGCTGCCTGTACCTTCTTTATTACATCCGCACTAACGCCAACAGGGGCAAAGATGGCTACCCATACCTCACCAATACAATCAGGATAAGTTTCTGCAATCGTTGGAATTTCAGGCGCAGCACTAGAACGCTTCGCAGAGCTAATCGCAATCGCCTGAAGCTTCCCTGCTTTAATGTAATTGAGTGCAGAGGGTAAGCTCGCAAATGCCAGTGGTACTTGTCCACCTAATACATCATTAATTGCGGGGGCTACCCCCTTGTAAGGGATATGTTGCATTTCAATGCCAGCGCTCGCATTAAGCATAGCGCCTAATAAGTGACTAATCGTGCCATTACCTGCTGAGGCATATGACAATTCTCCAGGCCTCTTCTTAGCCGCAGCCACAACATCCACCAATGTTTTATAAGGAGATCCCGGTGGAGAAACTAATACATAAGGCGTTGCCCCAATGTAATACAAAGGCACAAAATCATTTACAGGATCAAAGCCAGGATTTTTATATAAAGAAGGATTAATAGCTTGCGCACTATTAATGGTAAGCAGTAAGGTATAGCCATCCTTAGGTGAGCGTGCAACACTTTGGGTACCAATATTACCGCCAGCACCTGGTCTATTTTCAACCACAATCGAGGCGCCAATAGCTTCACCAAATGATGGCGCAATTAAACGCGCAACAATATCATTAGTGCCACCCGCTGCCTGAGGAACCACCATGGATATAGGCTTGCTTGGGTAGGTCTGTGCCTGAACTTCAATAGAGGCAAGCAAGCCTAAAGCCAAAAATAGATGTTGAATTAGCCTATTCATCTCCAGATCCCTTTAATGAACCAAATTCAGGCGGTGACGGACTTCACCTACATGCCCTTTGAGATCATATAGCTCTTTAGCATCCAACATGGATACCTTGATATTTCCAACGCGCCTCTCTATATCCTCAAGATCTTTGAAATTCTTTTCTTTTAGCGCTGGATTTTGGGCATTCTTCTCAATCACCTTGAGCTCTTCATATACCTGAGCCAACTTCAATCGTAAGAAGAAGTTCTTAGTCGACGGAATATAAGTAAATAGCGGAATCAGAATAACCAATAATGGAATGACAATTTTGACAAAACGTCCAGCCCACACCGCTGTCCAGAATGGTAAGTGGCGATGTAAGAATGAAGGCCCATCTTTTAAATAGATTTCTGCATCTACATGCAAGGGGAAATCCAAGCCTGAGCTAGATGGAAACTCACCCACTTTTTGTAGGCGAGAATAGGTTTTCAAAATATCGTAGGAAGCCCCAAGCAAAAGCGATACCAAGGCCGGACTGACATTATCATAGGCAACCAAAGTAGCAGTAGGGGCCATTACCTGAATATCTTGACGTGGCTGATCAAACTCAATACTCAACAAACCTCTAGGAACAATCACTTTAGATAGGTAGGTTAAGTTGCGGGTATAAGCATCTGCCTGGTCAAAGCTCATCAAACGAATACCGGGTACAGAGTAAAACTTATGCAAAATCGGCGCCTCAGCTGCAGCCACAATAAATACGGCATCTAATTGGCCATTATTTAATTTCTCGATAGCATCATCTGGCTTAAGTTTTTCCAGCTTAATCTCATTTTCAGAAATGCCACTAACTCGCAATAAATCTTTAGCGAGCACTAAAGTACCACTTCCTTCATTGCCTATAGAAACTCTCTTGCCTTTTAATTGTTTCAAGATAGTGAGTTGACCACCATCAGTTTTAAATGCAGCATCGCGATACCAAACCCAAGTAGGTTCGTAAAACATGCCTGCAATCGATACTAATTTTGGATATTCATTCAGATTGGCGACCCCACCCTGCACCATTGCAAAATCAATCCCAGACTTGGGGTCATTTAAAAGAGCTAAGTTATCTAAGGTCCCACCAGTAGATCGCACATTAAGATCAACACCCTCTTTAGCTATTTCCGTTTTTAGACGCTCACCAAACTGGTAATACAGCCCCGTAGGAAAACCTGTAGCCATCTCGATTGACTTTGGTGGTGGCGGGACTAAAACCCACAATACGCCAAAAAGGATGGTTAACAGGACAAAAAAGACTGCTGTTAGGGCCAAGGGGTTATAAATTTGTCTTTTGATGAAATTCATGGAAATCTCTTTGTTTTTTGCATTATGCCCCGAGCAAAGCAATAGGCAAAGGTTTCAAATCAAGCCTAATAAATCACGATAAGATGATACTTTTAAGCAGCCCCAAAGAACATGATGAATTCAGCAAAAACCAAGGTAGCCCTAGTCACCGGTGCAGGAACTGGTATTGGGCGGGCAGCTGCCAAAGCCCTCCTCAAGGGAGGCTATCAAGTGGTCCTTACTGGACGCAATCTAGATAAATTAGAAAAGGCTATTACTGATATTGGTGGTAATCAAAGTAACTGTATAGCGGTTGCTTGCGATGTCGGCAAACCCGATGAAGTCAAAAAGCTATTTACAGCACTTAGCAATAAATTTGGTCGCATTGATGTGCTCTTCAATAACGCTGGTATGGGAGCCCCTGCCATACCAATGGAGGACCTGAGTTATGAGCAATGGATGAATGTAGTGAATGCCAACCTCTGTGGTGCGTTCTTGTGTTCACAGGAAGCGATTCGTATGATGAAAGCGCAATCTCCACAAGGTGGCAGAATTATTAATAACGGTTCGATCTCTGCACATGCACCTCGTCCAATGTCAGCACCCTACACGGCAACTAAACATGCCATCAGCGGCTTAACCAAAACTATTGCATTAGATGGACGCCCTTTTAGTATCGCATGCGGTCAAATCGATATCGGCAATGCCGCCACAGAAATGACTGAGCGTATGGCTGCTGGAATCATGCAGGCAGATCAATCCATTAAGGTAGAGCCACGTATGGATGTTAATCATGTTGGCGAGGCAGTGCTGCACATGGCTCAACTGCCACTAGAAAGTAATATTCTATCGATGACGATTATGGCAACCAATATGCCATTTGTGGGTAGAGGCTAAAACGTTACTGGCGAACTTGGTCGACTAGTAGGCGAACATTAGTTGTGCCGACTTTAATTGTCTGCACTGAAGAAATTAAATCCCCCACTTCCGGTTTTGCCATCCCAGTCTTAGAAATGCGCACCTCGACACTCGCCTCAGATAATTGAGAGAGAGGCGCACTGGGATTCATGGCTAATGAATCATTCAATATAAAGCTCATTGGAAAGTCAGTTGCAGGCACCTTCAAGACAGCAACAGGCATGCGCTCACCAGGTTTACGTGCAATTACCATCACAATGTCGCCAGGCTTAATCTTAGATTTCAGGTCAGCAGATAATTCAATCTTGCCGCTAATGCCTTTTCCGGTTGGAGCAACCGGCACTGAAGCAGTCAGACCACCTTTAGAGCGCGCCTCAGCAATCGATCCTTGAATAGCACGCGCCTCATCCGTATTGGGCGGAAGTTGTTGCGCAAGCTTCTCCCAGGACTGCACCGCTGCCTTGTAATTTTTAGCGTTATAAGATGCGGTTCCAGAAAGCCAAAGTGCCATCATGTTATTGGGGTCCAGCTTTAAGGCTTGATTAATCAACTGCGAAGGCTTCCCAACAAAACTCCCATTTGCATTGCTTGCCAATACATCTGCATAGTCGGCTAACAATTGCGGATCAGAATCAATAAAGCTACCAGCACGTGCGTATGCCTTGGCAGCATCCTCATCACGGCCCAAGATTCGATAGGAGCGAGCTAACATCGCCCAGCCTTTTAAGTTGCCAGGATCTTTTTCCATTTTGATGGCAAATTCAGCCACCATTTTTTCGATACCTTCCTGGGTGACTGGTTTTTCAGAATTGTTACGGGCTACTCGAACAACATCCCCCAAGGAGAAATACAGCGCCGAGGAGAGCAAAACAATAAAGATACACAGCCCAATTGCAGTCTTCTTTGAAAAGCCCGCAACCTCTCGGTCATCTTCTTCAATGGTGTCTTGAAAGAGTCTCTGACGCATTTCAGCATGCGCAATTTCATAATCAGTAGAAGTAATTACGCCAGCTGTATGTTCGGCCTCTAATTTATCCAACTCTTCTCGGTATATGGTGGCATTCATCTGACGACGCGATGTCGCAGAGCTCTTTGCGGGGAAGATGAAGGGGCGCAGCAATAGCACTAACACCAGAACCAGGAGTAAAAAAGCAGGGATCAAAAAGCTAGTCACTTATTTCATCCCTCTTTCTTATCGCTTGCATTTAAAAGTGCATCAATTTTTTGATTGTCAGTATCAGTCAGCGTGATATCAGGCAGACTACTATTTCTACGTCTTAAATAGATTAATAAACCAGCAATACCCAGACCCAAAATAACAAATGGGCCAATCCATAGCAACCAGGTCACTGGCTTCACTGGCGGGCGATACAGTACAAAATCGCCATAGCGCTCAACCATAAACGAGCGGATTTGATCATCGCTCTTACCTTCTTTGATCAATATCCGAATTTCACGACGCAAATCATTTGCTAAATCAGAACGTGAGCCAGCCAAAGACTCGTTCTGGCAAACTAGGCAGCGCATTTCTTCTGAAATACTAATGAGGCGCTGCTCTGTTACAGGATCATCCGCGAGTGGTGCAGCATCTTTAGCAAACGCGTTGCCTAAACTAAATACGCAAACGGCGATTAATAAAATTCGCCTCATGATTTCTTTAACTCACTCAACATAGGATAAATTTTTTGATTCAATAAATCCACTGTTAATGGGCCAATGTGTTTAAAGCGAATCACTCCTGCCTTATCGATGATGTAAGTCTCAGGCACCCCATAGACACCATAATCAATACCAACACGTCCATTGCCATCAAAGGCGGAGAGTGTGTAAGGGTTACCTTGTTTTGCCAGCATCGCTACAGCATCTTCACGATTATCTTTGTAGTCCAAACCAATCACTGGCGCTATTTGGGACTTGGAAAGCTCAACCAACACCGGATGTTCTTCACGACAAGCTACACACCAGGATGCCCAAACATTCAGAATCCATACCTGACCCTTCATACTTGCCGGTGAAAATGTTTTATTAGCATCGGCTAATTGAGGCACTTCAAACGCAGGAGCGGCCTTATTAATTAAAGGCGATGGGACCTCATGTGGATCACGATTTAAGCCAATAGCCAAAAAGACTACCAAGCCTACAAACAAGATCAGGGGGATTAAAAATTTTGCTTTCATGCGAACTTGCTCTTTAACTTCAGTCGATAGCGCTTATCCGACATAGCCAACACGCCACCTAATGCCATCAACAGGCAACCACCCCAAATCCAATCCACAAAAGGCTTATAGTAAACACGTACTGCCCAGGATTGGTCATTCAGCTCCTCGCCTAGCGATACATAGATATCGCGGGTGAGCCCAGCATCAATCGCTGCCTCAGTCATCGGCATCGTCGATGAAAAGTAGCTTCTCTTTTCTGGATAAAGACTGATCTGTTCGCTGCCATTTTTAGATAGCAGGAATGTGCCACGTATTGCCTGGTAATTCGGACCGCGAGCAGCGCTAACGCCCTGAAGCTGGATTTGATACCCGCCAACTCTTACTGTATCGCCAGCGGACATGCGCACATCTTTTTCTTCCTGATAAGCGCCGACCATTGTGACGCCAATAACAAAAACGGCAATACCTAGATGCGCTACTTGCATGCCAATAAAGGAACGGGTTGGTTTTCCTGCTTTAGCTTGGCGAGCGATTTGCATGCAGCCCGAAGCCATGACCCAAAAAGCTAACATGAAGCCCATGCCTGCAAGCCAAGTAAATTGCCCCATGATTAAGGGAATTCCAACGCCTGCAATCAGAGCAACTGCGCCTGCAATCCATAAACGCTTAATGATGCCAATTAAATTACTCTGCTTCCAGCTTGCCCATGGGCCGATACCCATCAATACCAGCAATGGCACCATGATGGGAACGAATACGCTATTGAAATAAGGAGGGCCTACAGAAATCTTACCTAGATGCAAAGCATCAATTAGCAATGGATATAGGGTGCCTAGCAAAACAGATCCGGCAGAAACCACTAAAAAGACATTACCAAGCAAAATCAATGTTTCTCTGGAGCTCAAACTAAATTTGCCGCCCATCGAACTCTTAGGCGCACGCCATGCGTACAGCACCAGGGACGAACCAACTACGAGTGATAAGAAGATCAGAATAAAGATGCCGCGCCTTGGATCGGTTGCAAATGCATGAACTGAGGTCAGAACGCCTGAACGTACCAAGAAGGTTCCTAGTAGCGATAAAGAGAAGGCGGTAATCGCCAAGAGCACAGTCCAACTCTTAAAGCCACCGCGCTTTTCAGTAACTGCTAAAGAATGTAATAAGGCAGTACCCACGAGCCAAGGAATAAACGAAGCATTCTCAACAGGGTCCCAAAACCACCACCCGCCCCAACCCAGTTCGTAATAAGCCCACCATGAACCCAAAGCAATACCGAGGGTCAGGAAAACCCAGGCAGCGGTTGTCCAAGGACGTGACCAACGAGCCCAAGCTGCATCCAATCTTCCGGACAATAAGGAGGCAATCGCAAATGCAAAAGCCACTGAAAAACCGACGTAACCCATGTACAACATTGGCGGATGAAATACTAAGCCCGGATCTTGCAAGAGTGGATTTAATGAGCGGCCATCTTGAGCGGCTGGCAATAAACGCTCAAACGGATTTGAGGTTGTTAAAACAAACAGGAGTAAGCCACTAGTGACCAGCCCCAAAACACCAATTACTCGCGCCACCATAAAGTCATCTAATGCTTTAGAAAGCTGAGCAACCAAAATGGTCCAGGTAGCCAGTAAGAAAATCCACAACAAGAGCGATCCTTCATGTCCACCCCATACTGCGCCTAATCGATAAATCACCGGTAGCTGTGAATTAGAGTGCTCAGCAACATAAAGCACAGAAAAATCATTGGCGTAAAAACTCCAAGCCAAGATTCCAAAAGCAATCGCCAATAATAAGAAGACCGTTTGCGCAGCAGGTCTTGCCAGCACCAACCAGTCGCGTCGGCCATAGTGCGCGCCCAGCAAGGGCAAAACCCCTTGAATGAGAGCAATGCAAAGCGCCAGAACTAGTGCGTAATGCCCAAACTCAGGAATCATTTATTCGTTCCGTTTTTTTGAGCTTGCTCTAAGGCATGCTTGGCTTCAGGAGGCATGTAGTTCTCATCATGTTTAGCCAGTACTTCGCTAGCAATAAATTCACCATTGGCATTCATGCGACCTTGGATCACGGCACCTTTACCTTCTTTAAACAAATCAGGAAGGATGCCTGTATATGCTACTGGAATATCTTTCACCAGATCAGTAATCACAAAGTGCACGGTTAGACCATCGCGCTTTAAAGAGCCGTCTTTCACCATGCCACCAATTCGAAAAGCCTGGCTTTGAGGCGCCTTGCCTGCTGACACTTCACTTGGAGTGACATATAAAGCAATATTGCTATTAAGTGCATTCAAAATTAAGAGTGCAGCTACACCAATTACGATCAGCGCTGCAATAATCATTAATGCACGTTTATATCTAGGCTTCACTTACTAATCTCTTTATCAAACTGCTTGGCTAATTGCTCTCGCCTCAACCGACGTACGATTGCTCTAAAGCGAGCACGCACCATGAGGGGCTCCAATATCAATATCAGCACACAAACACCAAAACTACTCCACACATACAGTGCGTAGCCGCCCATGGCAAAAAACTCAGAAGGGCTATTCCACATCAGATTTTCACCTCAATTGATTGTCTCACCCAATCAGCATGGGCTTCACGTTCCAAAATGATTGCCCTCACTCGCATTAAGGTGACTGCAACGGTGTACATCCAAAGACATAAAGCCATCAACAACATACCCCAGAGCATAGTTTGTGCCATCGCCGGGGCTTTTGTGAGTGAAACGGAGGCACCTTGATGCAAGGTATTCCACCATTTCACTGAGAAATAAATAATCGGTACATTTACAACGCCTACCAAAGCCAAAATTGCGCTCGCCTTATCGGCACGGCGAGGGTCATCAATAGAAGCTCGCAATGCAATAAAGCCCAAATACAGAAAGAGAAGAATTAATTCTGAAGTAAGCCGAGCATCCCAAACCCACCAGGCACCCCACATGGGCTTACCCCAAAATGCCCCGGTCCACAAAGATAAAAATGCCATCCAAGCACCTATAGGGGCAAGAGCCTGCGCCATCATGGCAGACAAACGCGTATTAAAGACCAGTCCTAGTCCTGCCCATGTGGCCATGACTAAATAAATAAACATCGACATCCAGGATGCGGGTACATGAATAAAGATAATGCGATAGCCCTGCCCCTGCACAGCGTCCACCGGCGCAACAAAGAAACTAACCCACAAACCAGCGGCGCCAAATAAAAAAGCCAAGGCCCAGAAGAATGGGGTGAGCTTACCCGCCACCGGATAAAAAGTGCTGGGGCTAGATAACTTAAACCAGTTAACTAAGCGGTGATTAGAAAAAGTATTTATCGGATTCATTCAATTGCAATCTTTACAGCAGCACTACTTACCCAAGGAACAAATGCTAAAGCCAAAATCAATAACGCGCCCAGCAATGAAAAATGGCCCGAGGCATCCAAGCCCACACTATTGGCATATACGGCGCCAGCACCAAAAATAAGAACTGGGATATATAACGGCAGTATCAATAAACTTAATAACACGCTGCCACCTCTGACACCCAAGGTCAACGCTGCACCTATGGAGCCTAGTAAGGATAGCACTGGGGTACCTAATACTAGAGTTCCCATCAGTACATACAAAGAACTGGCATCCAGATCAAACTGAATGCCAATAATCGGGGCCAAGAGCACGAGTGGTAGTCCACTCACAATCCAATGGGCAATAATTTTTCCAGTTACTAACAAGACCATAGGCTGCGGCGACAAGGCAAGCTGCTCTAAAGCGCCGTCTTGGTAGTCTGCGGCAAACATGCGCTGCAACCCCAATAGTGTGGATAGCAGGGCTGCAACCCAAAGAACGCCTGGAGCAATCTTACGCAGCAAAGCAGAATCCGCACCAATACCCAATGGAAACAAACTAGTCACCACAACAAAAAAGAAGAGAGCCGTAAGTACCTCGCTTTTGCGGCGCATGACCAAGAGCAAATCACGGCGAATGATTGCGAGCAGAGCATTCATAGATCTAGCGCCCTCACACGCGGAAGATCCACCGCTTGATGGCTAGTCAGCACGACTAAACCACCTTGCTCCACATGCTCCGCTATTAATCCTTGTAAATCTTGTACGGCATGAATATCAAGCGCATTAAATGGCTCATCTAAGATCCACAACTTGGCTTGACGTGTCAACATGCGAGCCATTAAGACCCGACGCTTTTGTCCAGCAGATAAAAAACTGACCGGCAAGCTCTCACGCCCACGCAAATCAAAACGCCAGAGCGCTGCTAGGGCCTTATCGTGTGGCAATTGAATATCATCAAGCACTGCATACAACTGCAGATTTTCCAATGCAGTGAGATCTTCTTTAAGAGCATCACGATGCCCCAGGAATAAAAGTTCACGATGATATGTAGAGGGATCTTTGGCGATTGACTGATGATTCCAAAGAACTTCTCCCACATCTGGTTTAGAGAGTCCCGTCAGGAGTCTCAGTAGGCTGGTTTTCCCAACCCCGTTCTCGCCGCGCACATGCAGGCACTCTCCAGCCGTTACCATGAGATTCAGATTCTGAAATAATTGTCGCTCCCCACGAATACAAGTCAGCCTACGAGCTTCGAGCATCAAATGCGGTGTATTGGAGGAGGAATGAGTATCGACTGTCATGAGGGCTTGGGGCTTGAATCAACCACCCATAGCATTGTCCAAGAGCCCCTAAGAGCTGTCAAACCAGCAAAAGTGGAGTTAAAGGAATAATCCCATTTAATTCAATTACTTATGTAATTATAAGCCGAGTCAACCAAGAAAAAAAACCACCCGTAGGTGGTTTTTCAGAGGACATCAGCCCAACAAAAGGAATTACTCCTTTTTAGAGCCCTCAATAGCAATCATGATGGTTACATCGTCACCTACGTTCGGCGCGTATTTACCCATATTGAATTCTGTGCGCTTAACTTTTGTTTCGGCATTGGCACCGCAATAATCAACGCCTGACATTGGATGTTTTTTGCACTCAAAATTAGTGATATTTAGAGTAACTGGCTTACTTACACCCTTCAATGTCAACACACCTTTTAAAGCCACGGGTTTGTCGCCCTTAAAAATCATATCGTTTGATTGAAAGCTAGCAGTAGGAAATTGAGTGGTAGATAAAAAGTCTTCGCTTTGAATATGGCTATTAAACAAAGTAGATCCTGTATCAACAGATTTCGTATCAATAGTGATATCTGCACTGCCTTTTTTCGCGGCTTGATCAATTGTTACAGTTCCAGCAACTGCATTAAAGCGGCTAGTCTGCTTAGAGAATCCTAAATGGTTATATTCAAACTGTGCAAAGGTATGGTTAGCATCAGTAGCATAAGTTACTGGCGCAGCAAAAGCAGAGCTAAGACCAATTGTTGCAAATAAACCGATAAGTAATTTTGATTTCATGTAATTCTCCTGATTAAAAATTGAATAACTAAGTTAGTAAAAATGAGTTTAGATAAGTTAATTTGTAAAACTATTTTTGATTTAAGACTAAGTGAACATTGACTGGCACCTCATTGGCAACCGCGGAAGTATCTGCCCAATTTCCAGCACCTAAGCCAAAATCTAACCTCAGTACCTGAAAGCTGGCATCAAAGGCCATCTGCTTGCCTTGCGGCTGATACTTGACAGAAATCAACAGTGGTACTGCTTTACCCTTAATGATTAGGGTTCCATGGGCATCCAAACTATTAGGGCCTGTGGACTTAACAGAGTCAGTAACATAGCTTGCAGTTGGGAAGAGCTTTGTACTAAACCAGTCTTTTCCTTTTGCTTCTTCTTGTAACTCTTCTCCACCAGCGTTAAAGCTAGAGATCTCAATGATGAGATTGGCCTTCGCTTTTTCTGGCTCGTCCGGGTTAAATACAACCTTCCCTGAAAATTTTCCAAAACTTCCAGAGATCTTTGAGCCCATCAATTTACTTGTAAAAGTAATTTTGCTTTTCGCGGCATCAATAGATGAATACTCCACCGCATAAGCTGAGCTTGCAGCGCCAATAAATAGCATAGCTAATAAAGCTTGTGCCAATATCTCAAAACGTAATGAGAATTTACTTTTCATGGGTAGAGCCTCCAAAGGTCATGCGGCTTATTAAGCCATCTTTATCGATAAATTGATGCTTTAGTGCAGCCAAAATATGAAGCCCAACCAAAGCCATTAAGCCGTTAGCCAGAAACTCATGGATCTCTTTCAGCTGATGGCCAAGTGCCTTATCTTTATCTACCAAATCCGGCAATTCAAATAAGCCAAAGTAGTTGACGGTATAGCCCTTAGCGGAACTCATTAACCAGCCCACAATCGGAATCAGAAGCATTAGTAAGTACAGTGCAAGATGGGTTAGCTTCATTGCACGCTCTTGCCATGCTGGCATTGCGATGTTTAATGCAGGAGCAGGTTGAATTGCGCGCCACAACAAACGTAGCACCACCAAAAAGAATATGGTGACACCAAGCCATTTGTGCCAGCTGATTCCTGTAATTCTGACTGGGCTTAATGGCATATCAGCCACAGCAATTGCAATTGACCATGTTGCAAATATCAAAAGCGCCATCACCCAATGTAAGATGATGGCAATTGAGGTGTATCTGACTTTATTCATTAGCCGCGCAACTGCTTGGTAATTTTTGCAATGCGCTCACCGTACAGCCTTGCAGTCTCTAAATCACCCGCATTCACTTCATCAGCACTTGCATCCGATGGTGTTTGCATCATTGCACCTGCAGATGAGCCTACGTAGTTAATGTCATCACGCTTAGCTGCTTTCGAATTCGAAGGCATCAATCCAGTACCAACCCAAAGGCCAGAATGCTGCATAGCCAAAGTAAAGAAGTAATGCAAGGTTGAATGCTTATCCCCATTCATCGTTGCTGAATTCGTAAAACCACCGAAGACTTTGTCTTTCCACTGCTGTGAAAACCATGGCTTAGAACTAGCATCAGCAAACTTCTTAAATTGCCAGCTAACCGAACCCATATAGGTTGGAGAGCCAAACACAATCGCGTCAGCATCATTAATTGTCGCCCATTGTTCATCAGTAATATTGCCCTCAGCGTCAATGGCAATCAATGTTCCATTAGCGCCTTTAGCAATAGCCTCAGCCTGCTTTACGGTGTGTCCATATCCACTATGAAATACGACAGCTACTTTAGTCATTACATTCTCCTTCAAATTTTCAACTTGATTAAAAGATGTCTTTCAACAACTTGAGTGATTCTTCGAGCTGCTTTAATTCATCTGACGATAATTTTTTAAATGCTTTACTTAGATACTCTAAATGCTCCGGAAATACTTTTTCAAATACAGACTGACCTTCTAGTGTTAATCCAATGAGTTGACTACGGGCATCTTCAGAATTTGTCTCTCGAAGAATAAGACCTTTGGCCCCCAATCGCTCTAAGACACCAGTTAGAGTGCCCTTAGTAACCAATGTTTTTTCTCCCAACTCTTTACAGGTCATTGGCAATTGATTTCCCAATGTGGCAATCACATCAAACTGGGTCATTGTTAAACCCATTGCCGCTATATGCGGAGCTGAATAACGCTCAAATGCTTGATATGAAGAAACGAGGTTTCTCAGGGCGGGTAAAAAGTTCATAAATCCTATTTAAAGTACTAGTTAGAACTAGTTTAGTACTAATACAAACTAAATACAAGTAAATCCAATAAAAAACCCCACAAATTCTGTGGGGTTTAGGCTCATTCTTCGATATTCCTCAGAATTGAACTGTTTCACCCTCAGTCATCGGAATAATTTTGATATTGCTACCCTTCATAGCCTCCTGAAACTCGGCTAACGTACCTTTAGTCATCGGGTTAGAGTTGTAGTGCATTGGGATCACCATCTTTGGCTTAATCCATGTGCGTAATGCAAAGGCAGCATCATCAGGAGCCATTGTGAAATTTCCTCCAATCGGAACCATCACTAGATCAGGCTTGTAGTGTTCACCAATAAATTTCATGTCACTAAACAAGCCGGTATCGCCCATGTGCCAAATCTTAAAACCGTTCTCAAGCTCAATAATAAAGCCCATAGGCTCGCCGGCGGGATGTGACTCCATTTTGTCTGTAGCCGGATTTTTCCAAACCAATAAAGAAGAGTGCTCTGCTTGAACTGCAGTAACCTTGATTCCAGGCGCAGGTGTTACGCGACCCGTTTTATTAAAGCGATAACCCAAGTCTGCTGGCAGAATTCCCAAAGTAGTTACGTCACCATATCAGCCGGACCATATAACTTGATGTTATTCATCTTAGCAATAGCTGGCGCATCACCAAGATGGTCAACGTGAGCATGCGTGACTAGCAATACGTCAATCGGACCAATTGCTGCCAAATCATTCTTATAGATCGGCGGCGTCTTGGGTCCGCCAGTAATCCAGGGATCAATCAGAATCATTTTTCCCTGAGGAGATTTAATCCGGAAACCTGCCTGTCCAAGCCATAGCGCCTCAGCCTTACCCTGAGCACCGACCGCTGGAGAATTCTGCGCATTACTGAGTGAGGCTGTTGAAACTAATATTGCTGAAAGTAATACACCCAAACCGCTTTTAGTTGAAAAGCATTTCATTCATTCATCTCCTGATGATTGTAGTAATCAAGAAACTATAGACCAAGTTGAATGTTTAGGCTTATGACGCAAAGCGTCAATTTTCAAGGCATTATTTCCAGAAAAGAGAAACTTTTTGTGGTGAGTCGGATTTAATAGAAAGCACCCTCTTTTGAACCACCCCTTGATAAGTTGCCTCGATCACATAGTCACCAGACTCAAGATTAATCAGCATATAAGGTCCATCTGCTTGGGCATCAAAAATGAACTTTTTTTGAGAACTCATGATTTTGATACTTGCTCCGAAGATCCAGACTCCTCTGCCATTTTCTATTTGAGACATTTCTAATAGCAATGGCCATTGCTTTGCATCAGCCAAAATCGCAACCATCTCACTCTCACCTACGCCACCAGTGATGTAAGAAATTCCCTGTGAATGCTGTGTCTCAGGAATTTGTGCGAAGGACAAAGAACTCAATAAAATTAGTTGAGTAGCGATCAGTATTTTTAAAAGTGATTTCATACTTCTATCTTACGTCTGATTGATGCATAAAAAAAGCCCCGCATAAACGGGGCCTATGTACATAGGAACACTTAAGCTTATGGCATCATCACAATGGCGCCTGAAACTTTTCGTCCCTCAGCAGCACGGTGCGCGTCAGCGGCTTGCTCCAAAGAAAACTTAGCGCCGATTTGTACTTTGACATGCCCTTTGGCAATGGCATCAAATACTGCTTTAGCGTTTTCTTTTAACAAAGCTGCAGTAGCGTTGTGTGGAAATACAGAAGGTCTAGTTAAAAACAGACAGCCCTTCTTATTTAAGATCTCTGGCTGAATTTCTGGAGCTGGGCCTGAAGCAGCGCCAAACAAAGCGACTGTTCCAAAAGGAGCAGCACAATCTAAAGAGCCTAAGAAAGTAGTTTTAGCAACAGAGTCATAAACTACATTGGCTTTTTTTCCACCAGTGGCTTTAAGCACTTCTTCAACCCAATTTGCTTGAGAGTAATCAACAACAGCATCACAACCCGCTTCCTTAGCAGCAGAAAACTTTGCTGGCGAACCCACAGTGCCAACAACAAATGCACCCAATGCTTTTGCCCAACCAGCCAAAATCTGACCAACGCCGCCAGCAGCTGCATGCACCAGCACTACATCACCCGCTTTTACTTGATAGGTTTTCTGTACAAGATATTGCGCAGTCATTGCTTTAAAGAAAACGGCTGCGGCTACTTCATCAGAAATAGTGCTGGGCAGAATAACCAATTTGTCAGCCGCTACATTACGTGCGCTTGCATAAGCGCCAATCCCGGCATTCATATAAACGACGCGATCACCCACTTTTAGATCAGTGACGCCTTCGCCCAAAGCCTCAACTACACCTGTAGCCTCATGCCCAAGGCCCGTAGGCATCTCTAATGGATAAATGCCTGAGCGCTGATATACGTCAATGAAATTAAATCCGATGGCAGTTTGACGGAGCTGCACTTCACCTTTTGCAGGTGGTGGCAATTCTTTATCAATCACTTTGATTACGTCTGCACTACCTAGTTCAGTAAGACTAACGACTCGAGCTTTTGTCACAGATCACCCAATTATTTTTATATAGAGAAAAACATCATACAGTAAGGGCGCCAACAGAATCCTCTTCAATTACCGCCCAAGTACTGTCACCCAACTTCTTTACTGCCATCGAATAAGTCCAACCGTCTGGAATTCCGCAACTCCATTCTTTTGGACCATTCTGAATCAATACATTAGTGTTATTTCTACCGTCAAAGTAGAGATGGTAAATTTTTCCGTGAATAGGATTAAAGCCAAATTTAGCGCTATGCACCATCTCCGTAGCGTCTAGTCTTGCTTGTAATGCTTTGGCCTGCTTCATCAAGACTTCAGCCTGCTCCATAATGCGATCGTACTCAAGCTTGGCATTTTGGCGAGCTACGTTAACAGCCTTATCTTTTTCCTCAGTAACTTTAATGGGCGCAAATACTGGAGCACCCACCTCCATTGGATATTCAATCCCTGCATGTCGCGCTGGATCGGTATCTTCGATTCTCATGAAATGCCCTGTATAAACTAATTTAATGAATAGATGCGATTACTTAATCAAGCCACACGCAATACGTGGGCCAGAATTTCCTGCAGGCTGAGATTTGTAATCATCCGGGTCTCTGTGCACAACCACAGAGCGACCAACAATTCCAGTTGGGCCTGTATTTACAGCAAATCCATGTAACTTAGCAGTGTAAGTTGCGTTGCCATTGGCATCGGACTTAATGTTGGGCAGATCTCCTGCATGATTCATGCCGCTATTTGGCATGCCATGAGATTTTGTTTCAGGATTGAAGTGACCACCTGCGCTGGTTGCATCCGGAGCAGAGCAATCGCCTTTTTCATGAACATGAAAGCCTTGCTCTGAGTTTGGCTTTAATCCAGAAAACTTACCATTGATGAGAACATCATCTCCTTGCCAAATGAATACCACTTCACCCTTGGCTTGTGAGCCTGACCTTGAATCAAGGCTAGCGCTGGCTTTTTGCCCGGCGCCTTGCTCCATCGATTGGCATGCCACTAATGACAACATTCCCACAGCGGATAAAGCAATTGAAATTTGCTTGATTTTATGATTCATCTGGATCTCCTTGGATGAGGCGCCCAAAGGCGACTTCCAAGAAAGTGTGACACAAATCCGGTGCTTTTGCTTAGCGCTTGTAGAAGCTCAAAGTCACCTCACCCAAATCAATCCCAAACTTACTCATCTTGGCCTTATTGAGCATTACCTTGGGGGTAATTAAGTACATCCAATCATTAAATTGCACGTTATATATAGCGCCATCCACCGGCAAAGCAAGGGTATAGGTCCAGTTAAGCGCATTTCCGGCAAGCTGACCTTGCGCATCACCCACCACATCATCAGCCCTACCAATGTAATTACCCGGAGATTGCTCAGTTAGCGTCCAGATGCGCGTTTGCTTTGTGCCATCAGAGTATTCAAAACGTTCGTCCAAAGTTCCGACTTTTTTACCTTCAACTATCGTCCAATTTGCTTTGATCAGTACAGTAAAGCGCTTTTTAACTTCGCCACTTCGATCAGTAAAGATGCCATAGGCATCAATCGCTCCAGAAAAGTATTCACTCAGGTCTAAAGCCGGTTTCTCAGCCGCATATTGAGAAACCTGAGGTGAAGAGCATGATACTAAAAGCGCTCCACAAAATATTATGAACATCAAGCGTGTAAAAGGGGATTTCATGACTTAACAAGCCTCATTAAAAAGTGGTGGCGGACAGGTCTGTCCTAATAGTTCTGTTCTCAGTTTAGGGGCGCTTGTTTTAGGATCTAACCAAATTCCAAAAAATGCCTTTGAAAACTCTGCCCCAGGTATTTGTGCGATTTGTTTGCCATCATGATAAAAAACGGTTCCTTGCTTAGGGGAATAGATAGCAGTCAAAGTCTGCCCTGACTCAACATTAGGCAAGAATGACGCCAACTCCTTACCCCAAAGGGCAGCCTGATCATCAGGTACGCCAGTGCGCTTCATTTCCTCTGCGCTCCGATTGGCAATCGATTTACCGGAGAAGGATTTTTGATAGCGCATATCCAATGCAAACTCAGATGAGGATAGTGAGCCCACCCTATAAAAAGAAGCATCGTATATATGTAGGCCCCACCAAGTCAGTCGACCGCTTCCTTGTAGTTTTGCAGTGCTTAAATATGGTGGCACTTCCAATGGATCGCGAGCAAAGCTGAGCGATGCCAAGCAACTCAGTAGAGCAGCGATGAGAAGAGGATAGGCTTTCTTCATTTCTGTGACACCCTCGAACGAGTCTTCACTAAACGTAACGCTACTGGCCCAAAGAGATTAGATATCACATGCCGATTCTTAGCAAAAAAGAGATATGCCAATTTCAAGAATGGTTGAAGTGGCTTTCTTGAAAAGAGCCAGGCCATACGAGGTAAGTTTGCACGACGATAGGCCTCAGGAAAAACTGAGACGCCTTGGATCAATTTGCCGCTAGCAAACTGGCCATACATCGCTGCCAATGCAGCCTCACAGGATACCCCCACCTTTTGAGGTTCATACTGTTCTGAGTTAATGTCGACAAAGCCCAATAGATTGTGCTGATTGCGTCCCGATAAAAAGAGAATCTCCGCCTGGCACAACGGGCAAGCGCCATCGTAAAACAAGGTGAGCTTTTCTAATTGGGTCATTGTTCAGCAAGTTTACGGCTTATTCAATAAACTGGCTGACACGGATATTTTTAAGGTTGCTATGCAAAAAGAAGTTGCGCTGAATGTTTTCGGTGAACCCCTCATTCCTTGCTCTTTCGATCCCCTAACAGGGTTTTTTAGGGATGGATGCTGCAAAACTAATGAAGAGGATGTGGGTAGTCACTTAGTTTGTGCCATTGTGACAAATGAATTTTTACAATTTAGCCTGCAAAAAGGAAATGACCTCATCACCCCAAGACCAGAGTATCAATTTTCAGGATTAGTGGCTGGTGACCAATGGTGCCTATGTATCAATCGCTGGGTAGAGGCATTCAATGCCCAATGCGCGCCATCCATCAAACTTGAAAGCACTCACATCAAAGCCCTAGAGACTGTCCCCTTGAATATCCTGAAAGAATATTCAAGGGAAATGTAAAAGCGTGAAGGCATTTTATACCGACCATTTTTTATTGCCACTTCCAGAGGGGCATCGCTTTCCGATGGAAAAGTATTCTCGATTACGTGATTTGGTGAGTGGAGAAAAAAATATTGAGCTTGTAGAAGCACCGCCCGCAACAGATACCCAAATCCTATTCGCTCACGATCCAAGCTATCTCATTAAAGTCATTGAAGGAAGACTTTCTCCGCAAGAGCAAAGAGAGATTGGATTTCCATGGAGTGGGCAGATGGTGGAACGTTCACGTCGTTCAGCAGGCGCCACGGTTGCGGCAGCCAAAACTGCTTTACGAGAAGGTATTGCCGCCAATCTTGCGGGCGGCACCCATCATGCATATCGAGATTCTGGTAGTGGGTTTTGTGTTTTTAATGATTCCGCTATTGCAGCCCGCACTTTACAAAAAGAGATTAGCTCATCCCTGAAGATTGCAGTGATTGATTTAGATGTGCACCAAGGAAATGGCACTGCATCGATACTGCAAAATGATGATTCTATTTTCACCCTCTCTATTCATGGGGAAAATAACTTTCCTTTTAAAAAAGAAGAGAGCGATCTTGATTTGGGTCTAGAGGATGGCTGCGAAGATGACACCTATTTACATGCCCTGCGCCAATCCCTAGATCAACTGGATTCACGCTTCAAGCCAGACTGCCTCATTTTCTTAGCTGGTGCAGACCCCCATGAAAGTGATCGCCTAGGAAGGCTGAATGTCAGTACAGCAGGAATGCGCTTACGGGATGAGGCGGTATTTCAGTATGCCTTGGATAGACAACTACCCATCGCGTTTTCAATGGCGGGCGGCTACGGAAAGGAAATGATATCTACGGTGGATATTCACTTTCAGACCATTAAGACCGCCCTGCGATTTCAGAAGCAATATTAAATCTCTAGTCCTTCTTTTTTGAGGTGCTTTTTGGGCTGGCGAGATTGCCAACATTCTCGACGTTCTTCTCAAAATTTGTAAATGAGTCCGCCATTGCAGCGCGAATCAGTTCAAAATTTTGCAATGCGTTGTTAAATGAGGTTTTGAATACAGAGACATAAGCCTCGCTACCAAGCGGCGCATTATCCGTTGCATCATTTACAAAGTGAATTAAATCTGCCTTAGATTCTTGAATCATGGTTTCAGCAATATCAGCGAGCTCTTGATTACCGCTTTTAAGCACCTGAAGTAATTGGTTGTGATATTGAGAGATCTCTTTAGCAGCATCCTGCAGCACTTCGGCATGAACAAATTCAAATGCAGATCGAGGGTTCTGAGTTTTCATTAGCTCAGATACCCTCTTCTGAATCATGCCGGCTAATTCCTGTGTCGCCTGCTGATTAATCTGTGCGATTGCCTGAGCACTTTCAATCGCCACGCGCCCAGCTGCCTTAGTCGCATCAATAGCTCTTTGTTGTCCTGGCATTGCATTCATATCAAGTGATTTCTTGCTCATATCAACCTTTCAGATGGGTAATCCCAGATACCAATCTACTCTGGTTCAGGCGGGTTTCTATAGAGAAAAACCAGTAGATCTACCAGATACAGGCAAAAGAAAAGCCCCGGCTATTACTAGCTGGGGCTCCATCAGCATTTAGAGATCAATACACTCTATTTCTTACTTTGAGTCGGGCTTCTTCTTTGGAAGACTGTCTAGAGTAGCCGCACTATTAATCTGTTGATCTACTAAATAGAGCGTGCCGCCATAGTTAGCTTGTAAATCGTATCCTGAGAGTCCCACTGTATAGAAGGTAATTTCGGGATTAAAGGAGCGAATCGTACCACCAGAACCAGCAGAAAAATTTGCATCTACATCGATGCCACCACGACGACCATCAATCGAAGTCAACAAAAACTGATCGATAGCACCCGGGGTCTTAAAGATCGCCACTTGGTACTGATCTTGATAGCCAGCCCCCAAACCTTCACCTGTTTTGAGCGCTTGCATAAAAATAGGTTCTTTGCGACGCTTATCAAACAGGACACCCTCGCCACGGGCTACTACCAGCAAGACAATATTGACATTGGTAGTCGTAAAGACTGCATATCCAGCCGCCTGATCAATTTCTTTTTGAACATCCGGTTTTTGCTTGATCAATGCATCAAGACCCGTCTTTGACATCTTTAATGTAGCGTCACGCTTTTGAATAATCTCTGCAGTAGTGAGTGGCTTGCCATTTTGACCGGTCGATTGGCAGCCAGCTAGAAAGCATGCCGCTAGCAAAGTTAAGGCAAAGCATTTCAAAAAAGAATGATGTGTATTGGTCATATTTAGGTGATTGATAAGGTTTAAATAGTCAGTCTCAATTGAGGGTATTAATCTAAGGGTCTGGGCTTCTTGGTTTCTGATACAGGGATGACTTTACCGCCTAAGACTGTCGCATACACTCCAACATCCTTAATTTTAATTGCGGGAATAGCTTGCGGATCGGCATCCAAAATTGCAAAGTCCGCGAACTTACCGGCCTCAATACTTCCGACCTTATCTTCTACACCCAATGTGTAAGCAGCATTAATGGTAATCATCTTCATCGCATCAGAGACGGTTACCGCCTCCGCTGGAGCCCACACCTTGCCATCGCTATACACATCCTTACGAGTTACTGCAGTCCATGCCTCTTTTAATGGCACAGGGGCAGATACAGGCGCGTCCGAATGAATGGAAGTAACAATACCATTACGAACTAAGGTACCTAGTCGAGTCGCATAAGACACACGATCCATACCTAAGGCTGGATACTCCAATTTAGCGCGCTCGGAAATATAAGAAATATTGGCACTGACTACTGCGCCAAGAGCCTTAATCTTCATTACCATTGCAGTCGATGGAATGCCAAAGTGGTTAATTGTGTAACGATGATCAAATCTCGGCTTGGCATCGATCATTAACTGCAAAGCATTAATCGAATTTTGATTACCAATATCGCCATTACTGTGAATGTGAATGTGATAGCCAGCATCCCACCAAGGCCTCATTGCAGCAGCAAAGTCTTGAGCTGACTTGTAGTTTGATGATCCTAGGCTGCCATCGGTATAACCTGGATGTTGCATGCGCATGGTCTCTGGCAAATAACCGCCATCACTATAAAACTTCACGCCTTGGAATATCAAACGGTCGTTATCTTGCTGTTGTAGGGCCTGTGCTTCTGCAATCGCCTTATCACCATACTTCTGAATAAAAGGCTCCGCGTAAACGACCGGAACAATTCGTAAAGCACCTGCCGAGGATTGACTAAAAGCCTTAGCAATCTTGAGCTCCATATCAATATTCAATGTTCCAAAAGCTAAGTCGCCAGAAGTGGTGATTCCGCCTTGCTACATGAGATCGCTCATATATAAATAGTCAGTCGGAATCTCACTCGGATTGAGAATATCTTTTCCAGCAATACCCAAAATATAAGTTACTGCAGGAATTTCCAAAAACTGACCGTTCAATTGACCATCTTTATCAATACCTATGCCTTTCACATTCTTGACTTTGTCAGGTGTGATGCCATAGAACTTGATGAAAGCGCTATTGACGTACATATCGTGACCAGAAGCGTCCCAAACAACAATTGGCCTGGTACTAGAAGCCTGATCTAAAAGTTGGCGGTCAGGCATCTTTCCCATAGCAACCACATCAAAGCCCCATGCCAACAGAGTCTTGTTCGGATCCTTGATGTCATCAGAGTATTTTTTGAGCTGTGTCATTGCTGACTGTAAATTAGCAACCCCAGGAAATACTGCCCCCCATGGATTTGGCATTGGCGATGGTGTCAGCAATGGTTTGTTGAACAAAATACCGCCCAACAAAGGATGTGCATGTGGCTCAATGAATCCCGGGTACATCACTTTATTAGCAAAATCCCGATTAATTTGCGTAGGGTACTTGCTTGTCCAAGGCCTCATATCCTCCAAAGAGCCTACGGACAAAATACGCCCATCCGCAACAGCAACAGCGGTTGCATTCGGAATCGCCGGATCCATCGTGACAATTTTTTTAGCCACAAACACAGTGATATCAGTGACCTTAGGTGTTGATGGTGGATCAAGCAACTGAACCGCTGAAGCTAGACTTGAGAAAAGACCTAATACACCGGCATAAATAATTTTAGACTTTAGGTTTACTGGGGGCCTCTATCAAACCTTCATTTATAAAATACTAACTATGCTTCAATTGCAATCATCAATCTTTTAAAAAAAGAAGCTCGACAAGCGAGCCTCTTTTCAATATCAGATGTCTTAACTTAAATCAGTCAATTCACTGGAACCAAAATCTTAGGCTGAGCTAATTTGACATACTTTATTTCTTTAGCATTCACATCCATTTTTTTCAAATCAAATGCATACGTATTATTGTTTTCAAACATCTTGACGTTGTAAACCATGGTTTTATTGTTGGCCACAATGCTCCATTCAGTTACCTCATAACCGCCAGTGCCGCCACCATAAGGATTACTAGCTGGCAAGGTCACTGATCCAGGAGGAATATCAAAGCTTCCTAGAATGTGCCAAGCAGCACCGTCCATTTGAGCGTTGGTAAAGTTTGTTGGCACTGAGTTGGATAGAAATAGTGCGCGAATAAAACGGCTTGGGCTCAGGAAGTCGCCAGGAAGACCATGCAATCCATTGCCAGAACTCGGTGCTGCGTAAGTAGCTCCATTAATGACTAGTGGTGGCTTCTCTACCTTAGAGAGATTGGCATAGTTTCCAATGCTATTGAGGTGGTCCTGAAACGGAGGGTCATTTGTTAATACAGTCGTTGGATTATCCATAAGAGATAATCCATTTTTGGAGTACTCTACTACGATACTTTTACCGTTGGCATCGTGCAATGTATAGTGCACCGGTGGAGTCTGATTTCCATAAACAGCTAACTTAGCGCCATTGACTTTAATCTTTGGTAGACCAGCCTTCACTTCATCAACAGTAGCAAAATTTGTCAGCACGTAAGTGAGCACCTGAACAGAATTGATGCTACTGGATGACTCAGCTTGAGTTACTGCTGGGTAAGCAGCGCTATTAGGGAAGTTAAGTACGCCTCCAATGAGGCCCTTTTCGTTCATGCCGTCGACAAGCTCAGGCAAGCCAAGTGCGTTCATTCCGACTACAGCATACTTAGAATTCCAATTCAGGCCTGAACCATATTTACCATCAACACCAATTCCCTGATGGGCATAAGCTCTTGGAATAGTCGTTAACTGAGAATTCAAAGGCAAACCAAATTCCATTGTGCGGCCATAAACATAGCCGCCATCACTCCCTTTGAGTAAGAAACTAGTACAGGCATTGCTCACCAATGGAGCAAATGCCAAAGTAACTGAAACTGAAGCAGCCAATACTTTTCTAAACATTTTTTGTTTCATAATTTACTTTCCATCTTTTATAAGTTATAGCTTCTACAGTGAATTACTTCAGAATAACTAGTGTTGCTGTTGCACGAGCACCCCAACCAGATGGACCGCCAGGGGTGTTGCTCACGTAATACATTGGGCCTGCACCGAAAGAAACAGGGACACCATCAAACACCATTAATTTAGAGACGCCAGCGTAAAGAGGGTTAGAGGTACGGTGAGCATCGTAGTTATAAAGCGCTTCCATATTCACCGTATAAGTCCAAGCCTCTTTGTTGGTATAGGCCACAAAAGGCTGTCCATACAAATTATTTTGTGTGCCAAAAGTTGGATTACCACCCACATTCCATGATTGATAACCAAGCAAGCCATAAGTCCATGGGCCCTCACGATTCAAAACTACAGCAGTCACACCAGCACCAGTTTGCTGTGAGCCAAACTTACCACTATTGCCTGATGGTGATTGAGCATAGGGGCCAATACCCCAAATCCAAGATGAGTTGGTATTAGGCGCATAGAAAGACTCGAGAGTTACGCTAGCAATGCCATAGCCAGAGAATGACTTGCCTGAAGCATCTTGAACACTAACTTCTCTCACACCCGCAACAATTGGTCGCACGATAAAGACATCCCCACCGCCCAAATTAAATGGAGCTACCGGCTGAAATAGGAGCGACTGCTCTGAGCCGCCTTGGTTTTTACCCACGCCACGACTAAATTCATACTGCAGTGGCACAGAGATCATATTAGCGATTGGATTTGCCAATTTCTTGGCAATATCAACGCTGTTTACTGCTGGGTTAGCGGAAACACTTACTTCGCCCGATTTCTCAGCAGCAATTGTGCCTGCACGTGCTGGAATTTCTTGAGCATTAACTGAAGTGGTTATAACTCCAAGTGCTGCCAATATAATCGCTATTTTTAATGTATGACTCATGCTTTATTTATGATGAATTGAAAATTAGAACTTAAAGGTTGCGGCTAACTGCGGGCCCTTAAAGGTAGTTTTTTGTAGCAGGCCGTCGCCCTTCATGTCGTAGTACATGGTGCGGTAGGCAAGAGATACATCAACCCATTTTTCAAATGTTTTACCCACCCCAAGAACGCCCTGCCAAGTCATGTTGGTCGTGCCGCCGCCGCCGCCGATATCAGCATAAAAAGGGATATACCAAGTAGAGTCGGCAATTCGGTAACGACCTTTGAAACCAACAATTGGATCGGCAGTAGAAACTGATTTAGAGTCGACGGCGCCAGCAGACACTCCATCGGCTGACAAATTCAAGGCAACTGTTGCAGTTGCCATAATTCCACGCACACCCGCCAAGCCATCTAAATATATGCTTTGGTTATTGAGAACAGTATAAGTAGCGGCACCAGTAATAATATTTTGCTGCATCGTTACTTTATCGGCAGCCTGAACCGGAACGCCCCCATATTTGCGAGTCGGAACCACTACAGTATTGCTACCTGTAGTTTGCAAAGTTGCTGAAACGAGGTCACCCATGATGCCCCAGTTACCGTAATGCGCTTCTGCAGAAATCATACCGCCGGACTTGAGATCTCCAAGTACGTTACTTGTAGAAAGCTTTGCGGTATTGAGATAGCGATCGTTATAAAAGAGCGTAGAAGAGATTCCAGCTCCCCATAAATAAGGAGTCACCTCAAAGCGCCACTCATCTGAAATTTTTGGAAGTGGTGACAGACTCTCTTCTGCATGAGCAACGCTTACAGAAATGAAGATTGAAGATGTAGCTATTAGAAATGCAAGAATTTTCTTATTCATAAACGTTCTATTGGATATGTGGTTGCAAAGGAGTGTTATTAATGCTAATTTTGGAACTAATTATAGTCTGTAGGCTTAACCGTAAAAGACCTGCGCTCTAGAAGTTATAGGAGATCTTCGCATAGGTAGACCAGTCGTACTGGTGATAACTTTGAACCACTTGTTTACTAGCACCCACTGCAAATACCCAGTCTTTAGTGAGGCGATGGGTCACCATAGCATCAATCGGCACAAACCAGCCCCCTCCAGCAGAGTTGTAAACCGCACCGTTTTCATCCCAAAAACGCAGCATTGTGTTTGGAGATAGCTGGAAGCCAATAGTTGGGAATATTTGCAGGTTTCTGACCAATGCAGGTTGATTGGGGTTAATGGTCTGACTGTTGTTTTTAGTATCAAAGCCGTACATATAGCGCAATAGGGGCGAGAAATCGGTCACACCCAACAGGCTATCGACCTCAGGAATAAATGACCACCCTAATTGCGGACCAACCGCCCACTGCCCGTTATTACCAAATGGAAATACAACGCGACCACCAACCAAAGCACCCAATGGCTTAAGAAAAGTTCGATCCTGCCCCCAGATAGTAACCATGGTGTTGCCGGCACTGTATTGCCCTGAATTATTGGCGGACGAAATGGAGTTGTAATTGGATGCGTAAGAACTATCGAGACGTATACGCCCTCGCCAATCACCTGCCTCCAAGGGATTGTAGTAGCGCAACTTCAAAATATTTTGATAGTTATCGTTACCGTCGTAATTGTGATAACCCCAAAACTCTAACACCTTGCTGTTCGTCAGTTGCTGAGAATCATTATCAAATTTTGAGAGGGGAACCAGTAAGTCCTCTGCATAACTTGCTGAAGCAAAAAAACTGATGATGAGCAATAAAAATAATTTCATAAAAAGGCGCTGCCACCCTAAGGTGGCATTAATTACATTTAGCTCTTTAAATATTTTGCAGATTACGGCGCTACAACATGCCAAACATTATTGACGTTATCACCCGTCTTATCGCCAGGATTTTTGTCCTTAACAAAGAAGTACAGTGGCTTGCCTTTATAGGTCAACTGCTTCTGACCATCGTTACGACTGATATAGGAAAAGTCACCGGAGAGATTAATGCCTTGCTCCACATAGACTGGGGGCCAGTTCGTCGCACAGGTTGATACGCACTCTGACTTGCCTGAGCCTGCCTGATCTTTATCAAAGGTATAAATAGTCTTGCCATAACTACTAGTCAAAATACCATTTGTTACTTTAATAAAATCTGCTGAAGATGTTTTGACATCAGGCGTACCCGAGCAAGCAGCTAATCCCAATGCAACTGTTACTACTGCGCAAAGTCTTAATAAATATTTCATTGTTTATCCTTTTATATAAGCTACGAATTAATTACCTGGGCCAACCAAAGTAACTTCAATGCGACGATTCTGAGCGCGACCTTCTGGAGTTGCATTAGAAGCAACTGGATTAGACTCACCCATGCCTTGCGCAGAAATAAGACCCTGACTTACGCCCTTACGAATGAGGTAGTCAACTACGTTATCCGCTCTCTTCGATGACAGATCGAGATTGGTAGTAATTCCTTGATTGCGCAACTCAGCACCAATTGACACATTGTCTGTATATCCGCGAACCACTACCTTGGTATTTTTAAAGCCCGATAATGTTGGCGCCATTTTTGCCAATACCTGTTCAGCTTTAGCATTCAAGCGATAACCGCCCTCTGGAAACAGGATTTTGTCCCGGATCGTGATGCGCAACTCACCTTGTAATTGGCGAATTTCCACTTCATCGCCTTGATAGGCCTGTTGGAGCTGGCTATACGCCTGGTCCAATTGGTTGTATTTCCCTTCGGTGACGCAGGCACTTAATAGCGCAATCGCTGCGATGGATAAGGCTATTAACCCTTGTTTGATAAAACTCATGTCATTTCTCCAATTTCAGTAAAGATAAGCTTTTTAGGCCATTAAAAGCACTATAAGCCGAAAATTAGCCTGCAAGACTCTAAAAGCTATAAAAAACCTAAACATTAGAGTCAAAAGTGTTAGCCAAGACACCTTTAGCACCCAATACGCCCCCAAATGAGTAGTTATCTATAAATTCGATCATAAAGATCTAATTTATTCATTAGACAAATAAACAACTGAGGTTCAAAATTCATTCAGTTGCAGTAGTTATTAAAGAAATTGATTAACCAACACTAGGAGCACAGTATGTCCATTATTAATACCGCAGTTCAACCCTTTAAAACCGAAGCTTTCCACAACGGCAAGTTTGTAACCGTTACTGATGAGTCCCTCAAGGGGCACTGGTCAGTTCTGATTTTTATGCCAGCAGCTTTTACTTTTAACTGCCCAACAGAAATTGAAGATGCAGCTGAGAACTATGCTGAATTCCAAAAAATGGGTGCTGAAGTGTATATCGTAACAACCGATACTCATTTCTCACACAAAGTGTGGCACGAGACTTCTCCTGCTGTTGGAAAAGCAAAGTTCCCACTCGTTGGCGATCCAACACACACATTGACAAACGCTTTCGGTGTTCATATTCCTGAAGCTGGTTTGGCATTGCGTGGCACATTCATTATCAACCCAGAAGGCATCATCAAGACAGCAGAGATTCATTCAAATGAAATCGCTCGTGATGTTTCTGAAACATTGCGTAAGTTGAAAGCCGCTCAGTACACAGCAGCACACCCAGGCGAAGTATGCCCAGCTAAGTGGAAAGAAGGCGCAGCAACATTGACTCCATCTTTGGATCTCGTAGGCAAAATCTAAGTTGAATCAGTAATCCATAGACTCTCTTCGGAGAGTCTATTGGAGAGGACCAGATCCTGCCCAATAGACTCACCTAAAAAAATACCCAAGGAAATCATCATGCTCGATACCAATATCAAATCTCAGTTAAAGGTATACTTTGAAAAGATTGTTAGCCCGATCGTTCTCGTAGCCAGCCTAGATGACAGCGACAGCTCTAAGCAGATGCTTGAGCTCTTAAATGAAGTAGCTGAGCAGTCTGACAAGATCAGCTTAAAAACTGACGGTAAGAGTGAGCATATTCCTAGCTTTACCGTCAGCAAGGCTGATCAAGACGCCCGCATTACTTTCGCTGGCTTACCAATGGGTCACGAGATGACGTCTTTCATCTTGGCTATTTTGCAGGCTAGCGGCTACCCAGCCAAAGTAGAACAAGAGGTGATTGATCGCATTACTAAATTAGATGGCAAGCTCAACTTTCAGACTTTCATCTCATTGTCATGCCACAACTGCCCTGATGTTGTTCAGGCGCTGAACTTAATAGCAGCCCTCAATCCAAATGTTACCCATGAGATGGTGGACGGCGCGCTTTACCAAGGCCTGGTAGATCAATACCAAATCATGGCTGTACCTACTGTCATTCTGAATGGTGAAGTATTTGGTCAAGGCCGCATGAGTGTTGAAGAGATTGTGGCCAAATTAGATACCTCAACCCCTAAAGAAGAAGCTGCAAAACTTTCTGCCAAAGAGTCCTTTGACGTTTTAGTCATTGGCGGTGGACCTGCAGGTGCCGCTGCTGCGATCTATGCAGCACGCAAAGGTATTCGCACTGGCATTGTGGCTGAACGTTTTGGTGGACAAGTTATGGACACCATGGGTATTGAAAACTTCATTTCCGTAAAAGAAACGGAAGGACCTAAATTGGTTCAAGCACTTGAGCAACACGTGAAGAGCTATGAAGTCGACATCATGAACTTGCAGCGCGCCAATGCCTTGCGCAAAACGAATCATGGTCTTGAAGTGGAATTAGCCAATGGTGCAGTCCTTACCAGCAAGTCCGTAATCATCAGCACCGGTGCTCGCTGGAGGGAGATGAATGTTCCTGGCGAACAAGAATACCGCGGCAAAGGAGTTGCCTATTGCCCTCACTGTGATGGCCCCTTATTTAAAGGCAAGCGTGTAGCGGTGATTGGTGGTGGTAACTCTGGCGTTGAGGCTGCTATTGACTTGGCAGGTATTGTTAGCCACGTAACGCTCATCGAGTTTGATAATAAATTGCGTGCGGATGCAGTGTTGCAGAAAAAGATGGCTAGCATGCCAAACGTAACTGTCATCATGAGCGCACTCACCAAAGAAGTATTGGGCGCCAATGGCAAGGTCAACGGCTTGCGCTACGAAGACCGCACCAACAATACTGAGCACACAATTGATCTGGAAGGTATTTTTGTCCAAATCGGCTTGTTACCTAACACTGATTGGCTCAAAGGCACCATTGATCTTTCCAAGCATGGCGAAGTTATCGTTGATGCCAAAGGCGAAACTTCGTTACCGGGTGTATTTGCTGCTGGTGACTGCACCACCGTACCATACAAGCAAATTATTATTGCAATGGGTGAAGGCGCTAAAGCTTCGCTAGGGGCATTTGATTACCTCATTCGCTCATCGGTTACTGAGCCAGAAGAAGCAGTTGCTGCTTAAGCAATAATCAATCGGCAGCAAAACAAAAGGGAGTCTATCGACTCCCTTTCTCGTTTAAAGACAAATATTACTTATTCTGATTGACCTGATCTAGGCGCTTGCCATGGCCAGCGGCCATCAATCTCTAAAGTCAGGGACCAGCTTAAGAAGCAACGAATCAAAACGATGGCGCCCAATACCGCCACACTAGTCAACGTTGGACTGATGGCTACCGTCCGAATCACATCACCCGCAACTAAGACTTCGAGCCCCAGAATGAGCGAGCGCACGATTTGTATGCGAAAGGTTTTATAAGCAATATCGGCCGTCTGAGTAATCAGGCCTTTTGCAAAACAGAAGAGGCCCCATAAGACACCGATTGACACCACGGCGACGCCAAGCGCATCCATCACATCACTGACATCTCGAATAATTTCAATTTGATTCATGTTCCGGTCTTTTGAGATTGAATGGCTACATATTAGCTCGTTTAGCACTAGCCCCCGTTATAAATTACACTGTGCCATCTATCGCTATATTAAATCCAAGGAAATCAAAATGAGCTTAATTGACAAATTACAGTGGCGCTATGCCACCAAGAAAATGGACTCCACAAAGTCTGTACCGCAGGATAAGGTAGAGCAAATACTGGAGGCTATTCGTTTAACTGCCAGCTCTAGTGGATTACAGCCGTATGAAGTACTTGTGATTACCAATAAAGCGATTCGTGAAAAGATCAAAGCAATCTCCTGGGATCAAACCCAAGTAGTCGACTCTTCGCATTTGCTCGTTTTTGCTGCCTGGGATACCTACACGGCAGACCGAATCAATCAATCATTTGATATGACCGAGAAGCTGCGCAATTTCAAAAGCGAAGCTGGTGACATCTACCGCCAGAAGCTGCTTAGTGGTTACACCGCAAGAGATGCTGAAACCAACTACACACATGCTGCAAAGCAAGCTTATATTGGACTTGGTACTGCCCTCATTGCAGCAGCTTACGAGCAGGTAGATTCCACGCCAATGGAAGGCTTTGATGCTGCAGCCCTCGATGAAATCCTCGGCCTCAAAGCAAAAGGTTTACGCAGTGTTGTCATGCTGCCGCTAGGATATAGAAAGGCAGACGAAGACTGGTTACTTAACTTGAAAAAAGTCAGGAAGCCTAAAGAAGAGTTTGTTACTTGGATTGAGTAATAAATAGAAGTATAGAAAAAGTAAAAGCCACCCGAATGAACTGACCCCCAGTAGTTGGACAGTTTAGTTAGGTTAGCACGAGGGATTGAGTTCGGTATTGCACCGGACTTAATCCCTTTAGCTTTTGCTTGATTCGATCATGGTTGTAGTAGTGGATGTATTC